>JAKSDL010000730.1 GCA_022360105.1 Pseudomonadota bacterium
ACAAAAGGTAAACCAGGATATGCAGCTCATTACCCAGCATTATCTGGTTAACGGCTATATCAAAGTTAAAATCGATAAACCAAAAGTAGTACTCATCAGAAACCCGGACTATTCAAGAGTCGTCGTGGATATCAATATCACGGAAGGAGATCAGTATTTTGTTGGTGATGTTGACATCCTGTCTGCTGATGGACATCCATTATTGTTTGATAAAACGGAAATGTTGGAGACATTGACATTACAAACCGATGAAATTTATAACCCTTTTAAACAAAATGGAGATCGCTTTAAAATCTCTGATTCTTATCTGGAACAGGGATATGCATTTCAAAGAGTTCGGGTCACCAACGATATAGACGATAAGACCAAAAAAGTTAATGTCACCTTTCATGTTACAAAAGGAGAGAAAGCATACATTGGCAGAGTAGAGATTCAGGGCAACTACGAAACAATTGACAAGGTTGTCCGTCGTGAAATGGAAATCCATGACAACGAACTGTACAACGGTGTCAAACTAAGAGCGAGTCAAAGAAATATTTCCCGGCTTGGTTTTTTTAAAACAGGAACCGGTGTAAGAATGGAGAAAAGTGAGGGAGAAGAAGCTTCTACATTGGATTACGACGTAGTGCTTGAAGAAGGGCAAACCGGCACCTTTAATGCCAGTGTTACTTATTCCGGAGAAACCGGATTCGCATTGATTCTCAGTGTTGCAAAAAAGAATTTTCTTGGCACAGGAAGAACAATCAGTTTTTCCACTGAAGCAAAGGACCAGGGTGACAGCCGCTTTGATTTTGGGATTACAACTCCTTACTTCCTGGATACAAAATTCACCAACAGGTTTAGTGTATATTCCGTGTTTGAAAACGGAACATATTACGATACTCAATCCAATGGATTTAGCGTGGGTATGAGCTATCCCATCTGGAAGGATTGGTCGCTATCCTCAACCTATTCATATCGAGAAGAAAACTACCAGGACATCTCCGATACCGGGGAGACTTTGTTGGATAATGCGACCAAAAACTCTTTTCGAACCCTTGGTGCCGGAGTGACCCGCAGCACCGTAGATCATCCCATGTTTCCTTCTGATGGCAGTGAAATTTCCATGTATATGTCTCAAGTCGGTGGACCGTTGCTTGGAGGAAATACGGAATATCGAACCAGGAGCTTTAATTACAAGTATTTTAAACGGTTAAATGAACAAGGTACTATCGTTTTCGGATTGAAATTTAACTGGTCCTACCTGGAACAATCCAATCCTGATAAGGAAATTCCAAACGGAAAGCGATACACCCTTGGCGGCGTCACCACTGTCAGAGGATTTGATTGGAATGAAATCGAAGGACCTTCCAGCGAACATGAACTGCCGGATGGATTTGATATTGAAGAAAAATATCCCTATCAGGCTGACTACATGGCTGACAATGGTTTAACAGATCAGGCAGATTGTAATGCCGATCCTCTTTGTGCCGTATTACCTGTGGATAAGCATGAAACCAGGGAGTATTACGAAACCCATACAGGTGGGAATGAAAAAAGGCTTTTGAATTTGCAGATCTATTTTCCTCTAACCAGGGAAGGCCAAAACATCAAAGGCCTCATTTTTTACGATGCAGGGAATGTTTGGGCTGAAGACAGGATGTACGAAATCACGGGACTGGAAAGAAATGACTGGTACTACAGGCAAAGCGTAGGGACTGGAGTTAACCTAATTACCCCAATGGGAGTCTTGCGCTTTGAATATGGATTTAAGCTAAATAAACTTGAGGGAGAGAGCCCCGGAAGATTTGATTTTCATATTTCAGGGCTGTTTTAAGCTAGAAAACCAAAAAAAGGAATCTTTTTTCAGGGTTCCCTTTTTTGGTTAAAGATCCATGAATCATTAATATCGATAATGATCAGGTTTGTAAGGTCCTTCAACAGGATAGCCAATATAATCAGCTTGTTCTTGTGTTAACGTTGTCAATTTCACTCCCAACTGATCCAAATGTAAACGGGCAACTTCTTCATCCAGTTTCTTAGGAAGCACATACACCTCGTTTTTGTATTTCCCTTTATTTTTATGCAGTTCCAATTGTGCCAGTACTTGATTGCTGAATGAGTTTGACATGACAAAACTTGGGTGACCTGTCGCACAGCCAAGATTTAACAGCCTGCCTTCAGCCAGGATCATCACACTATGTCCATCCGGGAACTTCCATTCATCGTATTGCGGCTTAATATTGATCTTTTCGATGCCTGGAAAATCTTTTAGTCCGGCCATATCGATTTCGTTATCAAAATGCCCAATGTTTCCAACAATGGCCTTGTCTTTCATCTTCGCCATATGATCAATGGTGATGACGTTAAAGTTCCCGGTTGTTGTGATAAAGATATCGGCAATATCAACCACATCCTCAACAGTCTTAACTTCATAACCTTCCATCGCTGCCTGTAAAGCGCAAATAGGATCAATCTCGGTGACAATTACTCTACAGCCCTGGCCTCGAAGAGCCTGGGCAGAACCTTTTCCCACTTCTCCGAACCCACAGACAACAGCTACCTTTCCGCCCATCATCACATCGGTAGCCCTGCAGATCCCATCTGTGAGTGAGTGACGACAGCCATAAATATTATCAAATTTACTTTTGGTTACGGAATCGTTGACATTAAATGCTGGAAACAATAATTCACCTTTGGATTGCATTGCATACAATCGTGCAACACCGGTAGTGGTTTCCTCGCTGACTCCGATGATGTTTTCTGCGACTTTCGTCCAGCGCTTCGGATCTTTATCTAATTCTTTTCTCAACAAATCGAGGATCACACCCCATTCTTCCGCATCATTGTCAGGATCAAAATCAGGAACTTTGCCGGCTGCTTCATACTCTTTACCTTTGTGAACCAGAAGCGTGGCATCCCCCCCATCATCGACAATCAAGTCCGGTCCCGAACCATCTGGCCATTTCAAAGCTTGTTCGGTGCACCACCAGTATTCCTCCAGGGTTTCTCCTTTCCAGGCAAAGACCGGTGTCCCTTTTGGATTTTCTGGGGTTCCATCAGGACCTACTACCACTGCAGCTGCTGCATGATCCTGGGTGGAAAATATATTGCAGCTTACCCAGCGAACATCGGCTCCCAATGCCACCAATGTTTCGATCAAAACTGCTGTTTGAATCGTCATATGCAGGCTGCCCATTATCTTCGCGCCGTTTAACGGTTTTTCTGCAGCATATCGTTCTCTGATGGCCATCAATCCCGGCATCTCTTGTTCGGCCAGTCGCATTTCTTTACGACCGAATTCGGCTTCATTGACATCAGCAATTTTAAATGCTGGTCTTTCTTGGTCTGTGGAGACAAGAATCTGATTCATTTTAATACCTTATTTAATTATTATAGTTAGTTACAAACAAAATCATAAAGTCGGTGTTAAACTCAAAGTATACGTTTGAAGAAAGTTTTTGTCACCCATGGTCATGTAAATTCCCTAATTTTACCACAAATTTCTTCAACGATCCAATCCGATGTGGAAGCCCCCGATGTTATTCCAATTTCTTTCTTGTTCTCAAACCATTCCTTTTCAAGCTGGTCGGCAGTTTCGATGTGATAACTCTCTACGTAGGCACTGGTAATTTCTTTCAGTTTCTTTGTATTGGAAGAATGATAACCACCCACAACGATCATAATATCAACCTGCTGTGCCAGTGACGCGGCTGCTTCCTGACGTTTTTTGGTCGGTGAGCAGGTTGTATTTCTGATCTTTGCTTCCCGTACTCTGCTTTCTATTTGTAAGGCAAGTTTATGGAATTTCTCCTCTGAAAATGTACTTTGGCAGATAATCCCAACCTTATCCGGGAAAGTGGCAGATTCTATATCGCCTTCATCTTTGACAATGACTGGCTGATGCATTCTGGAAGCGATTCCCTTAACCTCTACATGATCTTTATCACCAATAATAACAATATGAAAGCCTTGTTGTTCAAGGCTTTCACCCACATTATAAATTTTGCTAACCAAAGGGCAGGTAGTGTCAACAATATCAAGTTTAAGCTCTTCAAACGTTTTGAGGTTTTCGATTGTCGTTCCATGAGCAGTAATTACAACCGGGCGTTTTTCATTTCCTGTAACCTCATGAATGATCTGTTTTCCTCTTTTTTCCAGTTGGCTTACGACTTGTTTGTTATGAATCAAATCCCCAAAAATGTAGACTTCGTCATACTGCTCAACTATATCCAGGGCTCTTCTGACTCCCCAACAAAATCCCTGGTCATCCGCAACTATTATATTCTTCATCTTTGATTCGGTCATTGGCCATTAATAGATTGACATAATTCGTGATATTCCAGGTTTGAGAGATCTTTGCGCTTTATGGTCAAACAGCAGGTTCAAATCCAATTTCCCTCCAGGAATATCCGTTTCATAATTATGATATGAGGGAAGAAATCCTTTTCATCAATTTAAAGCAAAAAAGATCGTCTTCATCAGTAAAATGGCAATATTTTAATCCTGCAATTACAATGAAAAATACCTTTGCCAGCTCAATGAAGCCAGATAAAACAGCATCAGCGGGAACAAATTGATCGGATAAATTTTTCAGCTAATTTACCAACCCTTGAAATTTAATATTTACTTTTTATATTACAATAGGATAGCTCCAGCTATAGATTTATTTTCCTAAAACTGCTATCGCTTAAAAGATATACAAAAAACCGAACGACTGTTTAGTAACATCCATCACTTAGCAAATCTACAAATCTCAAATCCCATTGACTCACACCAGAAATAAACAATGCTAAATTATCTAAAAAACAAAATTGTCGGTTCTTTTAGTGATCGTGAACTCAAAAAATACAGACCATTACTCAACAAAATAAACAACCTGGAAGATAGTATAAAAGGTCTAACCCAAGCTCAATGCCTGGCAAAAGTTGAGGACTTAAAATCAAAGGTTCAAAATGGTACCGATTTAGATGAAGTGTTGCCTGAAGCATTTGCCCTGGTTCGAAAGGCGGCTCAAGAAACTTTAGGGGAGCGACATTACGACGTCCAGATTTTAGGTGGAATCTCCCTGCACAAAGGTGAAATTGCTGAAATGAAAACGGGGGAAGGAAAAACCCTGACAGCAACGCTGCCCCTTTTTCTGAATGCATTGACTGGTAAAGGTGTTCACTTGGTTACGGTAAATGATTACCTGGCAGAAAGAGATGCCAATTGGATGGGGAAAGTTTATGACTACCTTGGGATGAAGGTAGGGGTAATCAAACATGGTCTGAATGATGATGAACGGAGAGAAGCATATGGATCTGATATCACGTACGGGACCAATAATGAATTCGGATTTGATTATCTGCGTGATAACATGAAGTTCGACCTCCAGGATTACGTTCAACGCGAGCATCACTATGCCATTGTTGATGAGGTGGATAGTATCCTGGTCGATGAGGCTCGAACTCCCTTAATAATTTCAGGGCCGGCACAAGCATCCACAGAATTGTATCATCAGGTCGATAGGGAGATGTATGGATTAACACGTGAATGGCGCGTTGTTGATAATGCTGAACCTGAAATGATAGCAAAACACAAAGAGATTGAAGTTGGTGAAGTAAAAAGTTTTTTAAGGGAATTGGAAGATTTGACCACTATTATTCCGGGCGATTTTACGTTGGAAGAGAAATCCAGAAACATTCAACTTTCCGAAAGAGGAGTCGAAAAGATGCAAACCAGGCTGGCAGGTTTGCTAAAAACACCCAATCTGTTCGACTTTGAAAACATCAACATCCTTCATCATGTCAACCAGGCTTTAAAAGCTCACTATGTATTTAAACGGGATATCGACTATGTGGTGCAAAATGGCAAGGTTTTGATCGTTGACGAATTCACAGGCCGGATGATGGAGGGAAGACGTTTCAGCGACGGTCTTCACCAGGCCCTGGAAGCTAAAGAGAGGGTTAAAATAGAAAAGGAAAACCAGACCCTGGCTTCCATTACTTTTCAGAACTATTTTAGAAAATATGGAAAGCTCGCCGGAATGACCGGTACCGCCGAGACTGAAAAAGATGAATTTATGAAGATATACAACCTCGGCGTTATTGTTGTTCCTACAAACAAGGATATGATCCGTAAGGACCAACCTGATACAATCTACAAAACAGCTGATGCTAAATACCGGGCTATATTGAACCAGATCAAAACACTTTATCAAAAGAAGCAGCCTGTACTGGTGGGAACAGCATCCATCGAAAGCTCTGAGCGATTGAGTCGAATGCTCACCAAAAATAAAATTGAGCATAAAGTTCTCAACGCAAAATTTCATGAACAAGAAGCTGAAATCATTGCCAAAGCTGGAGAACCTGGTGCCGTCACTATCGCAACCAACATGGCCGGTAGGGGAACGGATATTAAATTGGGTAATGGTGTAAAAGATGTTGGAGGGCTTTACATTCTGGGAACAGAAAGAAATGAATCACGCAGGGTTGACAATCAGCTGCGTGGACGATCGGGGCGCCAGGGTGATCCAGGCGAAAGTCGCTATTTCCTTTCTCTTGAAGACGATTTGCTGAGAATATTTGGTGGTGAACGGATTGCCAATCTGATGAGTAAACTGAAAATTGATGAAGATGAATCCATTGAACACATTCTGATTTCACGAGCTATTGAGAACTCCCAGAAAAAAGTGGAAGCGCATAACTTTGAAATCAGAAAGCATTTACTGGAATACGATGATGTAATGAACCGCCAGAGAGAAATTATCTACAGGCAACGTCGTGGTATTCTGGGTGAACATGCAGAAGATGTATTTTTGGATTTGCTGGATGATGCCATTGAAAAACTGATGGAGCAATACTGCAGCGAAAAATATATCGATCAATGGGATCTTGAAGGTTTGCAGGGTGAACTTCATACCCGTTTCAAAGTAAAGTCTTCATCGGAAATTGATAAGCATACTGCAACCCGGGAATTGCTGCATCAATGGGTTTTAAAGCTTGCCGAGGAACGATATCAGCAAAAAACCAAAGAATTCGGTGAGTTCAAAGACATAGTTCTGCGCCAGATATTGTTGGAGATCACGGATAATATGTGGAAGGATCATTTGCTCTCCATGGATCATCTGAAAGAAGGAATCAGCATGCGCGGTTACGCACAGAAGAACCCCCTGAACGAATATAAAAAAGAAGGTTATGAACTGTTTGCCGATTTAATGGAGCGCATCAGCGAAGAAACTGTTAAAGCTCTATTCAGCATCAGTATTGTCTCCGAACCTCCAACCGAAATTGCTCGAAAAAAGCAAGAAATGGAAATGATTCATGGCGAGGTAGACAGACCCCAAGCCAAAGAAGCTCCCAAACAGGCTCCTGTTAGAAAAGCAAGAATTCCCGGGCGGAATGAACTGTGTTATTGCGGAAGTGGTAAAAAGTACAAAAACTGCCATTTAAAAACAGACCAGGCCAAAGCAGCAGTTTAATGCTGCTGAGCAAGAAAACTCCCTCTAAATCTGATGAATTTATGAGTGACACTTTGGGTAGTTCAAAAGCAGAAAGGGTCCGTTCATTCTTTCTTTATGTTTTAATGCTGTCTATCCCCTTCAGTATTGCAGGAGACGATTTTGCTATAATTGGCTTGTATTTGGTCACTATCTTTCTGCTGATTACCAAAAAGGAAGAATGGATCTCATTGAAGATCCAGTATGGGGTAATTATTTTATTTCTTGGAGCTTTGGTCGCTACGATCGCTTCAGCCGAGCCCTTATCCGGTTTTAAATACTTTCGGGCTTTCTGGCGATATGGTCTGCCTTTTTTAGTGTTTTTAGCACTTAGAAAAAGACAGATACACCCGTATTTGAGGGTTCTGGCTATCGTTTCCATCATTATTGCTATTTATGCCTGCATCCAGTCTTTTACAGGTATGGATTTTCTCCGCTCCGAGAATCTGCAAGGCAGCTACAGACCATACGGAAAACTTTGGAATGCTGTTGGTGCTTTTTCTCATCATCTGACCTATGGTGGGGTGTCCCTGGTTTTATTTACCTTATTTGCCCCGGCAGTTTTCGAAACAACCTTAAAAAGGTCTGACAGACTATTATACGCTTTTGGAGCCCTGTGCAATTTAACAGGTCTGGTTTTTACTTTGGGGCGAAGCGTCTGGCTTGGTGCAATTGCAGCAATTGTTGTCATGACGCTTATTACCCTGCAAAAAAAATCGTTAATTATAATCCTGATTTTAGTATCAATAGGATTTGGAGCCTATTCACTGGTGGATCCTGGTATCAAAAAACAGTTTTTCCAAAAGAACACCATTGGCAAACGAATTGAGAGTATAACAAGCATGCAAGCCAATCGGGACAGACTGATGATGTGGCAGGCTGCCGTGAACATGATCAAAGACAACCCAATTCTGGGACTTGGCCCTGAAAACGATTCTACGAAACAACCGTACTACGATAAGCTTTCAAAAGAAAAAAATCATCGATTCCAGCATCCGGCTTCAGTAGGTGTTCATAACATTTATTTGCAGACTTGGGTAGATTTTGGATTAATCGGGATTATTGGTTATCTGTTCTGGTGGCTGGTACTTTTATTCGCAGTAATAAAAGCGATAAAATCGAAACTGCCAAACGTCAATGGATCTAATGCTTGGCTGACAGGTCTTTTTGGTGGATTTATCGGAATAATGGTTGCCGGGGTCTTTGAAAACAATTTTAGAGATGGTGAAGTACAGACGGTGATCTTCACTGCAATGGGCCTTGCAATGGCACTAATCCATCAGAAAAGATGTGCTACCCAGCCCCCTCTAGTAAGGAGATAAAGAAGCTACTTTGGTGTCACTGGTTGTAATGCTATGAAAAGACACTGGATTTGCTAATAGTCTTGCATGATGACATATTGACGTGATTTGGGTAGGATGCAATTTTGGTTTTAAAATGGGATCTTGTGTCCTCCCAGGGAAGGAAAAAAACAAAGGCTTTGTATTAAAAATTTAAAAACGCCTTCTATTAGTATTGAAACACAATTCTTTTAATAATTAATATGGCTACTGATCGCAACGGAATTACTTCTGTAAATATTGAAGACACAATGCAAACCGCCTATCTGGAATATGCGATGAGCGTCATTGTTGGACGCGCTCTTCCTAATGTCAGGGACGGTCTAAAACCCGTACACAGGAGGGTTCTTTACGCCATGAGCACCATGAACGCTGCCCACAATCGACCTTATATGAAGTCTGCAAGAATTGTTGGGGAAGTCATTGGTAAATATCATCCTCATGGCGATCAGGCTGTGTACGATGCTATTGTGCGTATGGTCCAGGATTTTTCCTTGAGAAATCCGTTAATCGACGGTCAGGGAAATTTTGGATCTGTTGATGGTGATTCACCTGCGGCTATGAGATACACTGAAATTCGCCTGCAACGAATCACCCAGGAATTTCTGGAAGACCTGGACAAAAATACCGTCGATTTTATTGACAATTACGATGGCAGTCTTCAGGAACCCCTGGTTTTACCGACAAAGGTACCAAATCTTTTGATCAACGGTTCGACAGGTATTGCTGTTGGTATGGCCACAAACATCCCCCCCCACAATCTCACGGAGGTAGTAAACGGCCTGCTATATTACATCGATCATCGAGATGCTTGTAGTTTGGAAGAGATTCTTCCCTTCATTCAGGGGCCCGATTTTCCGACAGCGGGACTGATTTTAGGCCGGGAAGGCATTGTTAACGCGTACAAGACTGGTAGGGGCATTATCAGGGTACGAGCCAGAACGGAAATTGAAGCCATCAAAAACAGCTCCAGGGAGGCTATCATCGTAACGGAGCTGCCCTACATGGTGAACAAGGCCCGTTTAATCGAAAAAATAGCGGAACTGGTCAAAGAGAAGAAAATTGAGGGTATTCAAGACTTGAGAGACGAGTCAGACAGAAAAGGCATGCGCATCGTTATCGAACTGAAACGTTATGAAAATACAGACACTGTTCTCGCAAACCTTTTCAAACATACAGCATTGCAGAATACCTTTGGCACCATCATGCTCGCCGTCGTCGATGGACAACCCAGGGTTTTGCCACTTCTCGATGTTTTGAAACATTTCCTGAGCCATCGAATTGATGTGGTTGTCCGCAGGACGAGATTCGAACTCGATAAGGCGGAAAGAAGAGCGCATATTCTGAAAGGCTTAAAAATAGCTTTGGATAATATCGATGCTGTCATCCAGCTCATCAGATCGTCTCAGAACGGTCAGATCGCAAAAGACAGGTTGATATCGGAATTCGCACTTTCTGAAGCCCAGGCCCAGGCAATTCTGGACATGCGGTTACAGAGGCTGACCGGACTGGAGATTGAAAAACTTGAAGCAGAATTAAAAGAGCTGTTGGAGAAGATCGAGTGGCTAAAGCGCGTACTATCTGATGAACAGCTGGTACTCGACATTATTAAAGAAGAGCTGATCCAGATAAGAGATACTTACGGTGAGGTCAGACGCACGGATATCACAGAAGTACATGATGAGATCTTACAAGAGGATTTGATTCCTGTTGAAGAAATGGTTGTGACCATGAGCCAGAATGGCTATATCAAACGCTGTCCTGTCAATACCTACCAGTCGCAAAATCGCGGAGGAAAGGGCAAAATTGGCATGACAACCAAAGAAGAGGATTTCCTGGATCAGCTATTTGTCGCATCCACACACGACACATTATTGATATTTACCAATCACGGCAAAGTATACTGGAAAAGGGTATTTGAGCTTCCGGCCGCCAGCAGAACATCTAAAGGAAGGGCTTGGGTCAATATCCTCCCGCTGGCCGAACATGAACGAGTGATGTTCTGTACTCCCATCTCAGAATATTGTGAGGATAGCTACATCGTAATGATTACGGAAAAAGGTATCATCAAAAAAACGGCGTTACCAGCCTATAAAAATCAAAGGCAGAGCGGCACCAAAGCAATCGTTATCGATGAGGGTGATAGCCTTACCGCCGTAAGGCTATGCAAGGAGAAAGACCTTATTTTTATTGCAACCAAAAACGGGATGGCATTAAAATTTCCTTCCAATTCATTGAGATCACAGGGAAGGGTTACCAGGGGTTGCAAAGGCATCACCTTGAAACCGGGAATGGATGACAAGGTCATCTCCATGGAGGTAATTCCTGAAGAAGGCACAATTCTGACAATTACCGAAAAAGGTTTTGGAAAGAAATCCGATATCACCACCTATCGACTTGGCAAACGAGGTAACATGGGTGTCATGAATCTAAAAATCAGTAAAAGAAATGGACTGGTGATCGGTTCGGTGTTGGTAACGGACGAAGATGAAATCATGCTTATTACCCAAAAAGGTAAGATTATTCGATTACGGGTGAACCAGATACGTAACACCGGAAGGGTCACTCAAGGAGTTCGGTTGATCAATCTTGATTCTGACGAATCAGTTGTTTCATCTGCGAAAATCGTATCTGAAAAAGATGACGAAGAGTTTACGGACGAATAAGGCACCATGAAAACAAAGTCCTTTAGTTCTTGTATTTCAAATTCTCACAGTTCGATAAGTAATTGCCATCTTGTGGTGTTCATCCTCTTAAGTATTGTGTTTTCTGCTTGTCAGAAAGATGAAGCCCAAAAAATGTTTGACAGCGGTATGGCACTCTGGAATGAGCAGAAATACGACGAATCAATTCAAAATCTTGTTGCCTTGACCAAAGCTTTTCCCGATCACCATTTGGTAGATGATTCCCTTTTCTGGATTGCCAACATATACGAACACTATCTGAACGACCCAGATCAATCGGTTCGTTTTTATCGATCCCTAACCAATAAATTTGAGAATTCGGAATATCACACTCGCTCTATGGTTGGTTTAGCCAGAGTGAGAGCCCATCAGGGTGATGAAGGCAAACGACGGGCTATTCGGATATTGATGAAATTGCAAAAGCAGGAATCTGCCAAAACCAATGCTGATTCCTGGGAGCAAAATCAATTACAGTTGGCACAGCTCTTTTTTGAATTAAAAAATTATGAACAGGGAAGAATTGAGCTAAAACGATTGATTTACGAATTACCAAAGTCGAACAAACTGCCTTTTGCCTTTTATAAAATTGGAAACTCATACAGGGAGGAAGGCAACCTGGAGCTGGCTAAGCTTACATTTCAGGAAACTGACAAACGATTCAATTATAAAAAGAAGTCACTCTCTTCAGCCTTAAGCCTGGCAGATATTTACGAAGAAACAGGACAACTCAACGAGGCAATTCAGGTCTACCAATCCGTATTGAACAGATTGGAACAAAAAGAAGTCGTTTATCAGTTGGCAAACAATCGCATTCAAAAACTCAAACTCAGGGTAAAAAAGACCAAGACTGGCTAACAAAACAGTCTGGCTTTTATCAAACCTAAATGCCGCGATGATTAAAAATTTTAATAAATCAATCTGTCATTGCCGGGTTAAATGCAGATTTACGGTCTAATTAAACTGGAGTAAACATTGTTATGGGTAAAGTGATTGCCGTTTCCAATCAAAAAGGTGGTGTTGGTAAAACCACGACATGTATCAACCTGGCTGCTTCGCTGGCAATTCTGGGCAAGGAAGTACTTTTGATAGATTTTGACCCTCAAGGCAACGCAACCAGCGGACTGGGATTGGTACCCAAAGAATGCCAGAGAAGTGTATATCAGGCATTGATTGGCAACGCTTCCATCAAAGACCAAGTTTACCCGACAGTTATCAAACGTCTGAAACTGATACCAGCAAACATCGATTTGACGGGAGCGGAGGTTGAACTGGTCGATTCAGGTTCCAGAGAAGTCAGATTACGCAATGCTTTAGAAGAGATCAAAAGCGAATTTGATTATATTTTTATCGATTGCCCTCCCTCTTTGGGTTTGTTAACGGTTAATTCACTGGTCGCATCCGACAGTATATTAATTCCACTGCAATGCGAATATTACGCTATGGAAGGAATGTCACAATTATTGGTAACCATCAACCTGATCAGAGAGAACTTCAATCCGGATATGGTGATCGAAGGCATTCTTCCAACGATGTTTGATGTGAGAAATAACATTTCACGACAGGTTATAGAGGAAGTGAAAATGCATCTGCAGGAATATGTTTTTAATACCATCATTCCCAGGAATGTAAGACTTTGCGAGGCACCTTCATTTGGTAAACCGGTATTTTTATACGATAGAACCAGCAAGGGAACCATTAGTTATTTGCAATTAGCAAAAGAGCTGATTCAGAAAAACCAGGCAGGGGGATAGGAATGACAGCAAAAGAAAGAAAGGCTTTGGGTAGAGGTTTTGGAGCTTTATTACAGACTGTGGAAGATCCCCCACCTGATGAAACCAAAAAGGAAGTTCCCCAAATTCCTATCGAGGAAATTGCCTTCAATCCCAAACAACCGCGTTTAACGATTAATAATGAGAAGCTGGAAGAGCTTTCCCAATCGATTAAAACCAAAGGAGTCATCCAACCGATACTTGTCCGACCGCAAGACAACCTTGGTAAAAAGTATGAGTTAATAGCCGGGGAACGAAGATTAAGGGCATCAAAACTTGCAGGTTTTGATAAAATTCCGGCGGTTATTAAATCTGTCAAAGATGATGAACTCCTGGAAATTGCTTTAATTGAAAACATCCAGCGTGACAATTTAAATCCCATTGAAGAATCTAAGGCCTATCGCGACTTACTGGAAGAGCATGGGTACACGCAAGAAAACCTCGCTAAAAGAGTCGGTAAGAATCGATCGACCATAGCAAATTTTATCAGATTGTTACAATTGCCTGAGGTTATCCAAAAAGATCTATCCGAAGCCAAATTTAGTACCGGACATGCTCGAGCACTTTTATCCCTCGAAAATGAGGATCAACAGGTCGAGCTGCGAGATCAGATTATTCAGAAAAACCTTTCCGTCAGAGAAACTGAAGAAGCGGTGAGAACAGCAAAACACCCTGCACCACAAAAACCCTCACCCAAAAAAGAGGAGATCACACCTCAAATGGCGCTTAATCAAGACCGATTGCGAGAAAGATTAGGAACAAAGGTAGTTATCAAATCCAGTGGCAAGAAAGGAAAAATAGAGATCGAATATTACAGTGCGGAAGACTTCAACAGATTATTCTCCCAATTGCTGAAATAAGAGTAGATAAAGTTATGGTCAAACTCGAAAAGGAACACAAAACAACCAGTTTTCTATCTGAGTCTTGTGAACTGAAAGGTCATCTGCATACCAAAGGCGGTATTCGCATAGATGGTAAAATAAGCGGTTCAGTGAATTGTGAATCTGTACTTTATGTAGGTGAATCCGGGAAAATAGAAGCAGAGATTGCCACAAAATCCCTGGTTTCCGGGGGTTCCATCGTAGGGAATATTACAGCTGAAGACACGGTTCAAATAAATGCACCCGGGTCTGTGGAAGGAGATATCCGCACCTGCCACCTTGGCATTGAAAAGGATGTATTCTTCAACGGAAGATGTCAGCTTCTGAAGCCCAAAGACAATAAAAAACCTGAGTTGAAAAAGCCAAAAGTTCCAAGGAAAGCAATTCCCCATCGAGACTAATGGTTGTTTTTATCGTAAGGGTAGTGATCAACCATCTTGTTTCATCTGTGTGACAATATCCTCAAGTACTTTAGGCCATTCTTCCGTTGCAACCTGACAGGTACCAACCCTGGCATGTCCACCCCCGCCGAATTTAAGCATCAATTTGCCGACATTTGTATTGCTGGTGGAATTTAATACACTATGCCCACACGCAAGCACCACGTTTTCCTTGTTTTTACCCCACTGAATCCGAACCTCAATATTCTGCTCGGCAAAGATTCCATAAACCAAAAACCGATTTCCACAATAAATGGTCTCTTCTTCCAGCAGATTGGTAATAATCACATTCTGATCTATCTTGCAGCAACGCTTTAACATATCCTTGAAGAGCTCCTGCTGCTCAAAATACAAGTCGGCCCGTTCTTTGACATCCGGAATTTCAAGAATCTCATTCACATGTTTTGTACGGCAATATTGGATCATATCCAGCATCAGCTGGTAATTGCTGATACGAAAGTCCTTGAAATAACCCAAGCCCGTTCTTGGATCCATAATAAAGGCAAGAAGAATCCAACCGTTGGCATCCACAATTTCTTCTTTGTGAAGTTTTGCAGAATCAACTTTGTTTACCGCCTTTAACAGCTCATCAAATTTGTCTCCAAATGTCTCTTTGCCGCCATAATAATCATATATTACTTGAGCTGCACTATCTGCCTTGTGGGAAGCTCCTTTAAATTCCAAATCCTCGATTTTGACTCTATCTTCTTCGCTGAGATGATGATCAAACCAGATACCACAATTTGGGTGATAAGGAATATTTGCCAGTACGTCATCAGATGTTACCTCAACAGTCTGATTTTGGATGTCCTTAGGATGCACAAACTTGTAATTATCGATTATACCGATCTCTGAAAGAAAAACCCCACATACCAGGCCGTCAAAATCGGATCGAGTCAAAAGTCTCATTTATACCTCTTCAGTGTATATTTATCAGCGTTCAATGGTTCTTTCCTCCATACGGAGCAAAGTAGGAATCGTCAATAATCCCAGCTTACTTGCAGCTTTTTTTGAATTTTTTTTTAAATTTTACAGCTTTAACTGTTTTTGTAAATGAAAAGCTCTTTAGGCATTGTGAAGCTTTCAACTGCCTACCTGTAAATAATAGCATTTTCTTTGGTGCTTTCAACACCCTCAATTAAATTCCGTCCGAACAACGGCGTATAAAATCTTGAATAAAGATTCAAGAGCCTCTTATAGTCCTGCTTTGGTGTTGCAATTCCGCTCGATATTATGTAATCAGGGATATCATGACCACTTGAATTTTATATCCAGGTCCGACAATCCTGTATATAGAATATAAGATAGAAAATGTAATTCCAAATAATAGTAACAATAAAATGACTCAGTTTTTTAAAAAACCTTATTCATATTGCTCTAATTTAGCTGTAGCTTTGGTTGACAGGGCCAAAATGACAGAGCATACCTTCATGATCATTGTAGCCATAATCATTGGCGTTCTTGCAGGCTTCGGTGCTATCGCCATTCGCTTATTGATTATGGAAATCTCCAGCCTGTCTTTTTCGGGCGATAAGACGCTTTTGGAAAATATAATTGAAGCTCCCATTTATATAAAGATTTTAGTCCCCATGATCGGCGGCTTGATCGTCGGTCCGTTGATTTACTTTTTTGCACCGGAGGCCAAAGGTCATGGCGTACCTGAAGTCATGCAGGCAGTGTTGCTCAAAGGTGGCTTAATCAGACCCAGGGTTGCCCTTGTGAAAGCCTTGGCATCTTCCATTACTATTGGAACCGGCGGCTCTGTTGGAAGGGAAGGCCCTATTATTCAAATTGGATCAAGTTTAGGTTCCACGGTAGGCCAATTTTTCAATATTTCCAGAAACCGGATGAAGACGTTGGTAGGGTGTGGAGCCGCAGCGGGCATTGCCGCAGCGTTTAACGCTCCCATTGCCGGAGCTTTATTCGCTGTTGAAATTATTTTGATGGATTTCGCATTTGCCCAGCTATCTCCCATTGTCATCGCATCTGTGACCGCTACCATCATCTCACGATACTTCGAAGGAGACCTGGCAACGTTTGTTGTACCCAGTTATCAACTAGTGACACCATGGGAGCTTCTCTTTTATGCAGGCCTTGGAATTCTTGCAGGTGTGGTTTCCTATATTTTTATCAAGGTTTTGTATGCATTCGAAGATTTCTTTGAAAACAAGGTCAAAATTCCGGAATATCTTCAACCGGCTTTTGGGGGCATAATCATTGGACTGATTGCCCTGGTTTTTCCGCAAATAATGGGAGTCGGATATGATTCTATTAACAATGCACTGCATGGTAATACCCTGTGGTCCTTAGCTTTAGGTCTTATTTTTATTAAAATCCTGGCTACTTCGATTACCTTGGGGTCCGGAGGTTCGGGAGGAATTTTTGCGCCCTCCCTTTTTATTGGGGCCATGCTGGGTTGTTTTTTTGGTTCTTTTGTTCACGAGTATTTTCCGTCTATCACAGCCGGTCCGGGCGCCTATGCGTTAGTTGCCATGGGAGGTTTGGTAGCAGGAACAACTCGTGCCCCAATCACGGCAATAATTATTGTATTTGAATTGACCAAGGATCAGAACATTTTCCTGCCTTTGATGATTACCTGCATTATCAGTACGATTCTTTCTTCAAAACTTTCTCGCGAATCGATCTACACTCTCAAATTGTTATTGAGAAAGATTAATCTAAAAGAAGGGACCGAAATAAATGTGATGAAATCCATTTATGTACGGGATGTATATTCAACTAAGTTTGAATCGATTTTAGAGACAGACAGTTTTATAGATGTGGTCAATCAGGTCGTTTCAAAACGTGATCCCTATTTTGCTGTACTGGATGGCAATGAACATCTTACCGGCATCGTGTCAATCCACGATATCAAAAGCTTTCTGTTTGAAGGCGAAGAGCTGCAGAATATAATAATCGCCAAGGATATTGCCTCAAAAGACTTTGAATCTGCCACATTGGATAACAATTGTTATGACATTCTTGAGATGATGAATCAGTCTGGTTTAATCGCGCTCCCAGTGGTGGACCCGGTTAATAAAGGCAAAATTCTGGGAATGGTTTGGCAAAGGGATATTCTGGATGCTTATCAAAAGGAAATTGAAAGGAAGGATATGGTGGCTACCATGGTGGATAAGATTCAATCCAGCAGTACTCAAAATGAAGTTCACTTTCTGGAAGGCTATTCCATCTCTGAGATTCAAGTACCGAAGATTTTTGTCGGCAAATCGATTAAAGAACTAAACATCAGGGCCCAATATGGAATAGATGTCCTTTCCGTTAAACAACAGGCCGATCAGGATCAGCAACATCAGGTCAAGGTATTCCCGGGACCGGACCTGGTGTTAAAAGAGGATGACATGATGACAATTGCCGGGCAAATTAAAAATATCAATCAGCTCAAAGGGCTAATTTAGGATTCCCTAGATCCAGTCCAATCCTAATTCCAAAAGTTTTTCTTTTGTGGGATTTCCGGTTTGGGAATCCCACCCCATGAAACCATAATATTCCAGCAACATTTCCGGAAATCGCTTCCGATCAACACAAGCCCCCTTACTGGGTCCATCGGGGATTGGTTCATAAAGCCGTTGCGGCAATTGGTCATCCTTGGCTGTGAATCCCCGCTTTGCATTAACCATTCGCATCATATTTATTTTTCTTTCGCCAACCTTCATGAGTTCCCAAAGAGATGTTTTCCATCCTGTCGTGAAGTTCACCAGGTTTTCCAATTCTCGGTAATTATGGATATTTCCGGGTCCCCAAACGAACATACACAAAGTCAGCGTATCAAGTAATCCATAGTACATTTGACTGTAAGCAGTCATTCGTACTTTAGCTGTGCCATCAGACTTGGGATCGCCATCTCCAAATATTCCAAGTGCTCTGCTGTCTTCATCATCCGGATCTAAAAACCAATCATGTTCGGCAGACATATGGTCGCCTCCAATTGGGCATGCTGCATACATCAAGGCCTGACTTGGTTTCACTTGTGCCATGTGAGCCGGTAGCCCCTGTCCCTTGCAATGAATAGCATACTGAGCAGTGTTTTTTCCCATCTTTTCAATTGCAGTAGGAAACCCATCAGCCAGGATGTCTCCAATTCCTTCTCGCCGGGCAACTCGCTCAATCAATTCGAATAATCCCTCCGGCTGCCCGAATCGAAAATCATTTTCAACGGGAAAAGCTGAATCGATGTTTTTGCTCTCCACAGATTCAAACAAGTAACCTGCCATGGCCCCCATGGTAATCGTATCCATACCATATTCGTTGCAAAGTTCATTTGCTTTGGCCACTGCTTTAGCATCGGTGATATCCAGGTTTGATCCCAGGGTGCTTAATGTTTCAAATTCCGGTCCTCCAAGTTTGTCACTTACTTGATATGGTGTTTGAAAGCTAACTCTTTTACGGCAGGCAATGACACATCCTACACAAGTTGTTTTACCGGCTCCGATTTCCTTTTCATAAGTCTCTCCATCCAGATTATTGTGATGCTCATGAAATCCACTTTTATAGTTAAATGAAGCTAGATTACCTCCGTTTGCCTGAATAGAGACCACACCAGGCGTTCCGTAATTTTTGAGAATTCCGGGAAATCCAGCCGTTTTGAGTCTTTCTTTTGCAGTGCGGTTAAATTCCTTCAACCCTTCAGGGTCATGGAAATCGACTGGTTCTTTACTGCTGACAATAACGGCTCGAAGGTTCTTGCTCCCTAACACTGCCCCCAATCCGGTGCGACCGACCACGTTGTTACGATCCACCATCAGCGAAGCAAAACGAACCCTGTTTTCCCCCGCTTTACCGCATTGAATGACACTAAATTTTGTCTTCTCAAGGGAGTCTTTAAAATATTCGTAAACCTCACTGACTTTTTTTTGTTTTAACTGGATAGCCTTTCTTATTTCTACAGTTTCATTACTGACAAACACATAAGACAGGTCAGGTGCTTTGCCATAAATGACAATTGCATCATATCCTGCCCGTTTTATCATCGGTCCAATACTACCTCCGGCCTGGCCCTCTCCAACGGCTCCTGTCAAAGGAGAAAGGGCAACAACGCTGCATCTGCTGACTCCGGAAACGTTGCATCCTGTGGCAATACTTGGAGCGATGGTTAAGACGTTTTCAGGCTCAAGAGGTGAGGTTGCAGCATCTGTATCTTTCAAAAGGAAATATGCTCCAACGGCTCCACCGCCCATATAGGTTCTGTAAAAATCCCTGGAGAAATCCTGTTTCTCGATTTTTCCGGTAGTTAGATTTACTTTCAGTATTTTGCCAGTAAAACCTTTTGGCATATTAATTCTCCCCAATGATTGATTCGCCCTGATCGGTCAAGTCACCTATTCCGGTGTTACATATGCTGCTGAAATTCCCCCGTCCACAGTGAATTCTGTTCCTGTGACATAGGATGACTCATCTGAAGCCAAGTATAATGCTGCTTGTGCCATCTCTTTTGCCTCTCCGAATCTACCCATGGGAATATGCACCAAACGACGTTGTTTTTTTTCCTCAGTATCCAAAAATTTCATTAATAACTCCGTTTTTAAAGGTCCCGGGCATAAGGCATTGATTCGAATATTCTCTCTGGCGTGAAGCACAGCCAGCTCTCTTGTCATGGCTAACACACCACCTTTGCTTGCTGTATAGGCAATCTGGGGTGTTGCTGCTCCTAAAAGAGCAACAAACGATGCTGTATTGATAATTGATCCGCCACCTGCCCGTTTAATTGCAGGTATCCCAAACTTACAGCCTAGAAAGACTCCCTTCAGATTGATTGCCATGGTCAAATCCCACACCGATTCTTCTGTGGTGACAGCGTTGTCATCACTGCTGTGCATAATTCCGGCATTGTTGAACATTATGTGGAGATTCCCAAATTGGCTTTCGGCCTGTTCTACCATGTTTTTGCAATCATCTGCTTTGGAAACATCAGCATGAACGTAAATTGCTTCACTTCCGAATTCTTTTAACTGAGCCAGGGTTTTGTTTCCCTCTTCATCATTAACGTCGCAGGCAACAATTTTAGCGCCTTCCCCGGCAAACAAAAGAGCTGTTTCTCTGCCAATTCCACTGGCAGCCCCCGTTATTAACGCCACTTTATCTTTTAATCTCATTATATTCTCCCATTTAGATTCATTTTCCGGCTCGCCTTACCAGATCGTCAAACAAGCTCTGTTGGACAGTGTCTTCCGCTGCCGTAATCTCCGGATGCCACTGAACAGCGACAACGTTTGGATATTTTTTGAATTCCAACGCTTCTATAATCCCATCAGGTGCGAAAGCAACAATTTCCGTTTCGGGTGGCAATTCGTTCACTGCTTGATGATGCACAGAAGCACAGGTTATATCTCCGGATTTAAGAATTTGAGATAATCCGGAAGAATTGCCGATAGTGACCGTGTGCATTGAAGGTTTGAATTTTGGATTTCTGTGTACAATATCTGCCGGAGGACTTTCCAGTATATCATCTTTGAGCGTTCCCCCCAAAACAACGGTAAATATTTGCAATCCTCTGCAAATTGCAAGTGTCGGGATTTCCGATCCTAAAATCAGCCGGGCCAGAACCATTTCCATTGCATCTCTAGATTCATCAACCCCGTAAATGGATTGATGATGGTTTCCACCGTACAGATCGGGTGATATGTCACCTCCCCCGGTAAAAACAAATCCATCAAATACAGTCAATAGTTGCTCAAGATTTTCCTCGCCGGGGGGGATCAGAAGAGGGATACCTCCTGCTCTACGAACGCAGTCTGCGTAGGTTGCAGGAATATGAAACGATCCTTTTTCGTTTTTTCCATGAGTAGTTACGCCAATTACAGGAGCTTTTTTCATCAATATGGGCATTCGTTAAATCTGTTCAAAATATCGTTTTCGTTCCCAGTCGGTTACGGCATTGTTATACAGTTCAATCTCTTTTTGGAAGAAATGTTGGTAGTGTTCTTGAACATCATCTCCAAATGACTCCTTAACAAATGAACTACTCTTGAAGATTTCCAATGCATCCTGCAAAGTGGCTGGAACTAGGGGTAAGTGTTCTGCCGCATAAATATCCCCAGCGTAAACCCGGGGAGGTTCAATTTGGTCTTGAATTCCCCGCAGACCGGATGCCAGAGAAGCGGCAAAAGCCAGGTATGGGTTGCAGTCTGCGCCCGGAATGCGACATTCAATGCGCAAGCTTTGACCGCTTCCTACAACGCGAAATCCTGCTGTTCGATTATCATAACTCCAAACAACACGTGTCGGAGCCCAGGAGGCAGACTGATATCGTTTGTAGGAATTGATCGTTGGAGCATAAAAGACCATCACATCGGGCAAAAAATGCATCCATCCTCCTAAAAACCATCGAAACAAAGGAGAGCATTTGATTCCTTCCAAATCTTCATTACCCAGAAAGGCATTATCTTGATCTTTAAAAAGACTGATGTGTATATGGCAGCTGGAACCGGAATCATCCATGGTATGTTTTGCCATAAAGGTAACCGATACGTCTTTCTGGTCCGCAACCTCTTTTAAACACTGCTTAAATACTACATGCCTGTCTGCCATGGTTAAGATATCGGAATACCTTACATTCAACTCATGCTGACCTACTCCGGCCTCGCCTTTTGTATTCTCAACAGGTACCCCGGAATCCCTTAAATGTCTACGTGCGGCTCCATGGAAAAATTCACCTCTGGCTCCTTGCAGGGTATGATAATCCTCTATGTGCCAACCCACTGGTTTTAAGTTAACATAATGATCGGCAAAGGCTTCTTTGTAGGAATTTTCAAATAAATAGTATTCCAACTCAGACGCGGCCATCACGGAAAACCCATCAGCTTCTGCCTGTTCAACCTGCCTGGAAAGAATTGTCCTGGGTGCTTGTTGGACAGGGGAATGATCAGTGTTGTTTTTCAGATCACACTGAATCATTGCGGTCTTTTCCAACCAACTTGCCAAACGCAGGGTTGAAAGATCAGGAACCATGTGAAAATCACCATATCCCTGTTCCCAGTTAGCATATTTGTAGCCTTCAATTACCTGCATTTCAATATCGACTGTCAGCAAATAAGTGCATCCATGAGTGCCGTCTTCTGCAATCGACTCGATAAAAAAATCCACATCAAATCGCTTTCCCATAAGGCGGCCATAATGATCGGTAAAGACAACCAAAACAGTATCAATGGTTCCGTCATTCGCCAGTTGAGTCAGATCTTTCAGATTTAACATGCCTCTAACGTTACTCATTTTTGACCCTTTTTTGATGATCTTACGGATAAACAACAGCTAGCACCCTTGCGCACAGCCTATCTCTGATTGAATAATACCTTCTTTCTGATACTTTCTACATGAGGAAAGCATTTGCTTCAAGGAGTATAAAGCATATCCAGGTACCGATCAAAAAAATCTTCAGCAATATCTTTGGCTGGTAAACTGGTTACCATTCCATATACAGGGGCCATACTACCTTTAAATTCCGGATTTTTCTTTACATACTTTACCGCCGCTTTCAAATCCTTAATAAATCGTTCCGCTACTCCTGGTTGAGTATGACGCATAGTTATGCAGATATGGACACAGGATGGATTTTGTAACCCGTTCAGATTCCATTTTTTCTCTGTCATGAAATCCATTATTTTGTAGATGTTCAAATGGTCAGAAGCGAAAGCGATTACCCAAAGAGGATCACCCATCAGTTTTAATTCGTCTATTTCCCGAATTCCGGATTTGATTATTTCTGCAGATTCCATAATGCGTTTGGTAGCATCCAGATATCCCTGCTCTCCGATAGAAAGCATAGCAGCCCAGCAAGCACTGCTAAGGGCTCCAGGTCGACTGCCGGCAAAAGTAGGAGAAAAGTAAAGGCCACCGGTCCAGTCGGCTGTTTTATAGTATTGAAAATGTTGCAACTCCTTGCCTCTATACAGTACCACTGAAGTTCCCTTAGATGCGTATCCATACTTATGGGTATCCGCCGACATGGATGTTACTCCTGGCAGTCTGAAATCAAAACGTGGCACCGGATAACCTAGTTTTTCCGCCCATGGCAATATAAACCCTCCCAGGCAAGCGTCAGTGTGAAACCCGATATCATGCTCTCTGGCTACTTCCGAAAGCTCTTCTATGGGATCGATGATACCATGCGGGAAGCCGGGCGCTGAACCTATAATCACAATCGTATTATCATTGATTGCCTTTCTCACTGCCGAAACATCTGCTTTAAATACCTTGTCAACAGGAACATGCCTCATCTTGATTTTGAAATATTGTGAAGCCTTATCAAAGGCGGCATGTGCCGTAACAGGAACGATCATTTCAGGGTTGGTGATTTTTTTTGTTTTCTCAGCTCTGTCCCTATAAGCTTTCATGGCAAGCAATATGCTCTCTGTCCCTCCTGATGTGACAGTACCGAAAATCGAATCATCTGTTTTTTCGGCATTCATCATATTGGCTGTCATTGAAACAATCTCAGCCTCATATTTCGTGACACTGGGCCATAGATCCGAATGAAGAGGATTGGTTTGGGAATGAAGAGCATAGACACTATTAAGGAATTCAATGTGTTCCTTATCTCCATGATAAACAGCTCCCGAAACGAACCCATCCTCCCAGCGATCGTCTTCATGTTTTCGCATCTTTTCCATTTCTTTTAAGATTTCGTCTCTTGCTTTTCCGTTTGTCGGTAGCTTGGTATTTGTTTCAAAATTGTCTTTATACGGTCTGATTGACTTGTATAGATCGTCCATAATACCATCGATCCCTTTTTTTATTTTTTTTTGGACAAACGGCACTGATTGTATACTTTTGAAAACGCGATTTGAAAAAGGCAAGCCTTTAAACACCCTAAGACTGCCAGACTTGATTTTGGATTTAATTCGAAACCATATTCCGGACATCTATCCTCCCCTTCATTTTTTCAGAGTTAACAAAATCCAATGTATAATTTGATAATCTGCTCCCTGTTATTAGCAAAACGCCAACTCAGCTGGATGTCAAGCGGCTTTGAAACAGCAATTTGCAAGACTGGCAAGCTGCCGGTCTCCCCAGAAAGATGATAAACCATATAAATATTCTTTTTGCAGCAACTTTGAAACCGTGTGCATGCGCCAGCTATTTTGTTTAGTCTTCTTGTAACGAATGCTAAAAACTCAAAACAGAACATTTAGCCAGGATTTAGCCCCTTTTTATTTGAGAAGAGACTATTTCAATACGATTGTAATCGAATTTATACTCTATAGGATTAAGGTTTTGCAAATTCGAATCTTAGCACGCAAAAGATTCAAACATTCTGATTCAAAAAATACAAATTGAACCAAAAACCCGGCTCCTCCATGAAATGAACGTAAGACATGATTATTTAGATGGGAACACCGAGAATCAACTCTTTTGCGGTTTTTCAAATTGACATCATTCTCGGTGATTGCCAGCTGATAAAAAATTGTGGCAGGAATGCTGATACTTATTTGATCTTCTGGATCATAGCTTTCTCATACCTTTGATATAAGTACTCATTATCCTTTTTAGCTCATCGAGTTGAATATCGCTAAGTCCTTCCAATTCGCTCATCACTGCAGACTGTTTTTCCTTTAGCAACGTGTTTTGGGTTTTCATAGCTTCGATTGTGACTTTTTGGGCTTCAATCGTAGCAAGTAGAGCTTTTACCAATTCCTTTTCATTGTCCTGGTTTGCCATTTTAACCTTCGGCTTTCTTCCCGGTTTTCCTTGTTTGGTTGATTTGGGTCTGCCAGGTTTCGCTTTTTCTTGAGAACCCTTTTTCCATTGTGAATGATACGCACTTACAGAGGAGGGTTTAATATGGGACAATGCGTTTTTGAGTTCACCAAAAGTGGCTTTTGGATTATCTTTTAGGAAATTATACACTTGATCTTTTATACTCACTTTCTTCCCCGGGTTTGATTTTTGTTTTTTCCATTGATAACGGTAATTGCTGATAGAGACAGTATTAGCCTGCGGAAAGGCCTTTTTTAGATCTTTAAGACTGGCTTGAGGGTTTTTATCAAAGAAGCTGAAAACCTGTTTCCTCATACTTTTCAATACACTTTCTTCTCCTATACCTTTCTGTTTTTTCCATTGACCAGAATAGTTCCAAAGCGACTTTTTACTGGCTTGCGGAAACTCGTTTCGCAGGTCTGTATTGGTTGCTTTTGGGTTTTTGTCCAAGTATTCAAGAACTTCACGTTTTAAATTCATTTATCTCTCCTTTTGTGACAGTATTGCAAGTTTAGGGTCAAGTCGTGATAAACCTAGATTTACAACATCTAAAAATGAATAAACGTCTATATAACATTTCTCCTTTATAATCTATATTCGTTGCGTTAACACTTAGATAACCCGGAAATTACTACAAAATTATGGGTGTTACACCGTTTACCTGCACATAGGCAGGCCGGCGTGGACAATGATTTTTGATCAGGTCTTATCGATTAAATAAACTCAATAAGCGAAGCTTACGCCTGAAGACAAACAGATAAACAAAAAGATTGATAACAATTACCGCAGTGCCAAGTATAATCTGAATCTCGCGGGTCAATCCTGATGGATACAAGATTGGCAATATATAGTTTTCGATAAAACCACCTTCATATACTGCTCTACCTGCGCTGTACCGAAAGTAGTTTTCAAGAGGAGTCAAAGGACATATCCAACCTGAAAACTCTATAAATGCACCCCAACAAGCGGCTGGGATATGAACAAAGGCTATTTTTTTGGACCACAAGAGCAAAAGGCCGCCGCTAACCACAAAAACAACAAACAAGAAGTGAATTACGACAATAAAATCTGCCAGCCAAATATTCATTATCGGGCCTTATTCTTATCCTTTTAGCAGTTCATCTATGTACATGCTAAGATTCATACTCAAAAGACTTTATCACACGAGGTATGCAACTTCAAGTATAGGCTTCCATACATAGCCGTCTTAGAACTTGCTTTCTACAATGACATAGATAAGTATTTTAGTTTCAGATAGATAGAGTTATAAAAACTCTATGGCAATTCAAAAAAAGTACGGTTCGATACTCCTTTGGCATGCTCCGGAGACACTTGGGGATATATAAAGTTGAATTTTAAAACTTGACTTGATTGAATATGTCCAAATTTTCGGAGAATGTGTTAACCCAACATCATCAATACTCTGTTAATTTCCGACTTGATATTGTTTGCTTCATTTCCCGGTGCCATAGTCAAACAGCCTTTGAGGCTTTTAATGATTTCTTCGATTTTATCAAGTGAAATAACGAGAAAGCAGCCATGGCTGGGCAAGATGTCAATATTGTCATTGCTAACCGCAAATTCGGTTCCTCCATCAAGGCATAGTTGTTCCATATACGCCTGAACTTGGTCTTTTAATTCGTATGGCACTTGAATAAATGCGGTTTTGGCTTTTTCTTTATCGTTGCTGTCAGGGTGTTGATTTTCGTTTTTGGGACCATCTTCAGACATTCCATTCTCCTGGATATAGAAATGAATAATTGGGGATGTTATCAGTTCGAGCTGTCAGCATTCCCTCTATGATAACTCATAGACTTAAATGAATGCTATGTAGCTGATCGTAATTTAATCGGCTCTTAACCTCTCAAAAGCCTTATTTTGCCACAGATCGTAGACTGCCATGAACGTAGTTTCTTCGAACTGTTCATTTGGAAAAATGTTGAAATATTTTTTGTATTTAATACGTGGCAGGTGGGACAGTGAATTGAATATTTTGACGAAATTTGATTTGTCCAGTTTTTGCTCTTTTACTGCCATTTGCAGGTAGCGCATGTGGAAGCTAAACCAGTCTTCATCGTTGGGCCCATTGAAGTCTCCAAAGGGAAAAGTGAAAAATTCGCCAATGGAAATACGTTTCGCCTTTTTATCCAGACCGTAGGGAATAATATCTTTAGAGAGAAACTCCTCTATACCATCAGCTTCATTGCGCTTATCGGATTGAAAAGATGCTTCGGACAGGGTGACCCCTATTTCATCAACGATCTCTATTCTTTGCTCAAGATCGGCGGTATCCAACTCTTCGGCTTTTTCTTTGATATCTTCCCTGAAATCTTCGACTTCTTCTTTGGACAACTGGCCTTCATCAGAGATATCGTTGAGGATTTCATCGGTGGTCTCTTTAAACTCCTTGATGACAACTGCCTGTTCCTCTTCAGGAATAGGATTTACCATCAATTCTGCTATTGCAGCAAACTTGGCTAGATAGTCGGCGATTTTATCTTTTGTAAGCGCACCTTCTTTTTTCGCTTTGGCAAACAGCTTCTTTAAACGTTCTTCGAGAAACCTTGGAACATGGTCATGGCGCATGCCCCTTTTGCCTTCACTCTCAATGAGTCTCTTTTTAGCATGAACGGTTCTAAGGCTGTCAGCTGTTTTATAGACCGTTGCCATGGAGTTTCTGGCTTCTTTTGTTGCCTGGTGTTGCCTTTTCTTGGCACCCGGTAACTTATCGGAAAACACACTGACCAGTTGTTTAAGTGCTTTGGTCTTATCCGAAGACAGACTTTCCAGATGATCTTTAAGATCAAACAATTTCCCAATATTGGTCCGACTCAACTGGGATAACAAGAAAGTCACATATTCACCCCCTTCGGTTTTTTGAGTGATATCCAGCATTAAAACCAATTTATTGATCGATAGATCGTAAAATATAGCCAGTTGCTTTGCCAGAAGCTGCCTCACCTCTATCACAGTCGTATTAAGTGTGCCGTCCTGGATGACAGGATTGAACTTATCGATCCCTTCAAAAATGTGTTTTCGAAGCTGAGGATGCCTGCTTTTTGCCAGATCTTTTGAAATTGTGACGAGAAGTTGGCCTTTTAACTTCTTTCCACCTTTGTATTTTCCCCAGTAGTTCAATTCCTGCGCTCGAAGAGTCAACAATAGTCTGGAAAAAATTTTGTTCACATGTATTGCAACCATGTCGTTTGCAGCGCTACCGAGTAGGTAAAAATAGTATTTTAAAAACACCTGTTTTACTGATTTAAAATAATAGGTAGTTTCTATCAGATCATGAGGATTGGTCGACGTTTTTAGGTGAGGTTGTGTCTGACAAAGCTGTATAAAATCCTGATACAATATCCTGGGAAAGTATGAGCGAGCAGCATTTACTTCAGTCAACTTTGAATCCATTTGTTCAAGACTGCTTTCAGGCTCCATTTGGTTCATAAATACATCAGCGGTAATCTGATAATCCACTTTCCGCGCAATACACGAAGCTGCGGTGGAAATCCTGAGTTTTTTTGTGTATTCGTAATAATCCGGACGCTTGTCTAATTCATTACAGAGGATAAATCCAAACGATGGAAAAAACCTTAGCACAGCCACTAAAACCTGGGAAAAATCACCCGGATCATCGATTTTTGCTTTGATGGCATCAAGATGTTTATATCGTTCGATACCTGAGATTAGTATTTCGAAAACAGATTTTTCTGCCTCCTTGTTATCAGCTACACTGGAAAAAAATTGATCAGCATAGATACTTGCTGTCTGATCATTGCTTAATTGTTTACGCAAAGCATTTAATTCCTTCATTACGCTTCAGTCAGAAATAGTAGGTTGGTCGGTTAGAAAATGCGTTGTTAACGTCCTGCGATTTAAAGCTAAAACGAAAGCACCACATTTTAGGAAAAGTTCACTTTCACAGGTCCTTCTGTAGTATCTCCGGATTATTTCCATCTATCAAAACCCATATGGTTCTATATACTAAAATCATCAGAAAACACAATAGCCGCAATCATCTGAGTCCGGTTTTTGATTCTACAAAATTGCATGTGAAAGTGTATATCTCAAATTATCCGGGATCCAATTTGAAACGTTGCAGGATGAAATCGGGAGCTTATTGGATCATGATGTTTATTAGCCCTTTATTCAAACCAGGATTTTGGGGGTTCTTAGTTAAGAGTCTGATAGTATTCTCATCAAGCAAAGATGTTTTCTCTGTTCATTGCCCTTACAATTTAATAAAGTTATGAGTAAACATCAGTAATCTCAGTAAATGGGGGGCCTTGACAGCCAGGCAACCATACTTGGCTGCAAATCTGGATTCGCCGAATTTCGATTGCCAGGTCTCAAAAACCGCAAAATGGTCATCATATTGGCCTTGTACTTGTATTACCCAATTCCCAAAAACTTGGGAGTCGCTTAACCACCAGATAGCAAAAAACTGATAAATTCGTTTGATACATGTTGTTCGCAATATTGATAAAATAAGTATCTACCGGTTATCATCAACATCTAAAACCAGACAAGTTATCTTAAATGAATCCTGAAAATCTACTTCTGATATCCAGAGTTTTTCAAGATCCTGATCCTAAGACAGTTTCAAAAAGACTAAGTGAGCTGGACAGAGAGCAAAGAAAGCATCTATCCGAATCAATTTTCGACATTCAAAAGAGAGTTTATAACACCATTCTGGAGCCATCGATCGGGGAAACATATCGAAAAATCCATTCAAACATGATGCGAATGTTTTTTACCCAGATCTATCACATCAACCAAAATCTGCGTTCCGATCGGGAAAAATGGCAACTAGAACTCAAGAAGCTACGCCAGATCGATCTATTTTATGAAACCTCCGATTTCGATTTGCTGAATGTCGCAGAAAATATCCAACAAATTGAACTCAAGGCAGGTGTACCTTTTCTCACGCAATATGAAGAAGTTACAGGAGTTTATTTACTAAAAGATCCTGCGAATGTTTTTGAATTCAATAGCCAGGTTCCTGTTATTGCGAGAAGCGGTATTTTTGGTGATGCTGCATGCGCCACTGGTGAGCCTGAGTCTTCCATGACGGTAAAGCCGGTTTCAGATTGTGAGGCATTGTTTATTCCCAGGGAAAAATTTGTACGATTGATCCGAAGTGTACCCGGCTTACAGGAAAAGGTTTTTCAGACAGTCGTGGAACGAGCAAAACAAGGGAGTATAAGAGCAGAAGAGCATAGAAAACTCACCCTGGAGATTCTGGACAATATCGGCCAGGGATCTTTCTCTATCAATGTGGCCGGTGAAATTGGTGAAAATTATACAAGCATCGCTGCCGAGTATCTGGGGACCGAAACCTTGGCTGGTGTTCCGTTTGCCGATTTGGCATTTAGAGACGACAGAGTCAAATTAAGGAATTATTACCGGGCACTGCATATGCTTTTCAGCGGCACCGAGTTTAACCATACTGTCGTTTTGGACTTGCTGCCCAAGGAAGTGCACATCAAAAACCGAGACTTCAAATTGCATTATTCCTTCGTGCAGGATGGAGCGGGACACGTTATGTCTGTTTTCATTCGCATGGAGGATATTACCTTAAAAAGGGAGCTTGCGAGAAAGGAAGAAGCAGAAAAGGCAGTAACAGGGAAAATGCAAAGCAATGTAGGTGGTTTTATGGACATGTTGGAAGACGTCGAAAACAGCCTTCGTAAAACCAAAGATTTCGGCGGCAAATACTGGACAGAGAGAAATCAACCTGAATCTGAAGTGCTTAATGAAATGTTAAGAACTCTCCATGGTTCAAAGGGATTGAGCGGTCAATTTGAACTGAATCGTCTGAAGTCTGTCATTCACCAGTTTGAGGATGTGTTTCTCAAGATTGAAAAAGAGGGCATAGAAAACATTGCGATCGATTTTGAAGAGCTGCTGAGTGAATTCAACCGGGAATTTGAGTTCGCTGCCAGCTTTAAAGAGAATCTTGGGCAGGGAATTATCAAGATTCTAAATGGGGTATCGTTTGAGCAGAATGAATTCAAATCCATGGAACAGATGGCCTTGGACGGAGACCTGGAAGGTTTGAGAAGCCTGATCTTCAGCAGGAACAAGACCCCGGTAACACGGATTATAAGCAACTGGAAAAATGATTCCCTGAGACTGGCTCAAAAGCTTGGCAAAAAAGTGGAAATTGAATTTGACATCGACGAGTCGTTGATGATTTCAAAAAGCCTGGCAAAATCGTTAAATGTTAACTTAGGCCATCTATACAGAAACTGCATCGATCATGGAATTGAGCTCCCAGAAGAAAGGGAAAGCGCTGGAAAAAATGCGGAAGGCAAAATCGACATTCAAATCGAAAAATCCCGGGAGTTATTGAAAATTCGAATTGCTGATGATGGTCGAGGTGTTGATGATCAAAAAATATCACAAATTGCGATTGAAAATCCAAACCTTGACCAAAAGAAGGTCAGCGAGATTATTGACAGCAAAGCTTATTGGAAACTTCTCTTTCTGCCTGGTTTTTCTTCCGCCGGAAAAGTCACGGATGTATCGGGAAGAGGTGTGGGTATGGATGCAGTGATGCAAACAATTTCTTCATTAAGCGGGGATATTGAATTGCAAAGTGAGAATGGAAAAGGAACTGAAATTGTCATAACTATCCCTTTCGGGAAGTCTTAGCCAGGAGTAACATCGGAAACTTGTGAGACTTTAGAGAATAGTTAGGAGACCTCTATTCCCATGAAAACGTCCAGCGCATTGCTGCCAAACACTTCCTGGTTGTCCAGGTCCCTTATGATCGAGACATCCAATGATTCCTGTAAATCCACCAGCTCATGATGTTCCAGATCTTCTCCATATTCATTACGTACGACAGCAATAATGGGGCGTAGAGGATCACCCTCATTAACAGGAACACTGACAACAAATCCTATCGAGTGATTACTAAGTTCTACCAAGGACCCTTTGGGAAACATGCCCATGATTTTCAAAAACATCAGCCATACTTCATAGTCGTATTCAACTCCGGATAAAGCGTCTATATATCTCATTGTGGCCGGAGGTGACCATGACCTTTTGTACTTCCTTCTTCCCACAAGGGCCTGGTAAGCATCAACAATGCTTAACAATCTTGTTTCAAATGAAACTTTGTCATAGGTGCATCCGCTTGGATAGCTGGAAAGCATCGAAATATCCTGTTTGACATGGTGATAATGTGCCATGTTCACAATGGAATCAGGCATACCCATTTCTTTAAGTAATTTGGCTCCGTAAAACGGGTGAGCCATCATTACCCGCATTTCTTTGCTGTCCCTTTCAAATCTTGCCGTACTATCCAATAAATCCTTTGGAATCTGTGACTTTCCAAAATCGTGCAGAAAAGCACTAAGAATCGATTCATTTTGGGATTGAAAAACACTGGTCCGATTACTGTCCTCCAGAATCAGATTGTAAACATTCTGAAAAATCACACCAACATCTACGCAGTGAGCATAGGTTTGATCACTGGCTTTTATGCTTGCAATAGCGGCCAATGCATCTGCAGAAACATCCTCTGTTATTTTGTTTACATACCTTCTGATGTCGCTGATATCGTTTTGCCCGCGTCTGGCGTTATCCATGGCATACTCAACGGAATCGGTAACATCTTTCCTTACCTTAACCGATTCATTGACTTTCCGTATCAACTCGTTGGTTTCCCTAATCGCTTCTAATCGTCTGGATTGTTTTGCGGTAGGCTGTTTTGTGGATTGATTGACCAGTTGGATGATTTGCTGCAAATCGCGTCTGGAATCATCTGCAAGATGCGCCTTGTGTTTAACGTCAAATTTTATAATATCTCTGAATTTCAGGGCTTTAACAAGTTGTGGATTTACCTTGGCCAGTTTGGCCAGCCTGGAAGGAAAGTCATAGATTTTAACAACCGTGTCGCCTTCCTGAAGCTCATTGCTTTGAATTTTGATTTCCTTTTCTCTTCGCGCAACGACCAATTTGCAATCTTTGAAGTTGTGGCGAATGAACTGGCACATTTTCTGATCGATCAAAACATATTTCGGTCCGAATCCGGAATATGCTGTGATGATCATCCCTTCCTGAAGCTCATTCAGCATTAGATCAAATTTTTCAACTATATGACTGTCACCCACAATTACCCTATACTTCTTTCATCAACGATTCTAAGTTAGCAATATTACATACTTTTTGCTCAAATATACGTGGTATCATTAGACTATAATTTAGTTGTAACGTCAAATTTACACCAATCCTTTCACAATCTTTTACAACTTGTTAAATCTTCAATTTTTAGAATCCGATAGCTACGCCTACTGATTTTTCGCAATTTTCTGTATCTTTACCGGTTACAAAGTCACAATTCTTTGTAAAATAACGAGGAAAATGACCTTATTTGATCCATTTAAAAATTCCATCGGTTTTTTGCAATTAAAATATTGACGTCAAGAAACAGATCAAATTTCAATGTATTGTCAAACTGGAAACCGGATACATCAACGATTGTTTTCAATGGCCTTTTTGATAATTGTCACAAATCTTTCTCCATCACCTTCAAAAACTGCCGATTTCAAATTCCCGATAAGCCCCGGACACTCTGGGGTTAAATCCCTATACTCTTCCTTTATCTTGTTTAGTCGATTAATAATGGTTCCACCTTTATAAATTGGAATCCTTGTCAACTCCTCTAGTTCTTTGAGAATCGATTGGTTCAAAACCCTTTCCTGTTCCGATCTCTTATTTAATACCTTGGCTGAATTGATTAATCTTGTTTTACTTGCCGAATCAGAGACTGGTAAATCACTGTTTAGCAATTCGTTTTGAAATCTCCTGACGACTTTCACGATATCACCAACCCCGAAGGGTTTTACCAAAAACTCCACACCAATCGAACGGTAGTCTGATTGATATTTACAATGATATTTATCCGTTGTTAGGGCAATTAAGGGAATATGCCTCAACTCCTTTGCTGTTCGAAGCTGCCGTATAAATGTTTTTGCTTTGTCATCCATGCCCGGCATGTGCATGTCTATAAACATCAAATGCGGATCTGACTCTACCAATTCTAGTAGAAGATTGGGAGAAACAGGCATAACTTTGGTCTTTAAACCAAGATCTTTTAAAATATTGTAGAGTAAATCCCAGTTCGACAACTGATCTTCAAGCAGGATCACCCTGTATTCACCTGAAAACCTGTTATCCGTTCTCCACTTCGCCATTATGTCGGTGACAGCCTCAGCATTTCGGCATGGAAATTTGATTACGATGTCTGCCTGTTTATCCTCGGATACAATATATTCTATTGTCCCTTGCAATCGATCAATCATTTGTTTGGAAGTGGCAAGTGCCAGGTTGTCATCCGTATCCACGGCACGATGGTCTATTTCCTGTTTCTTATGAACAAAAGCAGAAAATAGATTCTGTTGTTCCTCTAAAGAAAAAGGGGGCCCGTTATCTGACAACGAAATTCGCAAGTATCCCTCAACCTCTTCAGCAGACAATACAATTGGAATGTTGTTGTTGGATCGTTGTATCGCGAAACGAATCAATGTCATGAGAATTTTTGTTAACAGCGATCGATCGCTAAAAACATTGTGCGGGCACTGCTCACTTACCACAATTTGCAAGGAAACACCATTGCTGTTCAACAATTGCCGGCTAGACAGGTAGACACTGTTGAACAAAGTCCGCAGATCTATATTCTCCTTAACAAGCTCCACACTTCCGGAATCCAACCTGGAGTATTCCAGCACATTGTCCAGCAACTCTACCAGTTTATTGCCACTGGACTGAATGTTCTCCAGATACCGCTTTACTTCCGGTGGAAAATGGAGCTGGTGATCTTTTTTCATCAGCAACTCACTAAAACCAACAATGGAATTCAGCGGCGACATCACCTCATGATTCATATCTGCTAGAAACTGGATTCTGGCTTTGTTTTCCTTTTTTACCGCACTGATTTCATGTATGCGGTTTTTTAAATCTTCCTGCAACAGTGAAAACCACTTGGTGTTCTCCATGGAAAGAGTAGCCTGGTCGGCCCACAAAGCAAGCAGTCTTGAGCGTTCATTTTTATCTAACTGCAGTTTGTTTCGGCTTTCAAGGTAGAGTAAGCCTTCAATGGAGGTTCCGGAGCACACCGGTGAGCAAAATACAAATGAAACCTGAGTTTGTATAAAATAAGGATCTGAAGCATATTTACCATTTTGGACGGGGTTATCGATCGTTAGGGAGATTTCTTTTTTTAATACGGTTTTTAAAACCGATTCGGGCAATAGTTCTTTTTGGTTTTCCTGGTTTTTTAACTGATATTTAGATTTGGTTGTAATGCTGTTCGAGGTGCGAACTGCCTCGGCTTCAATTTTCATGCTGCCATTATCGGGCAAAACCAGAACAGCACGATTTGCCTCTATGTTTTCCAGAACCCTGGTGAGAAGGTTTTTAAAAACATCAAAGGTATAATTAATTGAATACGGATTCTTGATTTGGTAACTCTTGAACGTCATTGGACCTGTTTGCATGTCAACGGATTTTTGCTTCATGTCAGATATCAGAGATGATAGCCTTATCCACGCTGGATGGGAGAATACCACATCTCCTTAACAAAACTGCCAAATACATGCCAGTCAGTATTGAACAATTTTTTCAGATAGTTAGAAACAAAGAGTGGCTTTTGTCGGTGATAATGAGGAGTTGTTAATCGAAAATGATCGAATTTTTCGATGGGAACGAACCTTGTGGTTGAAATTAATCTTTAATTGTCTATTGACGAACACCTATAAACAGTCAAATTGAATAACAGTTTTGAGTATTATGTTAGAACCGATTTTTCGTTTGACAGACATTTATAGATTATATTTTTTCCGTTTTCTATAAAGTGTGTTGGGTGAGATGCCTAGTAGAGCTGCAGCTTTACCTTTCCTGAAATTGGTTTGTTCCAGAGCCCTGAGAATCATCTCTTTTTCACTTTGCACAGGTTTGGTTTCTTTTGTTTCGTCCTCCTTTTTCTTTCTGATTTTGTCGGGAAGGTGTTGTTTTCGTAGTATGTTGCCCTTGCCCACAGCAAATGCATACTCAATGACATGATACAGTTCCCGGATGTTTCCCGGCCATGAATAATTTACGAGATACTGCAACGCATCAGCAGAGACATTTTTTATCTGACGATGTTCTTTTTTATTCAGATCCTCAATAAAACTGGTTATAAGGAGGGATACATCCTGCAACCTTTCTTTCAGCGGGGGTAAATTGATAGAAACCACATCAAGTCTGTAATAAAGATCTTCTCTAAATTGCTGCTCTTGAACCATTTTCCATAGATCCCTGTTGGTTGAAGCGATGATTCTTACATCAACCTGTATTGACTGTGTGCCCCCAACTCTTTCAAATTTTTGTTCCTGTAGAGCCCGAAGCAACTTGCTTTGCAATTCTATTGGAATTTCGCCAATCTCATCCAGTAGCATCGTGCCGCCGTTTGCCAACTCAAAACGCCCTTTCTTCATGCTCTGTGCACCCGTAAATGCACCTTTTTCATGTCCAAAGAATTCGCTTTCCAGCAGGTTGGACGGAATCGCTGCACAGTTAACTGCATGAAACGGCATCTGGGCTCTGCGACTACGCAAATGCAGCTCTCTGGCTACCAGTTCCTTTCCTGTTCCGCTCTCCCCCTGTATCATAACCGTAGCATTGCTTGGTGCCACATTATCAATCAGCTGAAATATGTCTTTCATTTTTGGATCACAGCTGACCATACTACCAAAAGTGCCGACCTTGGCCTGTCTTTGCAAATAGCTTTCTGCTTCCCTTCTATTCCAGAAGAAGACGATCCAACCCTCATTTCCTGACGGACTGCTGAGAGGGCTAATCGAGAGTATGATTGGGATGATAGAACCGGATGGACAGAGCAATTGTGAATCGATTCGTGACACACTGGAGCCGTTTTTCACGCATTCCATTAAGACACCGTTGGGCCCTGCTATCGTGTTACCTAAAATGGCTGAAGCCGGTTTCCCAATACAGGACAACTCTTCAACATCAAGTACTCGTGACGCTTCGGGAGATATCATTTGAATCAGAAAATGCGAATCCAAAGTCACTACACCCTCTGCCATACCTCCAAATGTGTCTTTAAGGAGATTTAATGCCTGATCTTTTGCTTCTACCTCAGTCTTCAACTCGACCGAATAACGCTTCACCGTATTCAGCATCTCTTCCAGTTCCCCTTTTTGCCGGGCTATCTCTTTTAATTGGGACTGTTTGGTCAATACAGACTTGATTCTCGAATCCAGTACCAGTTCACTAATTGGTTTGTTAATAAAATCTTCCGCACCGCTTTCAAAACATTTTGCCAATAAATGGTCATCAAGTTCGCTGGTCAACATGATAACCGGAATAGAACCATAAACAGGATGGGCTTTCAGTTCTTTTAATAGGGTTACCCCATCAATTTCCGGCATGTAGTAATCCATCAAAATCAAATCGAATGATTCAGTCTCTAATATTTGAAACAGAAACTTCGGTTTGGCTATAAATTCAGATGAGTAACCAAGAATGTCTAGAATTTCAGTGAGCAACTCAATTAAATGTGGATCATCATCTACTATCAATATTTTAGACATTCATTGCTCCAACCATTGTTTATTCTTTTTCGGAATAAATTTGTCTCTTTTTTTTTCTTACAGTTATCCATAACAACCACTGTCTTCTCTCCAGAACCGCAAACAAAGATACCCCAGTGTACCATGTTCAAAAACGGCAAGCAAGAGATACTTTTTTTGGCAAATTTTCTTGCAGCTACTACTAACAAGGTAATTGAATTTTTCCATTTGGTTCTGATTTAAATTAAATAATATTTAGCTTTGATTTCAACACCTTGTCAATCAGAAGGCAAAAAAGCGCTTCAAAACGCTGAAGAGGAAACCAAAAAAAGGTGTCGTGTCTTTCAACATTCTACTTAGATACCATTTTTTGAAAAGGCAGATAAGTCTACCAGAATTTGGCAACAAATTTGTCAATACGTTTTGGAGAAATTGGGAATGCCGTGGTGAGGCCTTGAGCAAATTCAGAAACTTTAAGCTCTTCCACCATCCATAGATATCTTTTATAAATCCAGGCTTTTTGGATTTCTATGGTAGGTTTTGAGATAAGTTCCCACGATCTCTGTTGATAGGCTTCAATATTTATATGTCGGAAATTCTCATCTTGCGGATCTTCCAAATGGCGTTCAATTCTTTTTAAATAGCACTTGAGAATCCTGGGACAATGCTTCCACTGCTCAAACGGTATGGTCTGCAAACAATTGGCAGGAAAAAAGCAGGCTAATTCTTCTCTAATTCTCTCTAGGAAATCCGCTGTCAAGTAGAGTTTCTTTTTCTCAATTAGCAATAATAACTGATGATAGATTTCAAGAGAATCCCCAACCCATCCTACAACCTGTGCACCCAGTCCCTTTAATGACCGCTTGATAGATTCAATTTTTTTATTAAAGCCATTCTGGGTAAGGACAAAATCTCCGTTAAAACCACATAATCCTTCAAAGACCATATCATAGGCCTGCTGTTGCATATTTTCATGAAACGTACGCTGTGCCTGGTTCTTTTGGGAGTCGTATTTTCTGCTTAAGGTGTTGATGTCAATATTTTTAGAGGATTTCCAGAGATATTGATAGCGAAACAAGCTCTCTGGTGGGAATCTTAATTCACTATGAAGCCAGGCTAGCTCATCACCTAAATTCCTGGCAATCAACTGGGGAACGGCCTTTAGATTTTCTTCCAAAGCCTGGGATTCTGATTTTACAACCGTCAACATCAATTCTTTTTCTTTTAAAACAAGAGTCCTGAATCCCCATATTGAAATATCACCACTTCCAGCCAGTTCTATTTTTTCCATCAAGGGTTCAAAATCCCATTTGTTGATTTCCCAGCGTTCAAATGGCCTTACGAGACTATCCCAATTGTCTTTAGGTTTGGATTTTTGTTTTATAAAACCATCAAGATTTCGACTGTATCGAAACTCTTTTGAATTTCTTTTTTTAATTGCAAAATTCATCCTCAAGTAATCGGGCAGTTCTCTTTTATTCCATATCTGGGGATCAATGTGTACCCGTGTTACCTTAAAGGCAGCATCGGTTAAAACTTCAAAAAACCCTTTATCTGTGTTCTCTTGTGCCGTTGTGTGACGCAATGATGTCATTTCCTCCCAGATCGATTCCGCTTTTTCAGGAATAGGAACCAGTTTCTTCCTGATCTCTTTTGGAAGACTTTTAAGCAGATAGTAGATTTTCTCTTTAAGGAGACCTGGAACCAGATACTCAAACGCTTCCTCCCTGACACTGCCCAGCAATTTCCCGGGCAACTCTATTGTTATGCCATCGGCCTCATGACCCGGTTCAAACACGTATCTTAACCGACAGTTATGATCGCCCACTTTTAAATGAGTTGGAAACATGTCTGAATTGTCAGAAACTTCTTGGCGCAGAAGATCTTTTTTCTCCATAAAGAGAAATTTATCACCACCCTGGCGTTTGATCAGTTTCTTAAGGTCATTTAAACATGCGACCCCTTGTATTCGTTTTGTATAAAACGCTTCCAAAGTGTCATCATCTACCAGCAGTGTTTTAGAGCGAGTTTTTGCTTCTTCGTGTTCGATCTCTTTAATCAACTTTTGATTGTGTTTCCAAAAAGGCAAATCGCTCTCAAATTCTCCTGCAATCAAAGCTTCCCTGATAAATATCCTGTTCGCCTCATTTCTGTTTATCTTTCCATAAAAAACCTTCCGATCGTTAACAAGGCAAAATCCAAACAAAGTTACCGTCTCTATTGCCACGACTCGTTGACTCTTCTTATCCCACCTGGGATCGGTCCAGGTTTTTTTACAAAGATTTCCCGCCAAAGGTTCAAGCCACTCAGAGTCGATTTTGGCAATGGTATGGGCATACAACTTCGCAGTTTCAAGCAATTCAATGGCAACAATCCACTGGTGCCTGCTCTGATACTGATCTGATCCCGGGAAAAGAAGGAAATCCCTGTTCTTTGTACCCTGATAAGTTTTCTTTTCTTTTAGTTTTGCAATGTGAGGCAAGTAACCTGCTAAAATACTTTTATGAATGGCATCATAATCAAAATTATCAGGTGATTTGGTCTCCCATTTCTTATCAATGGCAATTGATTTCAACTGGCTGTATATATCCCTCCATTCTCGAATTCTATTGTACGAGAGGAAGTTTGCCTTACAAAATTTCCTCATTTTTCCCTGGGATTTTAGCTCCTCAAGCGTGGAATGATATTCTTCCCAAAGGTTCAACATGCTGATCAGATCGGATTCTTTGGATTTAAAGCGAGCATGTTTTTGTTCGGCTTGAGTTTTTTTATCTTCGGGCTTTTCTCGCGGGTCCTGGCAGGAAATAGCGGATGCAATGATAAGGACGGGATAAACGACTCTTTCGTACTTCGCCTGCAATATCATACGAGCAGTACGAGGATCAACAGGTAACGAAGCCATTTCCCGGCCGACTGTTGTTAACTTCCTTTTTTCATTTAATGCGCCAAGCTCTCTAAGTGTACGAAATCCGGCCCGGATCTGTGCTGATTCCGGAGGATCAATAAAAGGAAACGTTTCGACTTCTCCCAATCGTAAACTCAACATGCGCAAGATAACCTCGGAAAGATTAGATCGTTGAATTTCCGGAGTGGTATATTCATCGCGATTAATGTAGTCTTCTTTACTGTATAATCGAATACAAACACCATTGCTGATCCTTCCGCAACGCCCTTTTCTTTGATCTGCACTACTTTGTGAAATAGCTTTGACTGGTAGTCCCTGGGTACCGGTTCGCGAGTTATACTGGCTGATCCTGGCACGTCCCGTGTCAACAACATAATGGATACCGGGAACGGTAATGGAGGTTTCTGCGATGTTGGTGGATAAAATGATTTTTCGTTGGGACGATTTTTTGAAAATCCGATTTTGTTCAGCTATAGTCAGTCGCCCAAACAATGGCAAAACATGGAAGCCTTCGTTCTTCAAATAGGTAAAGCGATCTGCAGCCTCCCGAATTTCCTGAACTCCGGACATGAAAACCAGGATATCCCCAAAATCTGATTCTGTAAGCAAATCTTCAACGGCTTCCTGAACAAGGTCGATCATCGTCTGGTCACCTTGCTCTTCCATAATTTCGTCTATTGGGAAATAGCGAACTTCAACCGGGTACATCCTTCCCGAAACACTGATAATAGGGGCGTTAAATACTTTATTGTCCCTTTCAACCTCATCGGGAAAAGCAACACGATTACAATCGATGTTATTATCATGAATTTGCGGGAAAGCCTTGGAAAATTTGTCTATGTCGATGGTGGCTGAAGTGATGATTAGTTTGAGATCAGGTCTTTTTGGAAGCAATTGCTTCAAATAACCCAATAGAAAATCGATATTTAAGGTTCTTTCATGGGCCTCATCGATAACGATGGTGTCATATTCGCTTAAATATCTGTCTCCTTGTATTTCAGCCAGCAGCAAACCATCTGTCACAAACTGGATCAGGGTAGATTCCTGAGACTTGTCGGAAAATCGAATCTTGAATCCAACTTTGTCACCAACTGTCGTTCCCAGCTCTTTCGCAACTTGGGAGCTAAGAGATGTTGCTGCAATCCTTCTGGGCTGGGTACATACGACTTTACCCGTTACCCCGCGGCCTGCCTCCAGGCACATTTTGGGAATCTGCGTTGTTTTTCCTGAACCTGTTTCTCCGGTAATGACGGTGACCTGATTATTCCGAATCGCTTCACATATTTCTGTTTTAGCAGATGTAATCGGTAGTTCCTTGGGGTAATCAAACTCGGGAATTGATTTTTTACGGTTCTCAACCTTCTGCTGAGAACCGTGCATACGCTTCTTGATTTGATTGTAATGGTGAGAGAAGTCCTTGTGATCAACTGCGGGGAGACTTCTTAGCCGTCTTTCCAGGTAGTAGCGGTCTTTACAGAGAACATACTCTAATTCTTTTCTCAGTGTTCTCTTATCAAATGGCATTTCTGTTGTGTCTTTTTGTTGTCTTTGATTGGATTGTACTCAATCCCGGGTTTCTGTTTCCTTATAATTCACCAGTATCCTTTATTTTTATTTTTTGAAAGGCCAGTTAAGTTTTTCTATTCGTTTTCAGGTTGAGTTTCCTGTGGGCTGTTATCGATAATACTCAATTGAATGTCTTCCTGGGATTCAGGTATTTCCTCCTCCGGTTTGACAATCTCGATTCTATCCACCTTGCGATAGCCCTGCGGAAGTTTTCTTCCTCTTCTGCCCCTTTCACCCATATAATCTGCTATTTTTTCTTCATCAAGCGTCAGAGAGCGTTTTCCAGCATGAATCACCAGGGTGTTTGCTTCCGGCAGTACTGCTATCAAACTCATTTTTTCAGCTTTATCCCTGTAAACATTAATAATCTTGTTTCCTTTACCTTTGGGCAGAACTGGTAGCTGCATAACCGGAAAAACCAACATGTGCCCCGAATTACTGATGGAAACGACCCGATCGGTTTGAATATTCTCTAATACTAACGGATGAAGTGGTGCGGAGTCAGGAGGAAAATTCAGTATCGCCTTTCCCGCCCTGTTTTTTGAGTAAAGCTCGGATAATTTGGTGACAAACCCGTATCCGATATCACTGGCCATCAAAATATCCTGATCATCTTGACCCGCCAATACGTAGCGAAATATCGCACCTGGTGGAGGAGTCAGCCTTCCTGTCAGCGGTTCTCCGTATCCTCTGGCTGATGGTAACGTTGTAATCGGCAGGGTATAACTTCGTCCGGAAGATCCTATAAATACGGCAGACTGGTTGCTTTTTCCATAAGCAACATCAGCCAGATTGTCACCGGATTTAAAGCTCAGTTTTTCCAAGTCTATATCATGCCCCTTCGCTGCTCGAACCCATCCTTTCGCTGAAAGCACAATCGTCACCGATTCGGTCGGTAGAATGTCAGCATCAGAAAGGGCTTGTGCTTCTTTTCTTTTGACAATAGGTGACATTCGTTCATCACCAAACTTTTTATCAATCAGCTCCATCTCCTTGATGATCAACGATCGCAGACGCTGATCCGAATTGAGCGTCTTTTCCAACTTTGCTTTTTCCTTAGAAAGATCATCCAGCTCGGCCCGAATATTCATCTCCTCCAGCTTTGCCAATTGTCGGAGTTTCGTTTCCAATATCGCTTCAGCTTGTCGGTCGGTGAGACCAAACCGCTTGATCATCTCCTCTTTGGGCTGATCTTCATTGCGAATAATGTCAATGATTTCGTCCAGATTGAGAAAGGCAATCAGCATCCCTTCCAGAATATGCAGCCTGTCTAATACTTTGTTCAGACGATGTTGCAAGCGTCGTTTGACTGTTTCGATTCGATACCTAAGCCACTCCTTGAGCATGACCTCAATGTTCATGATCCGCGGTTTACCATCCAGACCGATCACATTCATGTTGACCCGATAGGTCCGTTCCAGGTCTGTTGTGGCAAACAGATGGGCCATCATGGTTTCAATATCGACTTTGTTGGACCTGGGAACAATGACCAGCCGGGTTGGATTTTCATGATCAGATTCATCCCGCAGATCCGTTACCATAGGGAGTTTTTTATTTTGCATCTGACCGGCAATTTGTTCCAGAATTTTGGTCCCGGAAACCTGGTGTGGCAGTGCTGTTATCACTACATCTCCGTTCTCTCTCTGGTAACTGGCTCTCATTCGGATGCTGCCTGAACCGCTATGATAGATTTTATTGATTTCTTCCTCAGAAGATATAATCTCCGCCTCTGTCGGATAATCAGGTCCCTTCACAAATTCAAGGATGTCTAAAATACCGGCGCTTTTATTTTTGAGAAGGTGGATACATGCAGCGGTAATTTCACGGATATTATGTGGGGGAATGTCGGTTGCCATTCCTACTGCAATTCCCGTTGTTCCGTTAAGAAGTAGATTAGGTAAACGGGCCGGTAATGTTGTAGGTTCTTCAAGGGAACCATCAAAATTTGGCTTCCAATCAACAGTCCCCTGGGATAGTTCGTTTAACAGAACATTGGTATACTCGGTTAGTTTTGATTCGGTATACCTCATCGCAGCAAAGGATTTAGGATCATCAGGAGATCCCCAGTTGCCCTGACCGTCGATCAGCGGATAGCGATAGGAAAAGGATTGAGCCATCAGCACCATGGCTTCATAACAAGCGGTATCGCCATGAGGATGAAACTTACCAAGCACGTCTCCAACAGTCCTGGCAGATTTTTTATATTTGGCGGTGGATCGCAGCCCAAGCTCGGACATGGCATAGATAATTCGACGTTGTACCGGCTTTAATCCATCGCCAACATGGGGTAGAGCCCTGTCCAGTAAAACATACATGGAATATTCCAGGTAAGCTTTTTCTGCGAAATCATCTATGGCAATTTGTTCAACCCCTTCCTCGTTTAATTCGACCGATTCTAACATGCTAATTTTGGAGTGTGATTTTTAGTAATTTGAGGTTCAATGAGGGTGAAATTTCCCTGCTAAATATCCGGATCAGCCAGATCTCCTTTGTCTTCCAGCCAGGATCGTCTATCAGCAGCTCGTTTCTTAGCCAATAGAAGATCCAAGGTATCAAAAGCATCAAGATTCGAACCCACCTTAAGCTGTACAAGTCTTCTGGTATCAGTAGCCATGGTGGTTTCCCTCAACTGCATCGGATTCATTTCTCCCAAGCCCTTGAATCGTTGAATACTGATTTTGCCCTTTTTCTTTTCTGCCGTGATGCGATCCAGAATTCCTTTTCTTTCCTCTTCATCCAGAGCATAAAAAACCTCTTTGCCGACATCGATACGAAACAAGGGAGGCATTGCAACAAAAACATGACCATTTTCAACCAGTTTATAAAAATGACGCAAAAATAAAGCGCACAAGAGAGTTGCTATATGAAGTCCATCCGAATCAGCATCTGCTAAAATGCAGATCTTTCCGTAGCGCAACTCACTTAAATCATCTGATGAGGGGTCAACACCTATGGCAACTGATATGTCGTTAATTTCCTGTGAACTCAAAATTGAACCGGAATCCACTTCCCAGGTATTTAAAATTTTCCCTCTCAATGGCATCACTGCTTGTGTATGACGATCCCTTGCCTGTTTGGCAGATCCACCCGCTGAATCTCCTTCCACCAGAAACAGCTCACTATAAAGAGGGTCTTGTGTCACACAATCTGCTAGTTTTCCTGGCAGGGAAGGTCCCGCACTGGCTTTTTTTCTTGCAACCGTTTTCCGGGCTTTAGATCTTTTCTGGGCATTAGCTATAACCAAATCTGCCAGCTGCTCTCCCACATC
>JAKSDL010000536.1 GCA_022360105.1 Pseudomonadota bacterium
AAAATGCAAGTTTGTTGGAGGTAAATTGCTTTGAGTATTGATATAACCTGTCGGCGGGGTCGTAGCCCCGCCCTACCATCTACCCGCAAATTCAATCAAAACGTCGCATTTAATTTGGTTGGTGGAGCCGTAGTTCCAATGTGTTTAGTTGAGGCATAATTCTAGTTATCTCTGGGAACGAACGGTAGGGCGGCCCTACGTGGCCGCCGGGGGATTTGATTGGGAGAAGTAACAAGGAAGGAAAAGACGGATCTTCGATAAAATGCAAGTTTGTTGGAGGTAAATTGCTTTGAGTATTGATATAACCTGTCGGCGGGGTCGTAGCCCCGCCCTACCATTTGTCCGCAGACTCAATCAAATCTTTGCATTGACTTGAGTATGGTATATACGTTGGTGAAGCAGGGTATTAACTAACCAACCAAATCAAAAGAAGCAGCAGGCAAGGGCATTGTTCCGGCCTCATTGATCGATTTTTTCTTTACCCCAAGCTCATTTTCCACGATCAGAATATCATCGGTCAGTTGTCTGATCTCTTCCAGAGAATGGCTGACATAGATGATAGGTACAGACATGGTTTTTGAAATCTCTGAAATAAAGGGCAAGAGCTCCTGTTTCATTTTTAAATCCAGTGATGCCAGGGGCTCATCCATTAATAGCAGATTTGGACTCATTAACAGTGCTCTGCCAATGGCCACACGTTGCTTTTCTCCACCGGACAGCTTTCCCGGAAAGCGATGCAGCAGCTTTTCAATTCTCAGTAAATGGATCACTTCATCAAAGCAGATTTTTCTCCGGTCGTTGCGGACCAGTTTTCTACCATAATTAAGGTTGGTTCTTACTGAAAAATGGGGAAAGAGTCGTCCTTCCTGAAATACGTAACCAAAGCGTCTTTTTTCAGAGGGTATATCGATCTTGAGATAGGAATTATAGATCCACTCGCCGTTGAAAATAATCTTCCCGGAAGAAGGTTTGAGCAATCCGGCCAGCATGTTGATAATACTTGTTTTACCTGATCCGGAAGGACCGTACAGTGCCAGAATGCCGTTTCCTTTGACTGAAAAATTCACCCGAATATCGTTCGCTGCTAACTTCTTATGCAATGTGGCTTGTAACATGGCTTAACCTTTTAATTTCGAGCGATATATTTTTGTGCTGTATTCGGAAACAAGCAGAGCCAGCATAGCTGTTGCTATTGAGATTAGACAAAGTCTCATGGCACCTGCTTCTCCCTCTGGTGTTTGAATCAGGTTATACAAAGTTAAGGGCAGTGTATTGGTTTGTCCGGGAATATTTGAAGCAAAGGTGATAGTTGCCCCAAACTCACTAATACTTCTGGCAAAAGCCATCATGGCACCGGATACAATACCCGGGATAATCAATGGTATTGTTACGGTAAAAAACACCCTGAATGAGCCCGCCCCTAATGTCTTCGCTGCCGCTTCCAATCCCCTGTCCATACTTTCCAGGGAAATCCGAACTGCCCTGACCAGAAGCGGAAACGCAATGATTCCGGAAGCCAGTGCAGCACCTTTCCAGTTAAAGGTCAGGGTGATTCCTAACCAGTTGTAAAGGATTTTTCCCAGAACGCCGTTTCTTCCCAGTAGCAACAGGAGTAAATAGCCAGTTACTACCGGGGGAATAACCAAAGGTAAATGAACCAGTCCGTTTAAAAGGGATTTTCCTGCAAACTCATATCGATTCAGTACCCAGGCCAGAAAAATTCCCAGGGGAAGGCTAAAACCAACTGACACCAGGGATACCTTCAAACTTAAAAACAATGCCTGTAATTCCAATGGAGTCAGCCAGTTCATGGTAAGTTAGTGTCAAATCCGTGTTTTTTAAAGATGCCTTTTGCCCGGGTTGATTTTAAAAAAGACAGAAACTGTTTTGATTCCTTCCGTTCTTTTTTATTAACCAAAGCACAAAGATATACAATGGGCGGATGACTGGTCTTAGGAAAATACCCTACGATATTGACCTTTTGGGAGATAAAAGCATCTGTCTGATAAACGATTCCAAAAGGGACTTCGTGTCGTTCAACCAGCATTAATGCTGCGCGAACATCCTTAGTTCGCGCGATTTTGGAGACCAGTCCGGGCCACATTCCGAGGTTTTGTAGCGATTTCTTTGCATACATTCCCACTGGTGTGTGATCAGGGTTGGCCATAGCCAGATATCCCTCTCCCAGCATTGCGTTCAAATCAAGGGAAGCATCGATATCTGCATTGATCGGATTTTGCGACGACGAGATCAGAACCAGGGTATTGGTGAAGAGTATTTCTTTTGTTGAAGGTTTGATCAGATTCTTTTTCTCAAGATAATCCATCCACTTCAAATTGGCTGATATGTAGAGATCTGTCGGTGCACCTTGTTCGATTTGTCTGGCAAGTGTTGAGGATGCAGCAAATGAAGTCGTGACGCTGATTCCATGAATCTCTTCAAATTCAGCTGTGGCATCCAGCATGACGTTGGTTGTGGATGCAGCAGCAAAAACCAGCAGGCTGTTTTTTGCTGCTGCCAGTAAAACTCCTGATGTGGATAACAAGATTAAGGCAAGCAGTCCGGTTTTTAACATTGGTCGAATAATCATGGTCTTTCCTTGTTCGAGTTTTTGTTACCCTAATCAGCAGATTGTGTACCAGTGTGATTTTTATGAGAGGGGATAAGGTATAACATCCCATCAACCGGAGTTTAATAGCGAGTATCCGGTTTGAAAGAGATAATTAATCAGACCAGGCCATGTCGGAGCCTGAACATTTTGTCGGATTCCCGACAATTTGTAGTCGGTGGGTCGTGAAAATGAGAATGACAAAATTGCCATTGGTTTTAAGAGTTTGGGTGGTTTTGTCAAAATTGTCATAAAATCACCAGGGAGAATTCTCGAATGATTCGAGTACAAACCGGTAGGGCGATTCTTTGCTGCGAGTCTCGCAAATTCAGCGTGGCCGCCGGGGGATTGGTTAAAGGTAAGAGTCAATAATTTGCATGATGGGGTTTGTGGAAAAATGGGGATCTGAGCGCGGTATCTTTGAGTGAAGATGTGTTCTGGACTGTTGGCGGGGTCGTAGCCCCGCCCTACCGTTAGATTCTCGAACCACAGCCTCGTACACTATACCACCTGCGGTTCAATCCAACGGAATGTTTTCTGCAGAAGGTTTCCGATAATTTTATGTTCCGGCTTTTTAAATTATTATGAGGAGGTCCATGTCCACTTTCACCAGTCTGGAAAGTTTTAGTTCCACACGATTCGCTATTCGAGCCTGGGAGCCTGCAAACCCGGCAACTGATTTGCTGAAGGAGCAGATCCTGGATTTTCTGGATATTGTTGAAGCGCAAAACGGACAGTTGCTTGAGGTATGCAATGCGCAGAACAATGAGCAGAAACAACTGGAAATGGCGCTGTGCAATACTGAAGATGCCATCAGCATTGCTTCAGCGAATGGTCTTATCAGAATGGTCAACCCCTCATTTGAAAAACTGGTTGGGATTGCCGGTCCCAAGCTTATTGGTCAAAATCATGATATCTTCTGGTCTGCCGAGGTTTTGAACAAGGTTGATAATATGAAAACTGCCATTGGAAAAGGCTGTGATTGGCGGGGAGAACTCTCGCTTTGCAGCAATGACGGAAATAATTATGACGTTCAGGCGTCAGTCGTTCCGATTGTAAAACCAACGGGGGAGATATCCCATTTTGTCTATACGCTTCATAACATTACAGAAAGAAAAAAGCTCGAAAATAACATACGGCGTCAATCGCAATTCCTGGAAAAAGTGATCAACCTGAATCCCAGTATGATCATGATCCTGGATGAAAATGGGGAATGGATATTGGATAACCTGGCCGCCAAAACCTTGATCAGCGATTATGGAGAAGGAGCCAGGAACAAGATATCCAGCCAGATATTACTTTTCATCAGGAGCCGTAAAAACAATACATCGCAAAAATTAAAGTTACAGTGGCCAAACGGTACGGAAAGAATATTTCTAATGAAACATGAAGAAATTCCCGCTAAATACCTGTTGCCGGAAAGCGACAAAAAAACAAGCTATCTGATCACCCTGTCTGACATTACAGCAAATGAAAAAACCAATCGTGAAAACCTGGTCAGACAAAAGGCTCTGCTGGCCTCGCGAATCGAAAGAAACATGATTCAAGGCGAGTTCATTAACGGCTTTATTTATCACCTGCAAAAACCTCTTAATATTTCGAAAGCTGCCATTTCAAGGGTTCAAGCTGCGGTAAACAATAACCGTTTTGACAAGGTGGAACAGGCTGTATTGCTGATGCGAGAAGAACTGGAGTTTCTGGAAAAGGAGCTAAACAAGTTTCGCATCATTCCACAAACGCGACCCTCTTCAAATGAATGGACCGGATCATCCGAACTGGTCGATGCTATCAAGGTTCTCTATTTTAAACAATTTCAAGAGTCATTAATTGGAGTATCGGCCAGCGATATAGACAATGATTCATGCTTTCCCCTGCCGTACGAAATCATGCAGTTGATATTGAAAATACTGATAGATAATGCGTTTGAATCAATGTGCGAATCCGGCAAAGATGTCCGTGTGAAAGTTACGTTTTCCAAAGGTTCGGACTGCATGCTTTTAACAGTTGAAGATAGTGGTCCTGGTATCGGTCAAAACGAAAGATACAAGATATTTGAACCTTTTTATACATCCAAACAAAATCATTCCGGACTTTCCCTGACCGTACTTCATCAATTGATAAACAGCATTCACGGTAATGTGGAGTTGTCCGGATCGATCATGGGTGGAGCCAAAATAACACTCTATTTTCCAGTGGAGACTGCATGAAGGATTTGAACGCTGCAGCCCTGAAAACTGTCTACAAAGTATCCCAGATTTTGGGACAGGACAGATCTCCCAGGGAAGCCCTGATGGATATTTTAGAGGTCCTGGATGATATGCTAGATTATCATCATGGCATGATTAGTTTGTTGGATCCTGAAACCGGTGATCTATTGGTTGAGGCTGCTCTTGGAATCGAAAGGAAAAAGCTGGATGAAACACGTTACCGCAAAGGGGAAGGTATTATTGGATTGATTCTAAAAACCAGAAAATCCCTGGCAATCAAAGTGATAGAGAACGATCCTCGTTTTTTACATCGGATTGATGTCTATGATCCAAGCTCTGCTTTTCTGGGAGTTCCCATTCTGATTCAGGATAGAATACTGGGTGTACTGACAGTGACCCTGGAATCGTCTCAAAAATCCAGGTTGGATGACCATGAGAAAATACTGACTCTTTTTGCCAATTTGGCGGGCAGTCTGATTATCCGGCTGATGAAGGTTGAAAAAGAGAAAAAAGCCATTGTCGATGAAAAACATAGTTTGCAAAGAAAATTGAAGAGTAAGTATCGACCTTCCAATATGGTAGGAATCAGCAAAGTTATGCAGGATGTGTTTGAAACTGTGAGTCAGGTGGCAAGATGGAATACGACCGTATTGATCCGAGGAGAATCGGGGACAGGGAAAGAGCTTATTACCAAGGCGATTCATTATGAAAGCATGCGCAGCAGCGGACCATTTATCAAATTAAACTGTGCAGCATTGCCGGATAATCTTTTGGAAAGCGAACTATTTGGACATGAGAAAGGAGCATTTACCGGTGCTGTTAAACAGCGTCCTGGTCGATTTGAACTGGCAGATGGCGGCACCTTGTTTTTAGATGAGATAGGTGATACGTCTCTTTCCTTTCAGGCCAAGCTACTCAGGGTGTTGCAGGAGAGTCAGTTTGAAAGACTGGGTGGGGATGAAGTCATTACAGTCGACGTGCGAATTATAACCGCTACCAATGTGGATCTGGAACTGGCCGTTGCCGAAGGACGGTTTCGTGAGGATCTGTTTTACCGGTTAAACGTGATGCCGATCTATCTTCCTCCCTTAAGGGAACGCCGGGAAGATATCCCTTTGCTTGTTGACTTTTTCCTTGAGAATTTAAGCAAAGAGTGCGGGCATCCTCTTTCAACTGACGAGGAATTTATGAGTATTGTCTCCCAATGTGCTTTACCTGGTAATGTGAGAGAGTTGGAGAACTGTGTGCATCGAGCGGCGGTAACAAGTCATGACTATGTGCTAAGAGGTGCCAATCTTCCCTGTACCAAAGGACGATGCTTTAATCACCTGATTACCAGGAAAAAAGAGTCTGCAAATACAATCAGCAATGACGACGATCTTATGATGATCGAAAATGAGAGGGAGCGTGTGATTGCGGCCCTGGAACGTTCCGGATGGGTGCAGGCAAAAGCAGCCCGCCTGTTGAACCAGACACCGCGTCAGATTGGTTACAGGATAAAAAAGCTTCATATTGAAATGAAATCGTATTAATGTGGCGCCAGTATTCCCAAGATCTGCTCATCAGAGATGCCACCTTTTTGAATCGCCGCGATTTTACGAATCTTCGGCACAGCCCAACGCATGGACTCGGAATCGGAGCAACATCTTAGCTCTTCAATTTTCTGCAGGACTGCTTTTGGGCCCGAATGTTTTCCAATGACGAATTTACGAATCCCTCCGACTAGCTTGGGGTTGTAGGGTTCATAAGTAACCGGATTTTTAGTCATTCCATCAATGTGAATTCCCGATTCGTGAGCAAAGATGTCATCACCAACAACGCTTTTCCCCCGGGAAATGGGTCGTCTGGCCGCTGCCGATACGGTCTTGGCCAGGGTTTTCATGAATTCCGGCTTGACGCCTGCGTCTGTCCCCATGTTGACTCTTAACGCCATGGCTATTTCCTCAAGCGGTGTGTTTCCAGCCCTTTCGCCCAGTCCCATGACCGTTGTGTCTATCGCTTCGGCACCGGCTTTAACTGCTGCCAGGGCGTTGGCTGTGGCCATACCCAGGTCGTTGTGACCATGAAACTCCAAATCGAGATCCAGTACATTTAACCTGTCAATCAAATCCAGAACGGAAAACGGATCAGCGATACCCACGGTATCACATAATCTCAACCGACAAGCCCCTGCTTCGTGCGCAAGTAAAGCATAGTCCAGCAAGAAATGTTTATCTGCACGAGTTGCGTCCTCTGCGCCGATTGAAAATGTGACTTTCTCTTTTTGAATGATTGAGCTGATTGCTGCCAATTTCTCCAGGACCCACTGCTTGGTTTTACCCAGCTTATCCTCAATCATCAGATCAGACACGGGAAGGGAGATATGTATAATATCCGCCCCTGTCTCCAGAGAACATTCAATATCTTTCATTACAGCCCTGTTCCAGGTGATGATGTCCGCGTTTAGATTGAGTTTTAGGATTTCTTTGATAGCTTCCTGCTCACATTTTCCGTTAACCGGGGTTCCGGCTTCAATTGCATGGACTCCGGCTTTATCCAACAGTAAGGCTATTTTGATTTTTTCTTTTAGAGAAAATAAAACGCCAGGAGTCTGTTCTCCGTCTCTCAGGGTCGTATCTATGATTGTTGGTTTCATGGTGTGTTTTATTTAATTTGGCAATTGGTTATAACAGTCAGTTCTAGCCATTTATTCGTGCTCGTGAACGCGCGCGTGATTGTATTTGTGGGAGAAATTGCAGATTTATATTGATATATCACCTCGTAAATTCTACTGAGTGTATCAAGCTGTTAAAACGCGTCGCAATGCAAATTAGTGGATCCGTTTCGCTTGATCCACCAAAGTTTGTTAACTCAATGCTCCCCTGACTAACTTTTCATTTTCCAAATTCTTGGTATCCACTCTATTATTTGCAAGGCGATGCGCGGCCGTCTTAACAGCCCCATCAACAGGCAATCCGGAAAGATCAGCAATTGGAATGATCTTGTTGCGCTCAAGCTCCTGATAAAGCCGATAACCGATTTTGGTGCTCAACACGGCATCACATCCTTTAAGGCCTTCAATCAATTCCTCGTTGGTCAGGTTTCTGTTAAACCGTCTGATGTTCAGTAACACCGCCCGATCGTCGATGACTTCATAAATATGTGTTTCTTTTGCCTGTTTGATTGGCAAATCAACAATGCCTGAACCGGTTGTGCAAACAGCAATTTTGCCTTGGCTCTTGGCAGTGCTGTCAGCATTCTCCTCCAGCAGGGATTTCATTTCCTGGTGGTGCATAAGATTTAAGGAAAGATTGCGCCAGTCGCTTCTTGCCTTAAATCCGAAATCCCTGCTTATCTGTTTCTCTCCTTTCAACCGATCGTCGTCGTTCAGCTTGCCTGCTGCATCTGCCCTGCACTGCCTGCAATGAGCCATCTGCTTCATGTTGCTGCATGATTTTCTAACCTCTTCCAGCTGGTTCGGCGTTGGTTCAACCTGTCCATCTTGAGAGAAAACAGTCCCGTGTTCGGGTTTGGAGATAAGCGGCAAAATGTTGTGAATTGCTGCACCCATCAGCTTCAGGCGTTTGGAAATACTTTTCAGTTCTTTGTCATTTATTCCGGGAATCAGAAGTGAGTTAATTTTAACGATAATCCCGGCGTTGATCAGCAGCTTGATGCCTCGTTGCTGAAGGTCCAGAAATTCTGCCATTGAATCTGGATTGCCGACCCTGGTGTTTTCTAATCGAACCCATTGGTAGATTTTAGCTGCTGTTTCCGGATTGAACGTGTTCACAGTGACGGTCACATGATCGATGCCCAATTCGACAATTTGATTAATGTTTTCAAGTAGCTTTAATCCGTTGGTGGACAGACATAGCTTTAGATCCGGTAATTTTTCCTTAATCAAACGAAAGGTTTCAAATGTTTTTTCCGGATTGGCGAGGGGATCTCCCGGTCCTGCAATACCTATCACTGCTAATTCTTTATGCTCACGGGCATATGAAAGTGCTGTCTGAAGAGCTTCTTCAGGTTTCAGTAATTTGCTGGTAACGCCCGGTCTGCTCTCATTTGTGCAATCGTATTTACGATTACAATAGTTGCATTGAATATTACATTTTGCTGCCACCGGGAGGTGAATCCTGGAGAAATATTGCTGAGCTTTCTCTGAAAAGCAAGGGTGATTGTCCAACGAACTTTTATCGAAATGTCTACTGTAAGTTGAATCGCAAACCATTTTGTTCCTCCAGGCTTCAAGTTTGGTATATTCCGTTAATCTATTAGGTAGACCTATTCAGCAAAGGAAGGACCAGGATGAAATTTGATGATAACATTTTGTTTTTACTGCATTTTTTATTTTTAGAATTTGATGAACCTGTGTAACATATCCTACACATTGTTAGCTTTGCGACATGAACCAGAATCACATCACCAGTCTTAACCTTGTTGGGTGTCCGACATCCTATTTCGCTTCACCGGCTTTTAATCAGAATCCATTACCCATTTCAATCAATGGTGTCAGGCAGATGAATCATCAGCTATTCAGTACCATGGATAAATATGATGAAAAGGATGCACCGTTGCTGTTTATGGAGCACATGCGGGTGATGTTTGAACTGGATGTGGATGTGGAA
>JAKSDL010000764.1 GCA_022360105.1 Pseudomonadota bacterium
AAAAAAGAAGGCAGCAGTGTGGTTAACCGCACAGAAGGTATCGCCTGTCTGGGCGGAGCAGCATTGGATAATGAAGAATGTTACCTGCTTTCCAAATTTATGAGGGGGCTGGGGGTTACCTACCTTGAACACCAGGCCCGGATATGACACAGCTCTACAGTCGCCAGTTTGGCGGCAACTTACGGTCGTGGTGCCATGACAAACCACTGGATCGATATCAAGAATGCAGATGTCATCATGGTTTGCGGTTCCAACGCGGCGGACAATCACCCCATCTCCATGAAATGGGTATCCAAAGCCCGTGAAAAAGGCGCTGTACTGATCAGCGTTGATCCCCGTTACACCAGAACGTCCTCCATGTCGGATATCTACTGCAAAATGAGAAGCGGTACCGATATTGCGTTTGTAGGAGGAATGATCAACTACGCCCTGCAGAACGATCGCATCCAGAAAGACTATGTGGTCAACTACACCAACGCTTCCTTTATCATCAACAAAAAATACGATTTTGAAGACGGAATCTTTTCCGGGTATGATCCGGAAACCAGATCCTATGATAAGTCTTCCTGGGCCTATGAACTGGATTCCAAAGGTAATGCAAAAAGAGATAATACCCTGCAGCACCCTCGCAGTGTTTATCAGCTGATGAAAAAGCATTATTCCAGGTATGATGTTGACACAGTGGTTAAGATTACAGGTTCTCCAAAAGATCTCTTTCTCAAGATCTGCGATACCTACACGTCAACCTACAAACCGGATAAGGTAGCAACCTGGATGTACGCCATGGGAACCACGCAGCATACCCATGGTACACAAAATGTTCGGAGTTATGCCATTTTGCAATTGTTGTTAGGTAACGTGGGACTGGCTGGTGGCGGAATCAATGCACTTCGTGGTGAATCCAATGTGCAGGGTTCCACCGATATGTGCCTGTTGTACCATATTCTGCCCGGATACTTGAAATCACCGATCAAAGCCAACCAGAGCCTGGATCAATACATTGAAAAATGGACCCCAAAAACCAATGATCCCAAATCGGCCAACTGGTGGGGGAACTATCCCAAATACATCGTTTCGCTGCTAAAAGCCTGGTACGGTGAGAATGCAACCGCAGCGAACGAATTTGGATACCAGTACGTTCCTAAGCGAAGTGCCAACAATTCGCACATTTCGTTGTTTGAAGATATGTACGAAGGCAAGATCAAGGGGTTGTTCTGTTTTGGTCAGAACCCGGCCGTTGGAGGACCTAACTCTAACAAAGAACGAATCGCGCTGGACAAGTTGGACTGGCTGGTAGCTATCGATCTTTGGGAAACTGAGACCTCACAATTCTGGAAGCGACCAGGAGCCGATCCCAAATCGATCGATACCGAGGTGTTCCTGCTTCCTGCCTGCTCTTCTATTGAAAAAGAAGGAAGTATCACCAACAGTGGTCGATGGGCCCAGTGGCGATACATGGCTGTTCATCCCATGGGAGAGTCCAAATCCGATCTTTGGATTATCGACGGTATCTATAAACACTTGAAGCAGCAATACCAGACCGGTGGTGTCTTTCCGGAACCGATCACCAAAATGGCATGGAATTACGGAAACGGACCAGGTGTGCACCTAGACAAAGAGCCCGATCCCCATATTGTTGCCAAGGAAGTGAATGGATACTTCACACGCGATGCAAAAGTGAAGGGCAAATCCTTCAAAAAAGGTGACCAGGTACCATCTTTTGCCTTTCTGCAGGACGATGGTTCAACCTGCTCAGGAAACTGGCTGTATTGTAATTCCTACACGGGACCCAATAAGTCTGATAACAAGATGGCCCGACGGGGTAAAAAAGATGCCAGCAATGGGATCGGACTGTATCCCGAGTGGAGTTGGTGCTGGCCGGTTAACAGGCGCATTATTTACAACCGGGCTTCTGTGGATACAAAAGGAAAACCCTGGAACAAGGAAAACTGGGTGATTAAATGGTCCGGCCCCATCAAGAAATGGTCCGGAGGTGATGTCCCTGATGGTGGCTGGGCACCCGGAACCAAGCATGCCTTTATCATGAAACCCGATGGGCATGGGCAGCTGTGGGCGAATACCCTGGCTGATGGCCCTTTGCCGGAGCATTATGAGCCGGTTGAAAGTCCGACCACGAATTTCATGACCAATCAGCAGGTGAATCCTGCCATTAAACTCTGGCATGAAGTATCCCCTGAAATGAACCAGGTCGGTACCAAAAGCGAGTTCCCCATTGTAGGAACTACCTATCGTGTCAGTGAACACTGGCAGGCAGGCGCCATGACAAGAAATCTGCCCTGGTTGGCGGAGCTGGTCCCTGATGTGTTTACAGAGATGAGTCCGGAGCTGGCAGCTGAAAAAGGAATCAAAAACGGTGATAAAATTGTGATCGAAACTGCCAGGGGAAAAATGGAAACCTACGCCATGGTTACAGAACGGTTTCAACCGTTTCAGGTTGGTGAAAAGCCGGTGCACCAGATTGGTGTAATCTGGTCTTTTGGCTACGCTGGTCTCGCAACCGGCGACAGTGCCAACATCCTGACACCACATGTTGGTGACGCCAATACCATGATCCCTGAATTCAAAGCGTTTCTCTGTAACATTCAAAAAATTGAAGGGGGTGCCGCATGAAAGCAATGCTAATTGATACAAACCTGTGTGTGGGCTGTCGTGGATGCCAGGTTGCCTGCAAGGAATGGAACAAGCTACCTGCAGAAAAAACCGAGTTTTTTGGCGGCCCCGGCTACCAAAACCCGAAACATCTCTCAGCAAAAACCTGGACGCTCATCACCTTTAACGATGTGAATGACTCCAAGGGTTACGACTGGGTGTTTGGAAAACGCCAGTGCTTTCATTGCAACGAACCCGGCTGTGAATCTGTCTGTCCTGTCGGTGCCTTGAAGAAAACCGAGGAAGGACCGGTTGTTTATGACAAAAGTGTCTGCCTGGGGTGTCGCTATTGCCAACTGGCCTGTGTTTTTGGTGTACCGGGATTTGAGTGGGAAAAAGCCATCCCGGTTGTTCGCAAATGCACCATGTGTGCGGATCGCATTAAAGCCGGTGGTAAACCGGCATGCGTAAGTTCCTGCCCTACCGGTGGAGTAACTTTTGGTGAACGTGAAGAAATGATCAACCTCGCCAAACAGCGCATCGCCGACAAACCGGATGTATACGTCGATCACATATACGGATTGAATGAAGTAGGCGGTACCGGCGTTTTGCATATTTCTAACGTTCCTTTTGAAAAGCTGGAAGGATTCCCAAGTGGCCTTCCCACCACTGCTATCGGCTTAAGAACCCGTTCTGCCGAAGTAGCCGTGCCTTATATCATGACAGGACTTGGGGTTGCCCTGGGCGGTATTTCCTGGGTGGTAAACAGAAGGATGCAGTTGGAACAGGGACAATCAACCGAGGAGGATAAGTCATGAAAAATAAAAGTACCGAAATGTCCTTAGGACTTTTGTTGAATTGGGCTTTCGCTTTGCTCGGTGTTGGCCTGATTTTGTATCGCATGTTTTTTGGTATTGGTGCTGTCACCAATTTGAGTGATGGGTATCCCTGGGGTTTATGGGTAGGACTGGATATTCTGGCCGGAATTGCCGTAGCTGCCGGAGGATTTGTGATGGCCGGTCTGATCTACCTGTTTGGCGGTCACAAATATCATGAACTAGCCCGACCAGCAGTGCTGGTGGCCTTCATAGGCTACCTTTGCTACATGATCGGAACGATTATCGATATCGGTCGCTGGTGGAATATCCCCGATATCTTCTGGTCGCAAAATCACCACTCTCCACTGTTTGAAATAGCCATGTGTGTGTTTATGTATACCACGGTGCTCTTTCTGGAAATCCTTCCGGCAGCGTTTGAAAAGTTTAAAATGGAAACTGCCAGGCAACGCTGGTATTCCTTTTCTCCCTGGCTGGTGATTGGTATGATGTGCCTGTTTTGCTGGTGGCTGACCCATTCCATCGCTTGGGTGGTTGCAGTATTTGTGATCATGCTCTTCTGGGAAATCAATATGCGCAGAGGTGCCATGCCCAGGGATAAGCAGACTCCAATTCTGCTGATTCTGGCAGGAGTGACCTTTTCCACCATGCACCAATCAACCTTGGGAGCTTTGTATCTGATTGCTGCCGAGCAGTTGAATGCGCTCTGGTACACGGGTGCCATGCCTGTCTTGTTCTTTATTTCCGCTGTGACAGTAGCTCCGGCCATTGTGATCTTCGTAGCACTCAGCGCAGATAAACACTGGAACTACAAAGCAAATCTTCCCCTGCTTTCAGATCTTGCCAAAGCCATGCCTGTGTTACTGGGTATCTACCTGGTTGCCAAATTTGTTGATTTGCTTTCCAGGGGAGCTATTGCCGGTATTTTTGAACTAAACAGTCAAAGCTTCTCCTGGTGGGTTGAAATGATTGTTGGGGTTCTACTGCCGCTGGTGATCTATGTTTTCTCCAGGAGTGAATCCAGAAGAACCGGACTCTACTGGGCTTCGGTCTTCGTTATCATCGGTTTGATTTTAAACCGGGTTAATGTAGCTGTGGTGGGGATTCATGTTCCTAAATGGGAAACGTACTACCCACATTGGATGGAAGTTATGATCACTGTTGGTATCTTCTCCCTGGGATTACTGGCTTTCAGGTACGCAGTCAGTTTTTTCCCAATTTATGAGGAATCAACATAGATTCGATTAATAAATTATTCTGCTACAAGTGAAAATGACACTTGTAGCTTCTAACTTCAACCCCTGTGACATTCCAGGCTTGCTGGCTGTGTTATAATTCAAGTTGGTGGATCAAGGAGCGAAGCGACGGATCCACCTTTAATTCATTAATTGTGAAACAGGCGGCATTAGGTAGTTGATTTTGATACCGGATCAAGTCCCATAAGCGCTAAGCTGTTTATGCGAATTTTTCATCAAACCTTATTTAAGTATTTTGAGCAGATGCTCTAAAGGAGCATTTCAACAATGGCTCGAATAGATTAACTACGCGTATGAAGCACTCTTTCAGAGTGCAAATCGGATGTTTG
>JAKSDL010000063.1 GCA_022360105.1 Pseudomonadota bacterium
CAAGTCACTGTATTCCTGCGGACAGTGACTTAATCCATCCTTGCTGGGAATAAAAATCATACCTGTGGGAGCAATTTCAGACAGATAGCTGGCGTCATGACCAGCTCCTGATGGAAACCTCAAATATGGTACCTTCTGCTTCCTGCATACTTCTTCTGCAGTTGTCACCATCTTCTGAGGAAACACCACTTTTGGTGAACTCTGCCAATGTTTGAAAGTAATTCCCAAACCTTTGGTTTTGTTGTCATTTATCACACTCTGAATATCCTTGATGGCAGAGGAAAGATCACCTTCGTGCAACGATCTGAGGTCAATCCCCATCTTTACCTTGCCGGGAATTATGTTGGAGAAATTCGGGTCGATTTCGAACTCACCGACAGTAATCACCATATTTTCATAGCTTCTCGCAACAGAGTCGATTGCGGTAACCAGGGATGCTCCGGTTGTCAGAGCATCTTTTCTCCCGACCATGGGTGTTGTACCGGCATGATTGCTCTCTCCTTCAATTGTAACTGCTGCACGAACAATTGCGACAATACCGCTCACGACCCCAATAGGAATCTGCTGTTGATCCAGAACCGGTCCTTGCTCAATGTGCAATTCCCAGTAGCTGGCAATACTTCCTGGTTTCCGAACGACTTCGTGAAGCTTTTCAGGATTTCCTCCTCCTTCTTTGATAGCTTGATACAAGGATTTTCCCTGCTTATTCTCAGCCTGTTTCAAAGTATCAACCGTAAGATTTCCAGTCATGGCTCGACTTCCGATGGTCGATTTTCCAAATGGGGATGGCTCCTCCGCCAAAAAACTCACAATTTCAAGAGGATGGGCAAGAGGGGTCTTGTTTTCGTGTAGGCAGCGGGCTATTTCCAAACCGGCAATGATCCCGGCAATACCATCATACTTGCCTCCAGCCTTCACCGTGTCCAGGTGTGAGCCGATCATCAGGCAGGACGAGTTTTTGTCTGATCCCTCTTTACGACCAATCAGATTACCAATTGCGTCATAACGGACTTCCAGTCCAGCTTCTGCAGCCATTTTCCCGGCAACATAGTCAGCTGCATCCCGGTATTCCCTGCTAAATGACAATCGAGTGAAACCTTGCTCGTTTGGGTCTGTGAAGGTAGCAAGGGTTTCAATATCTCTTTGGATTCTTTTTTTATTTATTAAAAGTGGGACTAACATAAATTAATTCTGTAGTTAGATTGCTGGTATTGGACTTCCGACTACCAGGTAATGATTGAAATCAATACGTTCGCATCTCGTTCCATGCTATCGATACTCGATAGATCAAACAACACACACTTCAGAGTTTTATTAAAATGTTGCAGCTTCCTCATCCTTGCAATCCAAAGTCGAAGTCACCTGGCATAGTTATCGGTTATCGGACTTGGTGAAAGCTTCGCTTTTTCAGTTATTGAACAGATATTTGGGTAACCGGAAGAAAAAGGAATATCCCTTCCAACTCCTTAATCGATCAACGATACGAACCACCTGATACAACTCTGCCTCTTGAGACATAACTTTCACTAAAAAATCTACATTCGCTCTCAAAACTTTCTTTCTCTTTAACATCTCCAAAAACCGGGAAAAGCTAATAAAACACGATTAACTCTTGATTGACAAGTGATTAGATCAACCAATCCGTCCCTCTTCATAAATTCCTTTAAATCACTATTAAACATTCTGATTAAGTTATTCTTTTGGAATAGATGTTGGAGTTTATTAGTATGGACTGCAATGTTAATTATTGATTATTGGAGAGAGCCTGTGAACACCGCAAATAGATCACAAATCAGTAAAACAATTGTCGACTTTTCAGAGCCAGTGGTTGTTTATGACGGCAACTGCAACCTTTGCCTGTTTTGGCTGGATGTGCTTTTAAAATCCCAACCGAATCCACCGTTTCAGCTTGTTTCTGTAACTGACCTAACCCCGCAAGAAAAAGCCCAACTCAACATACAAAAAGCTTCAGATTTCCATTCTGTCATTTATTCAAAAAGTAATGCCCTGTTTTTAAAAAGCGATGCCATCATCGAAATTGGTAAAGACCTTGGAGGCCGCTGGGCGTTGTTAAAATGGTTGAAATGGATGCCCAAATCGGTACGAGACTGGGCGTACGGGACCGTAGCTGCCAATCGCTACAAATGGTTCGGCAAAAAGGAAACCTGCGTGGATGAAAAATGCACAATGTGAGTTCGCTTGCATGAAATTGAATGGAAAAAGACAAAACGATATCACCAACCAGCCTTTTCCAAGCTGTTGGAGGATTGTTGAGCTTGGTTAATCCAAACAGGTGGATTAATGATTCACCCTAAATTGCACAAGGAGGAGTCTCATGAAACTTGAAATCAGTAAAGAAGCCATTCCGGCTCATCTTTGTCATTATCCTGATCACAGGGCTTTTAAAGACGGAGAATTCTGGAAGGAAATTCCCGGGTGGTCATCGGTCTCTGAACAAGAGTTTGGTGATTACATGTGGCAATTGAAGAACTCGATCACCAGCTTGGATAAAATGCGGGATGCACTCAAACACCGTGTTAATGAAAATTTGCTGAAGGATTTTCAAAAAGCCCTGGAAATTGTGCCTATGAACATCCGGATCACACCGTACATATTTTCCTTGATCGATTGGGATAATCCGGTGGAGGACCCGCTTAGAAGAGAGTTTATGCCCATTGCTTCACAAATGTTGGAAAACCATCCGTTTTTCCTGAAAGACTCGCTTTATGAGGATGTGGATTCCCCGGTGCAGTATCTCACACATCGCTATCCGGACAAAGTCTTGTTTTTGACCTTAAGTGTCTGTCCTCACTATTGCTCATATTGCACCCGCAGTCGACTGATTGGCGGGTCCACCTTATCCCGTGAAAAGCAGATATACAGTCCAAGTATTGCCAAGTATGAAGAAATTTTTGAATACATTCGGGAGCATGATCAGATCGAAGATGTGGTGATTTCCGGTGGCGATGCGTCCCTGCTAAAGCCGGAGCTAATTCGTACCATCGGAAAAACATTATTGGATATCGATCATATCCGGCGCATTCGCTACGCTACTAAATCTTTAGCGGTATTCCCCATGAAGGTTCTCTCTGATGATGAGTGGTTTAAGGCGTTGATCGAAGTGAATGAAATCGGTAGAAAACGGGGAAAACACGTTTGCATTCACACCCACTTTTCGAGTCCTCGCGAGATTTCCCAGTGGTCCAGAAGAGCTGCTGACAGACTCTTCCAGGAAGGCTTAACAGTACGCAACCAAACTGTTTTCCAGTGCGGAGTCAATAACGATGTTAATGTTATGGGCTTGTTTATCAGACAGTTGAGCTACATGAACGTTCACCCGTATTACGTTTTTATTTTGGATATGGTTCCCGGCATCGAACATCTGCGCACAACATTGCGGGATGCTGTTGAGATGGAAAAAGCAATGCGAGGTTTTACCGCAGGATTCAATATTCCCACCTTCACTTGCGATCTGCCCACAGGCGGCGGCAAAAGGCATATTGCTTCCTATGACTTTTATAATGAGGAGACCGGTGTTAGCGTTTGGCGTTCTCCCAGTGTAAAACCGGGAAAAGTATTCTTCTATTTTGATCCGGTACACCGTTTGGAATCGAAAACCCAAACGCGATGGAAGGACCCAAGTGAAAGAAGATTGATGCTCGAAGAGGCGTTATCCCATGTATCAGCGGATCTTAAACCTGATCCGGTTTACGGACTGCCTAATTAGTACCGGGTATTTTGGTTGGTGGGTTTGTCACTCTTTCGATATCTTCCCAAGCCGGGAACAATTTAACGATTCCACCAACCTCAATGCAGAATCCTTCCCAACCTCCATATATACTGATAGATTGGAGTCGTTCGCACAGTCAGCGAATGGTCGAAATTCGGTCAAATTGTTGCAGTCCTAAATTCACTCACAAACCGGACAACGTCCATACAAAAGAGGGGTCATATCCTTCTCTAGCCACTCAATTAACATTCCAGGATGTAAAAGATGAGAAACATGATCAGCAATTTTAGTAAACACAGCTTAAAAGGATGCCCAAAAATAAAAATCATTCTACCATGTATTCTGCTGGCTTTACTTATCGGATGCTCCCAAATGAAACCCGTCAGACAAGATCCTCTAATCGGAAAAATATATTCCAGCCATAATAAACAGGAAATTACATACCAGGAATTGCTTGATGATGTCACAAAAGCCGAGGTTATCTACCTTGGTGAAAACCACGAAAATGCAGACCATCATCGTCACCAGATGCAGATAATTGAAGACCTGATAAAACAGGGCAAAAAACCTGTAATCGGATTTGAGTTTTTCAGTGTGGATCAAACCGGTCATTTGATGGCTTATGTATCCAGTCAGTCCGCAAAACATCCCAAATTCGTCGATGACAAAAGAGAGGCAATACTAAGGAACGATCTCGGCTGGTTAAGCAGAGCGGATACAACCTGGCAATTCTATTTTCAGTTCATCAAACTGGCAGCCGAAAATAAACTGACCGTTTTTGGAGCGGATTTACCAACTGGAATTGTCAGAAGAATTACCAGGAACGGCATTGAAAAATTGACCGAGATTGAAAAGGCTTTTTTACGGGCAACCCCGTTCGAGAATGAAGCTTATCGGCAGTTAATGCAAGCAAGGTTTAAAGCAGCACATTGCGGCTACGCGCACCAGAAAATGATGGAGAGAATGTATGATACCTGGCTTGCCAGAAATGACACCATGGCACACTCCATCGCCACAATGAGAAAATCAAACCCGGATCAGCCGGTTGTCATGATTCTGGGCAAAGGCCATACGGAAAACAATATGGCTGTGTATGACAGGGTCGCGCACCGAATACCAAACATTAAACAACTTAATCTCGGTTTTACCGAGATCGCCATCAATCCAACACCACTTGAAAGCTATTTTTCTGCCCCAAAAGTCGGAAATAAAACCTTTCCCTCCTCATTTGAATTTCTCTGGTTTACCCAAAGAACCAGCTATGAAGACCCTTGTGAGAGATTTCGTGAACAATTAAAACGCATGAAGAAATCACATAAAGCCAAGTAAGGAATATCCTTCTAAATCTAAATTAGTTCTGCTTTTGCAAAAATCCGGCTAAGGCTCCGATGGTTTTTTCTGCAAATTCTTCATTGATTTCATACACCTTTGCACTGGTCTGTCTTCTTTCCTTTAAGAACCCGGTAGCGCTCAATTGTTTCAGATGGCGTGAGGTTGCGGATTGGCTTAATTCCAATTGGTTCATGATTTCCTGAGAGGAAAGTTCCCCTTGTTCCGCTATCAGTTGGATCATTTTCAAACGGGTATCATCCGCCAAAGCATTAAGCCTGACATTAAGGTCATTTCGATTCAGATCTGACGTGACAGCCTGAATGCCTTCAGGAAGTCTGGCCCCATACGAAACATGGAAGGTATTATCAGCAATGTATTTAACAACGTAAGGTCCGATAAAAGGCGATGGAGTAAGCAATACACAACACACTTGTCTTAACCACTCCACTTTCCATGGCCATTCCTGCCATTCATCCAACACATCCTGATTGGTAACGGTCTTTACAGCTTCAAATCGATCCATGCTTGTGAGATCGAGCTTTTGAAATGCCGATACCGACTCCTCCAGCAGAGGCTTATTGCGTTCCCACTCCCTGGACAGATACTTTTCCCACATAGTTTTTAAGTGGGAAATGATAAACGACTTGAGTTTTGGTGGATCAACAAGATATTGATAACTCAAGGCTTCTGTTTCAAAATCTGCATGCCGAATCTCAAAATTGTCTCGAATAAACTCCAAAAAAGAACCTTCGGTTTTTAAAATCTTTTCAAGATCAATTGTCTCCGGTTTTTCCAAACCAGGATTTCCGTCATATTTCCTGATAAGAATCCTATCCGCATAACGTTGGAACAACCGCTCCTTAAACACTTCCGGTTGCAACCCACTCAAATGGGAAATAAATTCAGGAACACCGGACCAGTATTCGACACTAAAAAAACAATAATGTAAACCATGAACGATAATCCTGTTGTTTAATCGCTCCTCAGCTGTCATGGAGCGATTAATCTCCATTATCGAAGGGTTCATCCCGGGAAGCTTGTCGATAGAATTCAAAAGCACCAAACTTGTTTGAAAATCCTGAACAGGCCCCAGGAATACTTTGATTGAAGCATTTTTGGGAACAACAATGGAATCGTAAGGCATCGATTTGTCCTTGCTAGATTATTGGACTGAAATACCATAACGAGTGCGAAGCATCGTTCCATAAACCACCAGTTTTTCTCCCAGTTTTTCCAGGAGCACGCAAACCAGGGGTCTCCTTTGAACAGGAACAGGTGTGATCTCGTTCAGCATTCGAGCTATTTCAGCTTCTTGTCGGAAGTATTTTTGTCTGTATTCCACTTCCTTTGTAAGTGCATACCAGCTAGTCATGGCTTCCTCCTACTGATATCTGTTGCCAAAATACTAAATCAAATTCGATTTAGTCAATTCACCGGGTTATATATTTATTCAAATTTCTCACTTACCCGGTTAAGTGAATTTAATGATAAGATATCGTCAATCCTTCGAATTGTCAAGCAGAATACACTTTTTTAAAATATTGTTATTTAATAATATTTTTGTTTTTTCAATACCAACTATTCTATCTACCCACTTAACCGGGTAGTTGGAATAGTTCGGAAGTTTTCAAAATTTTCAGCTTTTCCTGCAAGATTTCTGCACATTTTTCCTGCAAAATCTCGGTATATTCCACATCACCCGTGCCTATCGGTTTGGTATTCTCTTGGTGAAAACCGGATAATTCTCAAATAGATATCAAACCAAGGAGACAAGATGCTGGATAAAATCAAAAGTAAAATACCCCAGAGCAAGGAATCTCCAGCGCTTAAAATGATTATTGTCGGAATGTTAACGCTGTTGATGATGATCCCGATGGGAATGATCGAGTCTGTCATCACAGAACGACATTACAGACTCAGTGACACCCAAAGGGAAATAAGTAATAACTGGGGGGCAGCCCTTTTGACGATCCGCTCCGTTAAATACGCCATTCTTTATATTGTATTAACATTCACGGCATTCTTCATGTTTGAAACCTTGGGCAAGCTCCGGATTCATCCTCTGCAGTATCTGCTGATCGGACTGTCTATTTGTTTATTTTACCTGAATTTGCTATCTATTTCGGAACACATAAGCTTCAATAAGGCATATGTAATAGCTACCATGGGGATTGTAGGGCTTGTCTTTGGTTACAGTATAGCGGTTTTGAGAAGTAGACCCAAGGCAACTAATATTGCCGGAATTCTGACTACTTTGTATGGATTCCTTTTCATTCTTTTAAAATCGGAAACCTACTCACTATTAATAGGCACAATCGGTCTTTTTGCAATCCTGGCAACCATCATGTACATCACCCGCAAGTTGGATTGGTATAATACGGCAGCCCAGGATAAAGTCTGATATCGATTACAATATTTGTTATGTGCCGTTCCTACGGAACTCTTGTGTACATGGCAAATTCCGCATCCCAGCGGTTAAAACCGCTGGCTACTATATGACGCCCCTAAGGGGCTTTTGGCAAATCAGATCAATCCATCCCGGAGGAATGGTTAATAGCAACTAGCGGTTATTGTGCAGAATTGTATCCCAGATTGTATGCAATTCCGGTAATAATAACAGGCGAATTATCAAGCATTGTTAG
>JAKSDL010000704.1 GCA_022360105.1 Pseudomonadota bacterium
CGTATCGCTGACGATAATTTCCAGTGCATCTTCCGATTCTTTTTCCTGCATGATGACTCTGAGTATCCCCTCTTCCTGGGACATCATCGCATGATAGGCATTGGTGCAAAGGTTGATCAATACCTGATAAATCTGGGTGGGGTCACAAAGAATCATCCCAACCGTGTCTTCGATATGCTGTTCAATCTGGATGGTGGTCGGCAAAGATGAGCGTAGTAGTTTTAGGGCTTCCTTGATTATTGGCTGGACTAACAAAATCTGTCGTTCGCTTTTACTTTTTCTGCTGAATGTCAGTATCTGCTGCACCAGATCTTTAGCTCGATAAGCCGCTTGGAGAGCATTGGACATATTTTTGATCGAACGGTCGGATTCCGGAAGCCTTTTTTTGACAATCTGGATGCTGCCCATGATTTGGAAAAGCAAATTATTGAAATCATGAGCAATACCGCCGGCCAGTGTTCCTAATGACTCCATCTTTTGAGCTTGAAACAATTGTTGCTGGAGCTTTTTTCTCTCCTCTTCGGCAAATCGTTTTTCGGCTTCCACACGAGCGACATGAAGGGCAATGTCGATATTGATCTCCAGTTCCTTGTCCTGAACCGGTTTCAACAAGTAGCCGTAAGGCAGGGTTTTTTTTGCCCGTTTGATTTTATCTTCATCACTATAAGCAGTCATGAAGATAATTGGAACATCAAGCTTTTCACGAATTTGTCCTGCCGCCTGAATACCATCCATACTTCCCTTTAACCTGATATCCATCAGAATCAATTCCGGTGATTCACGGAATGCAAAATCAATAGCCTTTTCTCCGGTATCGGCAGTGCCCACGACATTATATCCCAGGTTTTCAAGGGTGTGTTTCAGTTTGAAGACAATGATAGCGTCATCTTCCACAACTAATATCTTGGTATCACTCATCTCAGGGGCCTATACATGGAAACTAACCAACAACCAACATAAAATCTCAATAATATCAAGCGCACAACTGTGCACCAGTCTAACACCAAGGACCGTAAAAATCAATATTTAACAAAATGGCAGTGAATGCAACATTTGAATGTTCGTATTTCTGAACTGATTTCTATGCAGGACATCGTTGATAAACAGATCGGGAAATGCCGTAAAAAAACCGGCCCCATGAATATACGGATTTATGTGGCCGGTTTTTACAAAGGTAACGAGGAGGGGAACTAATGCAAAATCCTTTGCGGTCAGGCTGGAACCTCAGAGGACATAGAGGAAATTGGCTGAACTTTTCTGGCAAAAATGACTGACAGCAACATGAGGCTCATTCCGGAAATTGTCAGCAGATAACTCACGGCAAAATAATCCAACAAAAATCCGTAAATTAACATAGCCATCGGAATAGAGGCATCTCCCACTGAAAAAGCCACACCAAACACCCGTCCTGCCATCTTATTGGGTGTGACCTGTTGCACAAGGGTTCGGAAGGCAGTCACTGCCAGAATAACTGATCCTCCATAGACAAAAAAAGGTACCAGGTAGAGGAATACAGATTCGGTTCCGTTAAAAACCAGCAGTGATATGGCAACATTAACCACACCAATGAAAAATACCGAAACAAATAAAGTGAACCTTTCTCGTTTGTGCATCAGATTTTTCACTCCAAAAACAAGGGATAGAAAGACCATTCCCAGGCCGAAAGCGGTCTGAATAAATCCCAGGTTTTGGACGGCGACACCTGTCATCACCTTGGCTAGAACCGGTGTGATTGTTTGAAATGAGCCAACAAAAAAATGGATCATCGCAATGAATCCTAACAAAGTTAATAACGATTTCTCTTTAATGATGTAATGTATGCCTTCCTTTACATCGTCCACCAATCCGGAGGCTTTTGAGTGTTGTTTTTCTTCGGGAATAGTCAGGAACAATTCGCAGACTCCGGAAATGATAAAAGATAGTCCGTTGAATACAAACACAAATAGATAACCGAATGCAGCTACCGAAATACCACCCAGGACAGGACCCAATACCGTTGAAATCCCCCTGATCAGCTGAGTTTGTGAGTTGGCCTTTGCCAGATTTTCCTGTTTTACGATTTGGGGAATTACCGCAGGGATACAGGGATTGAAAAAAGCAGTGCTGATAGAAAGCAAAACCTGGGCGATGATGATCCAGACCAGTGCAACCTGATCAAAATAAAAAAGCAGGGATAATCCAAGGACGATGCCCCCCCTGATGAGATCTGTGGCTACGATAATCCATTTTCTGCTGTACCTGTCCACAATTGCTCCAGCCAATACCCCACTGACTACTTCGGGGAACAACGAACAAAACAGCACAATGCCCATCATCGAAGCCGACTGGGTTGCTTCCAGAACCCAAAAAGAAAGTGCCAGCAGGTAAAATTTGTCTCCAAGCTGGGAAACCAGCTGTCCACTTAGCAGAATTGCCAGATTTTTATTTAACCTCATTCGTTTGCCTCGATTAACTTGTGTGAATGTGATGAATCCAAATCCAGTCCGTAAATCTTCTTAATATCCCCTATGCGCTCGATCATCTCTTTGCTGAACGGGGCTTTTCCATCAAACGCATGGAGTACGATACCTTCTATCAAATCGCCAAGCGACATTTCCAAATACTCTGCCAGTGCTTTCAGCACTTTTACCAATCGCTTTTCTATCCTCATGCCTGTTTGAATTCGTTCAACCTTGAGTGTTCCCGCCATGTTGCTCCTGAAAGGTTAGGTGGTTATTAGCTATTGATTTGAAATAATTTAGCTTTGATGGCTTGTTATGCCTTTTAGATGGACCTGAACCAATAACGTTTCCTTAAGAAAATCAAGAACCATAGTTATCCGGAAAGATAGTAACAAGTCTGTCAGAGCCGCGAGGGTTGTTTATTCGAAACTATAGGTTTCTCCTCTTTCTTTCCCTGTTGCGGAGTTTGGAACCTATCCGGGCTAATCCCCGAATGGATAGCACAGCAGTAGCCAGCGGTGTTAACCGCTGGAGGCGATACCATATTCCAATTGAGTCCTTTAGAAGCGATACCGGTGTCTTTCAACCTACCAATTTGGTCATCTACCCAAAATTTTCTTGTACTCCCAATCGGGCTTCACCGATTAACTTGTGGCCTGAACGTCGAAGAGGATTCAGGAATGCATGTTATAAATTTACTTTGGTACACTGGTAACATTCTGTCAAACAAAAGACCCTTTGACAATTTAACGTATTAAATTAAAAGACGTTACGTGGAAGCGGTTTGCTGGTAGGGCAATTTGAAATGGACAATGGTGCCGCCGCCGGGGTTTGGTTCAGCCCAAATCTCACCATGGTGAAGGTCGATAATTTGTTTACAGATAGCCAATCCCAAACCGGTACCCCCTGCACCGCTTTTGGTCTTGCTGCTCTGCACGAACTTTTCGAAAACCAATCCGATCTCGTTTTCAGGAATACCGATTCCTTCATCCTGAATCGAGACCCTTAAGGCTTCAACCGGATGGGAGTTTAAATCCAGCCGGTCTTTGCCAAAGAGCACGCGAATGGTTTTGTTTGGAGTAGAGTATTGAATAGCATTGGCCAAAAGATTCTGTAACACCTGGGAAAGCTTATATTGATCACATTCAAGATTTGTAGAGACATTTTCAAGATTGGAAATGATCAGGGTGAGTTCTTTTTCCCGCATGCTTTCCTTAAAGATTCGTTCCACCTCCCGTACGGATTCTTTGAGATCTGCCCGAAATACTTCCATGTTCATCTTCCCCAACTCCAATTTGGACAAATCCAACAGATCATTCAACAGAAACATGAGTCGCTCCCCGGTTTTTCGAATCTGGCTGAAATAATGCTTCAGTTTCTCTTTGGATGATAAGTCAAACTTGGTCACTCCAAATTTAGAGTAATTCAGAATATGGTGCATCGGCGTGCGGAGTTCGTGCGAAATATTTGCCAGAAACTCGCTTTTAGCCTGATTCGCTATTTCAGCCTGCTGTTTGGCCTCTTCCAGGTCCCTTGTTCGTTCCTTGATCTTTTCTTCCAGTTGCCCCTGGTGATCCTTCAGTTCGCGCTCTGCCCTTTTCATGAAGGTAATATCAGTCAACACCACAATGACCTCCCAATCGCCACTGCTTCTAAAAACAGGTGAACCGGAGGCCAGCATGGCCACATCCATTCTGTCCTTTTTGGTCAGAGAAATTTCAATCATATCTGAAAAACGATTCCCGCTAACTTCGAGCAGATGAATCATTTTTGCACGGTTTTGAAGGGTAAAGAGTTTGGAAAAGCTCTGATTGATCAATTCATGTTCCTCATAGCCTGACATACTGCAAAGCTTCGCATTGGCAAATATGATTTCTCTTTCCTGGTTAATAATAAACACACCTTCATTCATGCGAGACACCAAAGTGCGATACTTTTCTTCGCTTTCCAAAAGCGAATGTTCGGCCTGCTCTCTTTCCTGAATTTCGGTTCTTAATTTTTTGTAGGATTCCAGTAACTCGCTATGCTTTGAATCGAGCGATTCCGCGACCGATTGTTGTTTTTCCAGGGCTGTCTGTAAGCCATTCAATATGGTGTTAATTGCCAGAATTGCCAGTGTATCCAATAACAGAAAATTCAGGGCAATCACTAACCATAAAAACATAGGCCAGTCGATTGCTTCGCCCCAGTCGAATAAATTCAGAGATATGAATACCCCAGAGATTCCAATTGTTAAAAGATTTATGGATAATGCAGCAAAGGCAGCCTGTTTTCCCAGCAACAGGGCGGCAAGAATTGGAAAGAAAAACAACCAGATCGGTCCTGCGCCAAAGGGACCTACTACGGCAAAAAGAACGACTCCCAGTGCGAAGAACAGAAATACCATGCTGTAGGCCCGAACAGCAAAGGGAACAGAACGTTTAACACCGAGAAAAACGACCCAGGTATAGACAAGAGTATCCACAATGGCGATACTCCACTTTTCAACCACAATGGAAAGCCAGACACTAGGCCAGTACACAAAAAAGCCCAAAGTAAAACTGACCAGAATAATCACCAAAAGGATTCTATCCTGCCAATAGCGAATACCATCTTCAGGCTTAAATTCAACCGAAGTGGTATGCCTTTGAACGAAATCAAGAATTCGTGACGTGAATTTTGGAGATTTATCCGTGTTCATAACATTTTGCTGAACAGCTGCCTGCCTGAAAAAACCAGGCAAACGATCGATTTCAGTTTGGACCTGTCCGGCTTGCATGGCGTCTTTTCCGGATTGACGCCTTCTTTAGTGACGGCTATAACTTGTATTATATTAAAACATTATCAGTTATTCTAACAAACAACCCGGATATTCTATAAATGACTACAATCAAGAACGCCCGATTTCAGAGAGACTTTATTGTTTCCTGGGCCGAACTTCATCGGGATGCCAGAGCATTAGCCTGGAGACTTCTGGAAAAAGGACCTTGGAAAGGTATTGTTGCCATCACCAGGGGAGGTTTGGTACCTGCTGCCATAATCGCAAGAGAGCTGGAAGTCAGGCTGGTAGATACCATCTGCATCACCACTTATGAGGAGCAATCTCAAGGTGACTCAAACATTCTGAAAGGTTTTGAAGGGTCAGGAGAAGGTTTTTTATTGATTGATGATCTTGTTGATACGGGAACAACAGCTAAAATTGTTCGCGATCTGGTTCCAAAAGCCCATTTTGCCACCGTGTACGCAAAGCCTGCCGGAAAACCGTTGGTTGATACCTATATTACGGAAGTAAGTCAGGATACCTGGATTCGGTTTCCCTGGGATATGGAGCTAGGCTATTCCCAACCAATCGCCATCCGCTAATCGTCCTCCTCTTTTTTTGGTTGGGCCGCATTCCATTGTACAATCAAATCTTGTAGTGCTCTTTTTTGATTAAATTTCTTATAAAGGTAAGAAAGGTACATAAAGACATCTTTGTCGATACGCAGTTTGAAGGCTTCTTTGAAATCGTCGATGGCCTGCTGGAAGTTTTCCTTTTTCATTTGCTTCAGACCGTTCGCTATAAAATGTTTACGGACTGTTTCCTGATCTTTTGATTTTTCCTGGTCTGCCTCATATCTAAATTCCTCTTCTAATACGAATTCTTTTTTATGATCCCCTTGCATCTTGTAAGATTTCGCCGCTTTTTTCAGAACCTCTGGTGATCTGTCTATTTCCAAGGCTTTTTCATAATGTTCCGAAGCCTTGACATACTCACCAACATCATAAAATTCATCAGCTAAAAAGCAGAAATGATCTTGAATTTCCTTCAGTTTTATAATCGCAGTTTGTGAATCGGGATCAAGCCTGATCATATCTTTGAAAGGCTGAATGGCTTCGTTGTACCGATGGAGTGATATCAGAATTTCACCGATTTTTCCGAGGATTTCCACGCTATCTGTTTCGAGAGCTGCGATCTGGTATAATTTGAGGGCTCTTTTGAAATTGTTTTCCCGATAAAACTCCTTGGCTTTTTCCAGAACATCCACCAAATGGCAGGCCCCACCCAAATCATTTATTGCATGGGCCCCTTTAATCAAATGAACCAAAGACAGCAACCGATTTCCCTGCTGGTGGTACAATAATCCCAGGTTGATATTCAGATAGCGATCATGCGGATCATTTTTTAGCAAATCCCTTATTTCATCAACCGCCTGCCCGATGTTTCCGGATAAAGTGTGACTAAGTGCCACGATCATATCCAGGTAACGATAACCATAGCGTTCCGCTTTGAGTCTAAAAAAGGAATCAATTGCAAGATCAAGATCTTGTGGTTGAAACGCAGGATCAAGTTTGATTCGACCATGTTCATCCAATAAACTGTTCTTCTTAAAAACAAACAACCCCAGGTTTAGGATATCCCACATAAACTGGTCTTTATCCCCGGCAGGAATCGACTGCCAATCTTGCTTCATTGCAGCCCTCAGCAAGCGAAGCACATTGGGATGCTGAACGTCGTGTTCGATTTGAGCATTAACCTTGTCCTTAATGCGGTCTACCAGCAGATTCATCTTCTTGAAGTCGGGTTCTTCCTTTTGCAGGGTCTTTTTTAAAATAAGTTCCTGCAAACGTTCCACCTTTCCGAAAAATTGCTTCATATTCAACATTTCAGTCAGGTGGTTGATGATACCGGGATCACGGGGATAAGTGGATTTGGGAATTAAGTAGGCATTGTAACGAATGTAGGTTTTCAACAGCTTCGTCAAGGTGTCATCAAAACCCGGGACACGGGCCATGCTTGCCGCCAGGTTGAGCAGCGGAATCTCGTCCTTTTTATTCAATGCCAGGGCTTTTTTGTAGTATTCATTGGCCTTTTTCAATTCACCCAGTTTTCGATGAATATTGCCCATCCGGTTGGCCAGCCGGAAATCCCTGGTTTTGTATTTGATCAATACATTCCCCATGGTCAGGGCTTCCAAGGTTTTTCCTTCCTCATAATAGTCCCCGAATTGCTCTTCCAGCATCTCCAGGACACTTTCTCTTTCAACCTTGATTGCTGATTGTAATTCCTTGATGGCCAGGTCATGCTTATCATCATTAAGCAATTCCATGGCCTTCCAGAAATAGTTTTCCGCTCTCCTTGCAGTTTTGTCGTCAGATGATTTATCAAAAAACTCAAGCATCTTAGTGTACCTTGATCAAATCCACCCACATCCGTTTTAAGCAAAGGGGATAATTCCCCGAAAAAATAGACTGCTGACTTCTTTCTACATGACTTTCAGCATATAAATCAATCGCTTGTTACCATAAGAAGAAATATCAAACCCGGATGCTTCATTAATTCCCGTTAATAACACTGTACATTCATAATCGTAGCAGCATTTAAGCCCCCGGTCGAGAAGATATATGCAGTCACTGCTTTGAGAAACGGTTGAAAATCCAGCATTTAAACAATTGGTTAAAAATTCGGACTAAATTGTTAATAAATCAACCTTTTTCTTTTTACTTTCAGCGTTCTTTTGCCATAAAATAGAGTTATCTCCCTCTTATGTTACTTGAAGTTTCCGGCGGAAATATCCAGGGTGATTAATCAACCAATTCTTATCAATTGCCAGACAAACGACTAAAACCATCTTAATCAAGAGGACAACATGTCGAATCAAAGTACGGCCGACTTTCTAAAACGGGCTTTTGTCATCAACCTTTTTCGGCGAATATTGATAGCGACGTTATTGATTTCATTAATTTATGCTTTTCTAGCAATCATCTATGCATCCAAAACCATCTATAAAGTTAAAAAGAATTATTCTATCGTACTGGAGAAGCTTGGGGGCCAGCGGGAGGCAATTACTGAGGTTGGATGGCATGTGCGCTTGCCTTTTTTTACCAAGATCGAACAAGAGGTGTCGCTGATGAACCAATCCCTCTACCTGGGCGGCACCAACGAACCTGTAAGGGTCATTTCCCAGGAAAATGTCGCCTTGTGGACCTCCGGTGTATTGACCTACAGAATCAAGGATCTGAAAACCTGGGCCATTGAAAACCTGAATCCCATGACCCTTTTGCAGGGTGATCACGATGGTATTGTCAAGGACATTCTGCAAGCGCAAAAGGTCGACTCCTTAATCAGTGAAAGAGAGATCATTAAAGAGAAAATATTCAGGGCTTTGAAATCCAGACCCATCAACGAAGGGGGGCCTACCCTGGAGAAAAAATATGGTATTGAGGTCGTCAGTTTTGTGCTGAAACAGACGCGGTTTGGAGATAAGTTGATTGAAGCCACTGAAGAAAAGAAACGACGGGAATTGATCGCTGAAGCGGAAAACTATGCAGCCGATCAGGAGGCGGACCGCATCCGTAAACTCTATGCAGCCTATCTATTCAGTATCCAGGAACTGCAACAGAAGATCGGCGGAAAAAGCGAGGCCGTTAACCTGGCACTATTACGATTTCTGACCCAGCAAAAATGGGCGTCTGCCTATGAAAAGAACCAGAGCGGTCAACATACTGTTGTGATTCAAAACACTGAATCCGCCCCGGCACTGACTATTCCCAAAATGTCCAAATAGCAGGTGAAAAAACATGACAGCAACCGTTACACGAGAGATTAAATACATACGCCTGCCGGAACAAAGAATTAAGGAGATTGAAAACCTGGTTTCGTCCTGGCCATTTGAAACCAAGGCATTTATGTTTGCCCGTCTCAATCAGTTCAACCCAAATACCCATGTGTTCCGCCGGGGATTGCAATGGATGTTTTCCCTGTTGCGCCCTCCAAAAAACAAGGAATTTAAAAATCTGAAAGACCCCGACATACTGACCGACTGGCAAAAACGATTTCGCATTTCCGGGCAAACCAATCCGCAAGAGTCCTGGAATAAGATCTTGCAGGATGAAGTGTCACCAAAGGATTATGTTTATCTGAAATACCTGTTGAAGAGTGACCTGACCGATGTCCATGTTCCCGCGGAGATTGTCGAGATGTTTGAAAATGTCTACAGGGCCCATCTTCGCAAAGAATACCTCAATGATCCTGCCGTCCCTGCTGCTCCTCTCCTGATGATTGTCGGTCCCAGCGGAAGTGGTAAAACTTCGACAACCAGGGAGACTATTGAAAAAGTCATTTTTGCCAATGAAGTAAAAGCACAAATCGATCTGAAATTAAAAAAAGAAGAATTACTGGCCGACAAGCCCTTTTGGAAGAGTATTTCTGATGTGGATGAAGAGCTTTTTGTGGAAATAGTGCGTCGAAAGAAGCTGAAATTTTACAAACGACTTTCCAATATCCCCCTGGTCAATATCATATTTAAAAAATCGATTACCAAGAACATTTCAAGCCTGGAAGAAACAGGTATCAGGGTTGACTACCAGATGATCACCCCCAACGATTATCGCACAGCACTGGCTGGTGAACCGGGAAACTACTTTAAAAAAGCGATGGGTAACCCAGCCCGAACCTCTATCAGGCATGTAGAAGAAGCACACAGTGCCTTTGGACGGGCAGATTCTTCGGAAAGCGGGGTGGAAAGCCAACAGAGGACATTGATCGACACCTCCAATATCATCATTGATGAAATTATAAACGGCCGTCGTGATTGTTTACTGATTGCAACCACTGATCAACCTGAGCGTTGTGATTCCACTATCTACAGAAGATTTGTAGAAAAGGGCAAAATTATTGATATTTCCGATTTCTGGAAAAAGGTCGATAACCTTCGCGAAGTAGTCCGACTGGAACTGATCAAAAACGATGTAAAAATCAATGTAGCTGAAAGTAACTCCGGACCATTCAAGCACATTACCGGGAACGAACTGGATCTGGCCGTTGCCAGAATTTATAACATTTTTGACGAACGCAGCCTGAAGCTCACCCCTTCTTACGTCCGCAAACTGATCAAGTCGATAGTGGAAATTAAACAGGATTTCAAATCTGAATTTCTTGAAAACTCATACCTGGTTAGGCAGGCCTTTGAGTTGGTTGCCAAAAACTCTTATGGTGATCTGTTCGAAAAAGTAGTGGACCGCATGGATCGGAAAACCTTGTGGGAAACCTACGTTGGATCGGTAAAATACAGTTTTTCCGAAATGGCAAACAATTGTCTGTTTTACGGTGTGGACGAAGAAAAAGGTGTTGTACTCAGCGGCCCTCCGGGCAGCGGGAAAACCTTTTTGGTTCGTTCCTGGTTAAGTGAAAACAGTGGTGTTCATGATATTGCTACCAGTCCGGGCGCTTTACGAAGTTCCTCTAATCCTATTGACGGGGCAGTGGAAAATCTGGAAAAGGTGTATGACATAGCCAAGATGATTGCGCCGACGGTTGTTTTTTTCGATGAGGGTGATTCACTGGCACCACGCAGAAGTTCCTCAGGAGGATCTCCAACCGACAAGCTGACGAATAAATTCTTAAACATCATTGATGGCGAAATTCCCTTAAACAGGGTATTCACCGTACTTACCACCAACCGTTTGGATATTCTCGACCCGGCCTTGATCCGATCCAAGCGTCTGAAAGCCATGGAAATTACCGGGGTTTTGAAAAAGCAGGATATTTCGGAAATGATATCCTTTACCCTGAAAGACGTTCCCCTGGCAGATGAAATCAACGAAAACGCAGTGATGGACGCTTCCCAGGGAATTTGCGACAGCCCTGCTGATTACGCGGCTTTTATTGAAAAAGCACGTACCTTGAGAAAAACAGAATACGAAGTGTTGATGCGCTTTCGAGAAGTAAACACATCAAAGGAACAGGCTGAAAACTTCGTTAAATTGAATTTTAAAACCTTGAGAGGCATCCTGAATGCTCTTGAAATCCCTGCTACTCTGAAAGCAAAAGTGAAAAAGGACCCGCAAGGATTCCTTGAAAATCTGTCAGCCATGAATCCCTACCTGAACAAGATTGAACAAGAGCAGCAATACCCCCTGGTGATGGCTCATCTTAACGCAGCTCGCAGGGAGATCGCTCAGAGTCCAGTCAAGAAAGGCAAAGTCCAACTGGACGAATTCCTGGAAGCTGAACTGAGCCAGGAGCCACAAGTAGGTTTTATTATCGGTGTCGGAGCCTCTGATACCACTGGTGTCTTGTTACCTATTGCAACCAGCCTGATTTATAATTACACCTTTGAAAAAATCATGGTGACGGGTGCAGTCTCATCATCTGCTTCGGCGGCAGCGGAACTGGATATGGCCGTGCAAATGATGCAGCAGTCTGCCAAGGAAGCGTTAACGATGGTGGAAAACTATCTGCAAAGCCTGCTTCCCAAGTTTAACATTGCCCGAATTATTGGAGATTTTC
>JAKSDL010000738.1 GCA_022360105.1 Pseudomonadota bacterium
ATTGTAGTGGAGTGCAATCTGAAGTTCAAAGCACCCTTAAAAAGTGGAGACAGATTCTGGGTAGGCTTGAATTGGGAGCAAAAAACCCGTCTGAAACACAAAATCCTGCAGGATGTCTATCACTCGGATGGTACCCTGATTTTGGAAGCCACCTTCATCGCCAGCGCCATCGACAAGAATGGGAAACCTGTACCAGTTAAATTGATGGATGAATAGAGCACCTCACTGTTTCATCGTAATACCCCTATTACTGCTCTCCTAAAGCTCACATTTTCGCAGATTTAGTTCCGGATTTAATCCGTTGCTCAGCTTGTGCAAATCACCGTAAATCAGCATGCGCAATGACGGTTCGCCCGTTACGAGGATACCAATTTAGGCATTTTTAGTAAAAGGTTTTACCATTCAAGATACCTTGTAAAAAACAATTGGTCCAAGATATGGTGCGTAATTCAAAAAATCGATATTATTTTGAATTACTTAATAAAAACTACCTATCAAGATTGAATTGGGCATTCATTAATCGGTTTTTTTGGATAATCTAAAAAGATATTGACAAGTGATGAAGATCATATTAGTAAATCGATACACTTAAAACTTTGTACTGAATTTAGTTGCTATTTTGTTTACCAGCGGATCTTTCACAGTTCACCCATTTGAGGGTATGACTATGCGGGTGGAGCAATAAAAACAGTCCATGCGAACCATGTTCCGGATGAACCACAAAACCAATTATGAAAGAAATAACCATTTCCGATGTTGCCCGTATGGCAAATGTTTCTCCGAGCAGCGTATCCAATGTGCTCAACGGGAGATCCAAGCGAATGAGCTCCAGCACAAGGGAGCGCGTCCTAAATGCCATTGAACAGCTTGGTTACACGCCAAATTTTGCTGCCCGCCAACTCAAAACCGGCCGTTCACCTTATATCGGGTTAATTGTACCATCGGTGGCCAATCCTTTTTATGGGATGTTCGCCCGTCTCGTGGAAGATGCGGCCCTGGCCGGCGGATATCAGGTGTTGCTGGGCAACAGCGACCGTGATCCCGAACGCGAACGGCATTATGCGGAAGAGCTTTTGGGCTATGGCGTGCGGGGTATTATTTTTGGGTCCTCCCTGACGCAATTTACCCATCTGGAAAGTTTAATCGACAAAGGCTTGCATGTTGTTGCCTTCGACCGACCCACTCAGCAGGGCGATCGCATTATGATTGACAGCATCGGCGTCGATAATGTGCAGGCCACCCGCTTAGCCACCAGACATTTGCTGGCACTGGGCCATCGTCGCATCGGCTTTATTTCAGGGCCGATTCGTACCGTCAACCGACTGGACCGACTGGAAGGATACCGTATGACCCTTGAGGAAGCCGGTATAGAAGTTGATCCGCAACTGATCTGGGAAGGCGTAACCAACGACTTTGGTGATGGCACGGCCGTCAAGTTGGGCCGACACGGCGCGCATGATCTTCTAACCAGATCCGACAGGCCCACGGCAATCATTACCATTAACGATATGTATGCCTTTGGAATCTATGCGGGCACCCGCGACCTGGGATTGAATATACCTGAAGATTTATCCGTTGTCGGCATGGATGACATTGCCTTGGCGGAAATCGTTCAACCGCCACTCACAACCGTGCGTCAGCCGATCAGTGATATTGCACGCTTGGCCGTCGAGCGGCTTATCGGCAGGCTGCAAGTCAATTGCAAGGAACCACTGGGTCACCAGGTTCTGTCACCGACCTTAATAGTAAGGGGTTCTACGACAAACTACTCGGGATCCTGAAAGCGGTTTCAAAACGTTCAATTAGGCCCCAAAGGATTGGCACATGAATAGAAATTGACATACCAATCCGGAAAAAATGAAAGGAACCATATCATGGATAAATATCGCATCGTAATCGCTGACGATCATGCAATCTTTCGCCAGGGAATGAAGCTTTTTATCGAAAAGGTTCCCGGGCTTGAAGTTGTTGGAGAGGCAAGCGATGGGGTAAAGCTTCTTGAATTATTGAAACAGGAAGAAACCGACATGGTCCTGTTGGATATTACCATGCCAGGTTTAAAAGGGATTGAGGCTGCCAAAGAAATTAATAAAAAATATCCCGTGATTGCGGTATTGATGCTCACAATGCATAAAACTAAAGAATATTTATATCAAGCGTTTTCAACTGGTGCCAGGGGATATCTTCTTAAGGAAGATTCAGATGTAGAATTATTAACAGCTATTGAAACCATACGAAAAGGCGATATCTATGTGAGCGACCTGTTAGCGAGTGAGTTGTCCGAAGATGTCAGTAACAAAACAACCAAAGGTAAAATTCCAGCCATCTCGGAACCTTTGAGTACCCGTGAAAGAGAAGTTTTAAAATTAATAGCTGAAGAAAATCTGAATAAAGAGATCGCACATCTGCTTGGAATCAGTACACGAACCGTAGAGAGTCATCGCGCAAACATATTAAGAAAATTAGGAAAGGAGAACACCGTTGGGTTAGTAAAATACGCACTTCGTATTGGATTGACTAAATAAAATAATGATCAGTTATCGGTCTTTGGTGAAAGCTCTGCTTTCTGTTTTGATGAACAACCCGTAAGCAATCAGATAGACAATGATTCAACATATAAAGGCTGCTGCTTCATTGAAAGGATGGTTTTTCCAATTCTAGCCCCATCATGAGAAATGGTTCCACGAACCGATAACCGATAGCCGATCACTGATAACACATTCAAAACCTGGATAAAGGCCTATATTTTTTGGATAAGGAAGGCTAAACCAAACCCAAAAATGGGTGTTAATTTTTTACGTATTAATACGGATTGAATATATTTAATTATAAGAAGTAAGATGAACATACTTTGTCCCAAGCAGTGTATTCCCCGGCCCCAACCCAATTAAAGGTGGAGCTGCCGGGGAATACCCAAAGCTCTTTTCATGAATTAAAAATAGTAGGAGTTTACTATGAAATCATTTTTTGTCAGGGCTTCACTTTTGTTTACAGCATTATTTTTCTTTGCTGCCGGAGGGTTCACTAATGTTTCCGCTGCGGAGCAGTTACCGGTTTTTGGAAACCCTACAGCTTCGAGTCATGATGGCAACGTTCCGGAAAACACTATTGATGGATCGTTATCAACGAGATGGTCTGCCAATGGAGATGGTTCCTGGATACAGTATGACCTTGGCAGCTCTAAAGATGTAACGTTTATCAAAATTGCATGGTATAAAGGTGCTAATCGTTCAGCTGAATTCAAGGTTCAGACTTCTGCTAATGCATCCACATGGGGAGATGTTTTAGGTCTAACCAGCTCGAGTGGTTCCACAACGAGTTTGGAAACATACGATCTGACCGATTCATCTGCACGATATGTCAGAATTATTGGATATGGCAATACGAGTAATAACTGGAACTCGATAACTGAAGTCGAAATCTGGGGCGGGGGTCAACCAGGTCCAAACCCTGCAGATTATCCCAGTGATGTGCTTTCATTTTTTAATGAGTTTAAAATTACTTTAGGAACCGGATCTGAAGTAACGAACCTCATTAATTACAAACATGATGATTATTTTTTTACAGCAAACGACGGAGTAGACTGGGTTGTCTATAAAACGCCTAACCAGGGCGGTACAACTCCCAATTCAAGTAACACCCGCAGCGAACTGCGTCAATTTGATGAGTGGACCCCGGAACAAGGCGGTAAGCTTACCGGAACGTTGAAAGTTATGCATGTGAGTACAACCGGTAATGCTACGGTACCAGCTGCATATTCAGTTGTTATTGGCCAAATCCACTCTTCCGAGGGACATGAAAACGAACCGGTTAAGATTTTCTACAAGAAATATCCCGGACATACAAAAGGTGCTGTATTCTGGAACTACGAGATAAATACTAACGGCAGTAATAGTGGTAGATGGGATGTTTCACATAAAGTCTGGGGCTATGACTGGTCACATCTTGGCAGTTCGGCAAACTCATACCCTTCAGAGCCATCAGACGGTGTTGAGCTGGGTGAAGAGTTCTCATATGAGATCAATGTTTATAACGGCGTTTTGTACCTTAGATTTGAATGTAACGGGAAAACAACGAAAACCTTTACAAAGGACCTGACTTCTTCCGTGTATACACAATCAAGTGATATTCCCAGTCAGGTAGTGGATCTGTTCGGTCCGGAAGGGCAGGATGGTACAGAATATCCCAATGCTTATTCAGGTGAACTGCAATACTTTAAGCAGGGTGCCTACAACCAGTGTAACGGAGGAACTAATCACTCTGTTTGGAGTCCTGGCTGTGATACCTATAATGGCAATCTTAATGATCAATATTCAAATGGTGCCTATACTGAAGTTTGGTTTAGACAAGCAACTGTCGGGAACGGAACTTCTAACTAACGATAAGCACAGACTTCAGTATATTTAAGTTAATTTTTTGGGGGAGAGTATCCCCCATAAGCGCTTAAATAAGATTGCAATAGATGGCTAATAGGGGACGTAGGCGAAGTATTGAAATTGGAAGCTAATCAAATGTCAACATTTCAACTACGTCACCTATTATGTGTATCAACATAGGGTTTGTATGAACTTGAGCTTATCAGCGGCGATATGCCGGCAGTTCAAGTTGCTTGTTGGGATTTGATTAACTCCCAGAATGATCTTGGATCAACAACCATCATTTCATTCACGACTTTCAATTTTAGTACCTCTTTATCACCGGTAACAAACAGTTCTACGCCGCCATTCAACGCTGAATTAATAATAGGCACATCATCGTTGTCTTTGAGTTCTGGAATTGCTTTATCAAAAGTTTCAGACATTAAACCTGTCTGTTTTAGAAAATCAAGTGACTCGGAAACAAGATTCTCTGAAAGCTTGATTTTTTCTTTGAGGATTCTTTCAAGTTCAACCAACAATGGCTTGGAGATGACCAGTTGGTGGAAAGACAATGTTTCCCGCAATACGTCAGAGCAGAGACCACGGGTTGCCAGAGCACTAACCAACACATTTGTGTCTAAAAATACTTTCATGAAATCTGTGACATAATATCTTCATCTGTCAAATAACCACGTGCTTCAGCAAAAGGCATTATTCTCTTTCTTAAAGACTCGAATTTTTCAATATTCAGTTGCCGCCTTAACGCTTCTCTGGCTATTTCGCTACGATTACGTCCAGATCTTTTACTCGCTTCAGCTAAAAGACCTTCCAGGTCTTTGTCTAGCCTAATTGTAATTGATGTTGTTTTCATGTCTTACAATGTATTACATATGTTGTTGCCTGTCAATTTTTGGAGATCCCAACGCTGCTAATCAGCCGCGCGGCTTTTTGCACCGGCTGAACTAGTTTGTGTACGCCCGGCATGGGCTAAGGCGCCACACAATTTAGGCGTATCGGTGGTTGTGGTTGCTCTTTAAAATCAGGTGACAGTATACCTATTTACAAAAATAAAATCAGGTAAAATCAGGTGACAGTATACCTATTTACAAAATCAGGTGACAGTATACCTATTTACAAAAATAAGTATACTGTCACCTGATTTACCAGTCATTAGAGCTGACATTTTTTGCAGCAACAGCAGATGAAACAAACTGATTTATGAATATG
>JAKSDL010000015.1 GCA_022360105.1 Pseudomonadota bacterium
TCATAATTAAGGCCCAACTTATCGGCTATATCCAATGTTTTGAATTGAACCCCGGTGTGACTGAATATATAGCAACCGAAATAAATAAGAGTGTCACAGGATTTAAAGGTGGTTTTGTCAACATGTTGTCTGAGTCGACCCAGTTTCGAGCCTGCCATTAAATTAAATCCCTTTATGACCAGTTCCTTACCAAACGACTTCTTTTCAGGCTTATGTGGATTCCACCCACTGATTCCCTTGGCTTTGTAGTAGCTAAAATGATGTTTTGGAGTTTCGTTTGCTATCGCTTTTTGTTTAAGCTTTATCATCAATACATCCCGCTGCACACCCGCAGGGCAGGCTACAGTGCATTCACCGCATTGAATGCAATCGAAGGTGAATTTTTTTACGGCTTCTGTCAGCGGGTTGTTATCAATGGTACATTCATTGAGTTCTGCTATGGTCAGATTTTGATCCACAACCGGGCAAACCCTCATACAATCACCATCACCAAAACAGCTATCCAGCTGGTATTCTGCAAAAACGTTCAGCTCTTCCGTAAAATCCAGAGATGGATTTCTCACATTGATCGGATTTATTTTCATATTTTAATTCGAGGCTAATACATAATATATTCAACACCATGTTGTGCTAAATCGTTTGGATCAAATTCAGGATCAAGCAACGCTTTTTTATCTGTTTCCGAAGGGATCTCAACTTTTTGTGCGATGAGGCGCCGAATTGCCTGATCCCCATTTCTATCCCCCAGCATCATCGCCCCTACTATCCTGTCTTTTTTGAAAATTATCTTGCGATAGGAAAACTCATCTGTCTGCTGTCCAAAGCTTGAATAGGGTTCACCTGAAACATTGAATTCGCCGACAATAGTATACAATAGATCAAACATCAAACTGGCATTGTACATGGGGCCCTCGTCAAAAAGAAGGCAAGGGATATCACACATGTTAAATCCGGCGGTTTTGCCCTGTATTCTTGAAGTCACCCAGGTTCGGGTAGGCACCACATGTCCGCTTTCATTCGGATAGACCACGCAATCTCCTGCCCCATAGATACCAGGGATGGATGATTCCTGATGCTCATCGACTTTCAATCCGCGATCAAATACCAAACCGGATTGGTGAAAAAGGTCACCTTCAGTCGCAATTCCGATACAAACAACCACCAGATCGCAATCAATTACTGCACCACTCTCCAGCTTGACTCCTTTAAGGCGACCGTTTGCGTGGATGTATTCTACCGGCGCATCATCAAAAACAACCTCAGCCCCGTTTTCATGAATACCATCTTCACCGTTCACTCTTTTCAGCAGAATTTCCGCGCCATTTTCATCAACCAAAGGCACACCTAATTTGTTTCCTCTCTGCAGGACCGTACAATCAATACCTCTGGAAATGGCTATATCAACCACTTCCATGCCCAGCACACCACCGCCGATCACCACAATCCGTTTTAATTCTGATAAACGGGACTTGATAATCTCGGCATCTTTCAAGGTTCTGAAACTGATAACTTCCGGAAGATCGCTCCCCGGAATGTTAAGTTGCACCGGAACGGCACCCGTTGCAATACACAATCGATCAAAATCCAGGACCTTTTCATGATTACCGTCGCTGTAAATCACCTGTCGTTCATCCGGTAAAACGTGCAACGCTGTCCCGACTGTTTGCTTAATTGAAAACCTCTCAAGCCAGTTTGGTGGTTTTACGGTCATTTTGGTCATCGGAATGATATCCAGGATGTATTTTGTCAGACTTGCCCGCCAATACGGAAGACCTGGTTCATCACTCAACATCACAATTTCATCATCCTGTCTGTTTTTGCGTATGGTCTCTGCAACGGAAATTCCTGCGATACCATTACCGATGATCACATGCCGCATTATTTGTCTCCTTTTGAAATTGAAATCTGGTAAATGAAGCGAAGCCCATATTCACCGTTTGATAGGTAGCTAACAATACTGTGCCTTGATAAAGTATGGCAAATAAACCGATATTATTCACGACACGCCCACGTTAACGGGTTTACCACTTAAAGTCAATTAAATGATCATTATAATACAAAGTTATCAGCCAGAGAGTAAGTTTATGAGCAACAAATCAATCAAAAGCTGTTTCGACTCGGTCCCGCCAAATCGTAAACAAAGAGTCAATACCCCTTACCGCCTGATCATCGGGCTTTTTCCAAATCCCCGGATATCAACGGAATACAATTGGATTCGTCGTTTCATTCCTTGATCCACCAGTAATCTATTCCCTTTCTCCCACGCATTTTATAGGCTCAATATGACATCTCAATCAATTTAATCATCACTAACAACTATATCCGTCGGTTTATGCCACATTTATTGCCAAAGCTGGAATTAAGCAAAAGTCGGATCGATCTCTGGTGTGTATTTCAAGATGAAATAACCGATCAAGACCTGCTAAATGACTACGAAAAACTTCTCAGCCCTGATGAAAGAGATCAGTGGCCAAAGTTTCATTTTGAAAAGCATCGACACCAGTACCTGGTTTCAAGAGCATTGGTCAGAACCACGATATCCAGGTATCTGATTGGACATCCTGGTGATTGGCGATATGTGAAGAATAAATATGGTAGACCGGAAATCATTCAACAGCAAAATCATAAAAACCTGCGATTTAATCTTTCACACACCGAAGGAATGATTATTCTGGGCATTTGTTTGGATGACGATTTAGGTGTGGACGTTGAAGACATTAAGCGTGATAGGTCATTAATCGGAATCGCCGATCGATATTTTTCCCCCCTGGAAGTTGAAGAGCTGAGATCTTTACCAGAGGATCAGCAGCAGACAAGATTTTTCGATTACTGGACCTTAAAGGAATCCTTTATCAAAGCCAGGGGTATGGGACTTTCATTGCCGCTCGATCAGTTTTCGTTTCATTTAGGAACGAACAAACCGTTCCAAATAAGCTTTGATTCAAACGATGATCACACACTATGGCAATTTTGGCAGATTAGACTTTCGGAAAAACATATCGGTGCAATAGCCATTCAGCGCAGCCAGCAGAGCAATTATCAGCTGACCATTAAAAAAACCATTCCCCTGCTTAAAGATCTTGATTTCGATTATCACATGCTCAGGTGATAATTTTGCTAGTTACCCAGACCCAAAAAACTCTGAAATCGTTGATTTAGCACCTCGGCTGTTCCTTTCATAAGTCTCTCACCGATGACATCCACGTGCCGTTTACGCCAATCCTGTAATTCCGTTCCGGCAATCCATTGATTAAACGCCCCCATAGCCGGACCGCAATTGATTTGAAAATCAATTTTTTGTTCACTCTCGCCATTTAACGCCAGATGGTTTGCATATCCGCAATACCACCGAAAAATCAAAGCCATTTTCTGCTTGGGAGTTCGCTCCGCTTGTTCAATCACTTCAGGAGGGTGAAAGACTTTTACATCCTGATAAATATCCTCAAAACTGCGATTAAAAATCTTTTCCTCGAGTTGCTTTCTGGTTTTTTCATCGATCTCCTCCAGAGAGTCATAGCGACGATATATATCATAAAGTTTGTTGGCACGGGCGGGGAATAAAACGCCTTTTTTCAGCACCTGAACCTTGGCCCCGATCTCAAACATATCTCCAGCCGGAGCGTAATCCGTATCCTGAATGCTTACTTCCTGAAGCAAGTCTTTGGCTACCTCGCTGATGCCGGCCTCCACCGTACACTGGTTGATTGAACCTGTCAGAATAAAATCTGCCCCCAATACAAATGCGGCCGCAGCAGCTTGAGGAACACCGATGCCACCGGCTGCACCAACTCGGATTTTTTTGCTGTAGTTGAATTTTTTCATGACGTGATCACGCTTGCCCATAATAGCCGGTAGCAGGGCATATGCGACCCCTTGATCGGTATGACCTCCGGAATCCGCTTCCACACAGATGTCGTCTGCCATTGGAACTCGTTGGGACCATTCAGCCTCCTCCTGTGTAATGTCGCCATTACTCAGCAATTCTTCTACCAAATGTTGCGGGGCCGGAATTAAAAAGCCTTGTGCCACTTCAGGTCGGGAAAGCTTTGCCATAATTCGGTTGGTCGCCACGACCTGTCCTTTATGATTAACCGATAATCCCTTTAACCGATATTTAACAAGAGGCAGGCTCACTTGCAGGTAAGCCGATGCTTCAATGTTTTTTACACCATATTTTAAATAGAGATCGATGGTCTCGCTTTCGATTGGTGTCACCATCATATTCATGCCATAAGGCTCACCGTTTTTTAGATTATCCTGGATGTAACGTATTGCTTCTTCAATGGCATTTAGTTGCAATGCACCTGTTCCAAAATATCCCAGCATACCGGCCTTGCCTGTCCTTACCACCATCTCTTTTGAGGCAATTCCACGTACCATGCCACCTGTCACATAGGCGTATTTGAGATTGTAGTCCGCTTTAAATTCCGGACAACCGAGATTTTGCGGAAGGATAGAATTGATTGTTTGACCAACACGAGGTTTAAGCGATTTATCTTCCCCTGCTTGGATTGGGGGTGGATTTGGTTCATCAGCACCAACAGCCACGTCACTTGACTGAGAAGCAGCTTCTGCCTCCACTACCAGGGGTGTGGTCTCGGCTTGAATTTTTGCAATCAACTTGGTGAGGACCTGGCTAAATCCGATTTCCTCAAATTGCATCTCTCCCTTTCCCATCAAGTAACGAATCGATTCGGTCCACTTGACAGAAGATCGCAGTTGGTCTGCCAGATTGGAAATAATCTCACTTTGCCTGTAGGGTCTTGCATGAACATTTGAGATCACGGGTGTTGTAAGGTCAGCAAATTTAAAATCCTGCAGGAACGTTTCAAATTCTTTTCCAGCCTGTTGCATGTGGCGGGAATGAAAGGCCGCGCTCACTGCCAGCTGCACATAATTAGCACCTGCTTCTTCAAAAACAGTTTGTGCCGACTTGATATCTTCCCTCAACCCGGAAATCACAATTTGTGTCCGAGCATTGTAATTTGCAATATCGATGTTAGTGAGTCCGTTATCTCTCAAAACCCTGCCCACAATATTTTCATCCAACCCCAATACTGCAGCCATAGCCCCCCCGGATGCCCGGGCCATGAGTTCACCCCTCTTTTTAACCAAAATCAATCCGGTTTCAAAATCAACGGCTCCTGCAGCAAACAGAGCGTTATATTCACCCAGACTATGTCCGGCCACAAAATCAGGTTTGATTCCTGTTTCCTTTATTTTATTTAAATAAGCAAAAGCATTACAGACATACAGGGCTGGCTGGGTAAACTGGGTTTGGCTTAGTACTTTGTTTGGATCTTCCAGGCAAAGCTCTTTTATGGAGTAGCCCAGAATCCGATCTGCTTTTTCTGTCAATTCCCTGAACTCGTCAAAGAGAGATTCTCCCATTCCCTTGTATTGAGACCCCTGACCGGGAAATACATATGTAATCATAGTTTTATCCTTTTGCTTTTTGGCAGAAAAATGATGTTGTATTTTTTCAAGGTTTTTGGCATCGAATCCAAATGGAGTCAGCAGAGTAAATACCTGGGACTGCGATGTTTTCTCCAGATTGTAGCTAACAAAATTAGCCAGAGTGCCCGAAGGACCTAAATCGACATAGTCGAAATCTCCATGATTTTCCAACTCCTGTATCGCCTCCTGAAACCGGATCGGTTTGCGGTACACATCCCAATAGTAATACTGCGGGATACTTCCCATTTTCCCAGCGTTAACACAAGAAATATAAGGGATTGACGGAGGCTGATAAACCTCTTGTTCAATAAGCTGCTTTACTTCGTGCTCTGCCGAGTCAAGTAGGGAAGAATGGTAAGCAAACTGAACAGGCAGGATTTGAAATACTACTTTGTCTCGTTTTAATGATTCCTCAACCCTGGCAACATGTTCATCCCGGCAGGAAACAACGAAATGCGAATCAAAATTGATGGCTGCAATTTCACAATAATCCCGCAACTCCGCTTTGGAATCAAAAAGATCGGGATGATCGATAATCCCAATCATCTTGCCTTTGCAACATCGATCAGCAAAGATATCAAGCCGCTTCACGATGTTTTCCAAGGTTTTCCGATGATCTACAATACCGGCGAGGATAGAGGCGGTAATCTCTCCCAAACTGGCTCCCAGCAGGTAATCAGGTTGAATTCCGTCATCCATCAGCATTCTGGTCAAAGCAATTTCGACCATGATGATTGCCATACTGGTCTGTAGACTGTCTACAAAAGGCTCATTCAGACCTTTTGCAGGATCAAAAAGGATATCCAGAATTGGCAATCCGGTGACATTCTTTACCAGCGGCTCCTGTTCCAACATATACTGTTTGAAACCTTCCTGCTTCTCGAACAATTCTTTACCCATATGAAAATACTGGGAACCCTGTCCGGAAAACATGAATACTATGGGTTTATCAGCCATCGTCTTTCTAGCTACTTAGTGCCTCCGCATTGGGTTTGCTGCCGATTTTCACACGTGAGGTAACCTCAAGAATCGCAGGCATCAAGAGCAAGTCAGCCAGAAACGCCACAATAAAAGCGAAGATGAATACAATGCCGGTATTTGCCACATTCTGCATGGAAGACACCGTAGCGTTTACGGTAAACCCGGCACAAAGAATGATGGTGGTGAAAAGAATAGCATGACCGGTCGTCATTAATGTGTTGTGAACGGCTTTTTTGCAAATCCCGCTATCCTTAAAATACCGATTGTAGTTGTACATAAAATGAACCGTATCATCAACGGCCAAACCTAATACCACACTTCCCATTAAAATACTGGCTGCATCAATTGGCATTCCCATAACGCCCATGAATCCAAATGCCATGATAATCGGTAGGAAATTGGGAATCATACTTAACAATCCCAGTTTAAGATTACCGATCAGAAGTATCATCATAATGGTAATGGCAATACCGGCAACAAGGTAGCTGGTTTTCATGGTATTGATCATTTTATCAAAGGTTTGTGTCAACAATGCCAGCATACCTGTCACTTCCGTTTCTGCCAGACCTTCAAACATGGTTCTTGTGGTCTCCTTTAAGTTCCGAATTACCGAAGCATAAGAGATAGCATCGATCCAAGGTAGTTTGAGAGTAATCCTGGCTTTGCTATAGTTGATGTCTACAAGCTTTTCGGTAGTTGTGGAGCCGCTGTTGTCAAAAAGCAGCAATTCCTGGGCAATGGTACTGCGATCATCGGGAACGCTGTAGGCTTCCGGTTGACTTTCATTCATGGCAAAGTTGATCTCTTCCACCACATCGACAATTGAGGTTGATTTACCGACAAAAACTTCTCCGTGCTGCAAGTTTTCTGCAAATTGATTTACTTCGGCCAGTTTGGACATGATTTCCGGTTCATACAGTTTTCCCTTCTCACCTGTATCCACCAGGATTTCCATGGTCATGGATCCTTTTAACTCCTTATCTACGAGTTCAGTGGCAACTCTTACTTTATCATCCTCGGGAAACCAACGCACCGGATCATGAGAAAAGTTTGTTTTCGTAGTTCCCCAGATACCGACTGCTGTCATAAGCGTTGCAGCACCAATAATCCACCATGGCTTTGCCACCGCGGTATCTCCCATTCCTGCGAGCATTCGACTGAGGAACTTTGGTGTTTCCCGGACAGTTTTTCTTTTTCGAATCGGGAAAATCGCAATCAAGGCAGGAATCACGGTCACGGCATAGACAAACGCCAGAATAACACCGATTGCTGCAAACACTCCCAATTGTGCAACAGTAAGTAGTTCAGCACCTGAAAAGGAGATGAGCCCCACAGCCGTGGTCAAACTGGTCAGCAGAATTGGCAGGCCCGAGTGCTTCATAGCTTCGACAATGGAATGCTCTTTATCCCCGGTTTTATCATAAAATTGGAAAAATATTGCCATCAGATGAACAGAAGCACCGATTCCCATAACCAGTAAAAATACCGGTAATACTTGAGACGTGGACGTCATTGGAACACCGGTGATCGCCATTAAACCGAAAGTGGAAAACATTACGGAAAAAACCACCAATTGGGGAAGTATAATTCCTGATATGCGCCTGAATACCAACAGCAGAAATACAGCGATCACAGCAAACCCGATTTTCATGACCAGATCGGTATCTTCGCCTAACATGACAGATGTGTGATGAATAAAAACCGGATAACCCGATACATAAACCGGAAAATCGTCGGTTTCGTATTTTTCGGCAATTGCTCTCACGGCATTCACAAAAGTAGCGTTATCCTCACCGCCAAGCACTCTTTTTTGCCTCTTTTTAACAGGCTGGGCAGCATCACTACTTTCACCTTCAATCATTTCATTATCCATAAAGGCATCCGACCGCACCAGAACGGTGGTAAACTTGCCATCTTCAGAAATATAGGTGTTGCGATAGTTTTGGTTTGAGAGCACAAAATTTCGGAGTGCAGCCAATTCCTCCTGGTTGCCCGGCAGCTCTTCCAGAAGTTCCTCAACCAGTAACTCGCCTTTTCGCCCCTGAATATAGTCCACATTCACCAAACTTTTGACCTCGTCCAAAAAAGGAACTTTGTCTTCCAATTCCAGGTGAAACGCCTTTAATTTCTTTAAAAACTCAATATCAAATACGTCCGGAGGATTGATTCCCACTACAAGCACAGAATCCTCACCAAATTGATCTCGAAACGATTGCAATTGCATCAAGGCAGGATCATCATCTCGGAAATATGATTCAGTAGAAGTATCCACAACCAGTTTATCCAATTGAGACATCAATCCCATGATGATAAGGAGCATCACAATAAATGTCGCCCATTTATAACGACAGACAAATTGCGCAAAATTAGCAAACTTCTGATCGATTCGTTTCCTGATATCTGACATGTTGATCCTTTTTTTGTTTAAGGTTAACGACTGTTTGAGACAGCCTGAAGTTGAATGATTGAAAAAGTCCTCAATGAACTGAAAGAGATGACCGGCACTTAGCCGCTGCGAGTCAATCGATGCCCTGCATCACTCTTGAAAAATTCGGACAATAGATACCCGGAAGGTCCGTACAGATTGTTTTCTGCAATAAACTTTGAAAACTCAGCCCCCACCTTCTCCTCGGACAACATTTCCCGCTTAAAAACCGCCCAATTCAAATGATGTTTTTCCACACGTTTATACAACTCCGGCAGCAGGGAGAATTCAAGATGTTCCGGTTTATAGAAAGTCGGCTCCAGGCAATCGTGGTCCGGATCTATCACACCATTTTCCTTGCTGAATCTTTCCAAAATCGTTCCCGCATAGATCCGCACTCCCGGAATAAAAACTGCTGATACCCCGCCAAGGGGATTTAATTGTTGTTCAATAAAATCAAGCGATTCATTAAGTTCTTCGACTCCCTCATTGGGCAATCCCACAATGAACCATTGTGAAACAGGAATATCATATTTTCTGAATAATCGAATCACTCGCTCTACATCACGGGGAGTATGGTATATGTTTAGTGTTTTCATTACCTTGTTTGAGAGTGATTCAATCCCCATTGACACTTCCTGACATCCTGCTTCCTTCATGACTTTCACCAGCTCTTCACTAACCAGGGCGGCATTAGGATGAATGCAACAGCTCCAGCCCACTTTGTTTTTTCTCCTAATCAGCTCTTCACAAACAGCCAGGGCATGTTTTGGAGGCAGGTTGAACTCCGGATCATTTACCTGGGTATGCATGATTCCCTGCTCGTGTAACCGTTGAAATTCGTCTGCTACCCGGTTTGGAGACATGGTTCTGTGCTTGTAGCACTTTCCTCCTACCAATGGATCAAGGCAATGGGCACACTGCATGGTACACCCCCTCTTTGTCTGAATATTTGCTGTGCCCGAAATATTGTAATACCTGACATTGTCAACCAGGGTTCTGGGATGATCCGGAACATCGGCCAAATCAAAAAACACCCTGGGATTCATCACCACCTCGCCTTGGTTACGGTATAGCACACTTGGGGTAGTTGGATATTTCACTCCCTTTTCAATCTCTTTAAGCAATCCCACCAGGGGAAGTTCTCCATCGCCGACAACACCGTAATCTGCGGAAAGAGCTTCAAAAACCAGCCTGGCCATCGAAGTAAAACCGGGACCGCCAACAATGATGTTTTCCAGTCCGGCATTTTTAAGGATTTGAATCAGGTATTCAATTCGAGGCAAAAATGA
>JAKSDL010000480.1 GCA_022360105.1 Pseudomonadota bacterium
GATTCCCGCTCCTGGTTGACATGTACAAAAGGAAACCTGGCTTTTATAGCCGTATATTGATTTCTACCCCCGGCCAGAAGGACGTTCGCACCGGTTTTTTGGTAAAGATCGATCAATTTGGCTGGTGATCCGTCGGTGATCAAGATGGCATCGTCTCCCATCAACTCTTTGATCCTGTGTTTGTCTTCTTGTGTCGATTTCTTAGCTCCCGTGGCCACAACATTTATTCCCAGCTCTTGCAGGGCACCGACAAATGACCAGCTTTTGACACCGCCCGTATATAAGAGAGCGTTGACGTCTTTCAGACAATTCTTATAAAGATCCAACTGATGGCTGATCCTGTCAGAATGCCGTTGACAGATCTTTTCTGTTCTTTCCAGGAGTTCATCATTTTTGAAGAATCGGGCTATGGTCAGCAAAGTATTCCTGGTATTTTCGGCTCCGTAGAAGGATCCTTCAAAATATGGAATTCCATAGGACAATTCCATTTGTTTCGCGACGTTCAAGAGTGCCCTGGAGCAGACCATCACGTTAAGATCTGCTTTATGCATCATAGCTGCCTGATGATACCTGGCATCACCGCTAAGAGTACAGATAACCCGAACTCCCATTTCATCTAACAGGGGCAACACGGACCAGAATTCACCCCCGATGTTAAATTCACCAATGAAGTTGATATTGAAAGGATGAGACGTTGCCGGTTCCATAGTGCCTATTACATGATTCAGCACTGCATCCCCTGCCAGGCGATTGCCGAAATTTTTGGTACCTATAAATCCAGGAGCCTCTACTGGCACGACCGGTAGATTAAACTTCTCTGTGGCAACCCTGCACAAAGCCTCCAGATCATCGCCTATCATTGCGGTGACGCAGGTCTGGTAAATAAAAACAGCTGGTGGATCATAATTCTCTATGATCTCCTTAATGGCACCGAACAACTTCTTTTCACCACCAAATACTACATCCTGGTTATTCAGATCCGTAGTAAAAGCAGTCCGATAAAGCTTGGGGCCGGAGGTGAGTGAACCCCGGTTGTTCCAGGAATTACCGATGCAGCCTATTGGCCCGTGAACCAAATGGGCTGCATCGGTAATGGGCACAAGGGAACTGTAGGCGCCGTCAAAAGCACAGCCCCCAGCGGCCTTGCCAGGAGAAGGCTTTGGGCAGCCTGGTAACTCTTTTGATTTGTTGTGTTCGCAAGCTGGTTCTGTGCGAATCTCTTTTAAGGTCGCTGCTTCCATAGTTTATCGGACGAAATCGTTGTTAAAGGATTCTGATTTTCGATCCAGATCATCCAGGAGAGTATTTACAGTCCAGGTGATCAAGTTGATGGCACCCTTATAACCGAATGTCGGATAGCGATTTAAATGGTGTCGATCGAAAATTGGAAATCCCAGACGGATCAGAGGAATATCCAGCTCGGTGCTTAGTTGCTTCCCGTAGGTGCTTCCCACGAGAAAATCAACTTTGTCCTCGAACATCAGGGATCGCAGATGCCACAGGTCCTTACCCGCATACACCATCGCTTCTTTGCCAAATTCAGATTCAGCCAGCTTTTTTTGATAGGCTTTGCCCCATTTCTTTTTCCCGGGTGTAACGACTATGTGCACAGGCTCGGCTCCCAACTCCATATAAAAATCAACCAAAGCTTCGACGTAGGAAACATCTCCAAAAATGGCGAATCGTTTGCCGTGGGTATAATAACTGGAATCAGCCATGGCATCCAGGGCTTGTCCTCTTTCCTTCTCCAACTCTGCCGGTATCTCTTTACCGGTGACTTCGCTAATTTTCATCAACCACTGGTCCGTGGCAGATATTCCCAGCGGTGTCATTTCATGCAGTGATTGATCCCAATCTTTTTCCACCAGTTCTTTGGTAACTTTTTGGGTACTGTCCGGTAGCAGGCTGAATGAGGCTTTTGCGTTCTTTGCTGATTCAATTTCCGTAACAGTAGTCCCTCCCTTGGTGAGATGATAGGTGCCGTCCAGCGGAGTGTTGAGTATCTCGCTATTATCACCAAGTATGGTGTATTCGACATCCATAATGTCGAGCATTCTTTTCATCTCAGGGATATTGCCGGTGCAGAATCCATCAAATCCAGGAAGAATGTTAATGCTGCCGTTATCGCTGTTACTGTTTTCCACTTCGCGGCTAAAGTTGGAGAGTATGCCACGCATCATGTTGTCATAGCCGGTCACATGACTTCCCACAAACGAAGGTGTGTGAGCGTATGGAGTGGGAAAATCGCCCGGAATATTCCCCGCGTTTTTTGCGCTTTCAATAAAGGCATTCAAATCATCCCCGATCACTTCTGCCATGCAGGTAGTGCAGATTGCCATCATTTCGGGTTTATAAACATCGTAAGCGTTTTTTAGACCGGTTTCCATATTCTTCAGACCGCCAAACACAGCTGCATCTTCTGTCATGGAATCGGAAACAGCTGCAAATGGCTCTTTAAAATGGCGGTTAAAATGGGATCTAAAATAAGCCGCACAACCTTGGGAACCGTGAACATAAGGCAGGCAACCCTTGAATCCCACTGAAGCATAAATGGCTCCCAGGGGCTGGCACGCCTTGGCAGGGTTGACAACAAGATGTTTGCGGGAAAAATTCTTTTCCTTGTAATCATCTGTTTTGGAAAAGGCTAGTTGTTCGGAAACTTCTTCATCGGTTGGAGCCTTTTCCACTTCCCTTTTTCGCCGTAAAAGGTCATTAAATGCTTCAGACTTAAACAGCAGGTTGTGGTCTTCAATTCGTAATGGTGGTAATTTACTCATGGTGTCTCCTTATGACTTTGATCTCCAGGGAGGTGTGATTTTCTTAAACGTTTGTGAATTGACCGCCATATCCATATCTCTGGCGAACACCGGAAATCCATGGAATCCGTGATAGGGTCCGGAATAATCCCAGGAATGCATCTGTCGAAAAGGAACGCCAAGTTTTTGTAAGGCGTATTTCTCTTTGATTCCCGAACCGATCAGATCAGGTTTTAGTTCCTTGATAAATTCTTCCAACTCGTATTCTGTGACATCGTCATAGATCAGGGTAGCACCCGTCAGGTCCTGAACTGTCCTTTCATAATCATCTTTGTGTGCAAACTCGTATCCCGTGCCCACAACCTTCATGCCGAGATCTTCATAAGCGCCGACAACGTGGCGCGGCCTTAACCCACCGACGTAGAGCATCACGGTCTTTCCTTCCAATCGCGGTCGGTATTTTTCAATGACCTGCTCCTGCAATGTTTTGTACTTTTCGATAACTTGTTCCGCTTTTTCCTTAATAGTGTCATCAAACCGCTCAGCAATAGCCCTTATTGATTCGACTGTTTTTGTCGGACCGAAAAAGTTGAATTCCATCCACGGAATGCCGTATGTTTCTTCCATGTGGCGGCAGATATAGTTCATGGAGCGATAGCAATGGATCAGATTCAATTTGGCTTTGGTGGGAGCCGATATTTCCTGGATGCTTCCGTCTCCAGTCCATTGAGCCGTGACCCTTAATCCCATTTCTTCCAGCAGCATGCGGGTCGACCAGGCATCACCGCCAATGTTGTAATCGCCGATCAGGTTGACATCATAGTCAGAAACTACTTCAGGTTCTGTTTTTCCCATCACGTAATCCCTAGCTGCATCATTGGCAATATGATGGCCTAACGACTGGGATACGCCTCGGAATCCTTCGCAACGTACCGGGATTACCGGAACTTCCAGCTCTTTGCTCATTTGGTTGGAAACGGCTTCTATATCGTCACCGATCAATCCGACCGGGCATTCGCTCAACACGCTAATGCCTCGGGCGAGAGGAAACAGTTCTTTGGCTTCACGCATCATCTCTTCCAGTTTTTTATCTCCCCCAAACACAATATCTCTTTCCTGGAAGTCGCTGGTAATATGCATAACACCAAAATTATCAATGCCATGAGTTCCGGTGGAATAATTTCGTCGGGTTCCCCAGCTGTATTGACCACAGCCAATAGGACCGTGTGAAATATGAATCACATCTTTGACGGGTCCCCAGACGACCCCTTTTGCACCGGCATAGGCACAACCACGAACCGTCATCAACCCGGGTATCGATTTTTTGTTGGAAGTCACACAACTCCCTTTGACTTCTTCTTTTTCCCCAACCATATAAAGGTGCTTTCGCCGATTTTTTGCGGATTCTTCAGAGTATACTTCCAGCACCTCGTCAATCAATTTTTCACCGCTTTCCTTTGTAGGTAATGTTGACATGTTGTTCCTGTGTTTTTTTTGCTTGCTTGTTGGTAGTGGTTTGTTCGTTGAAAGTGTTTTGATTCTGCTATGGGATGATTTATTCTTTCTTGCTTGGCGGACTGTGATTCAGAGTCAAAATCTGTTCATTCCTCGAAAAACTTGATTTCAAGTCATTCCAGGCTAACCCCCATAAGTGTTAAGTTGTTTTATGGATACTATGAGTAAACTATATTCCCCTGAAAGGGGAACTCATAAAAGCCCCGGGTGTTAACCCGGGGTAATAATTAAAAATTGGATTTGCACTCTGAAGGAGTGCTTCATCGAAATTAAGATGATTTTCAAACCTTTGTTTTAAAATGCTCCTTCAGAGCATAGAAACTGGAGAACCTGTCAACATAGGGTTTCGCTACGCTACACCCTATGCTTTAATGAAATGCTCCTTTGGAGCAACTGCCCATAACACTCAAATCAGGAGACCCAGTTGACGAAAATTTTGTAAAAACAACTTAATGCTTATAGTGCTCGACCCGGAATCTAAACAGGCTTTAATAGCTAGCCGGTTCTGGATGCCGGATCAAGCCTGTGCTCAGCTTGACTGGGTATCCGGCATGACACATGGTTTAAGGCTGTACTGCAGTTTGTAAAAACAGCTTTGGTACACTAATTTTCGGCTTCCAACCCCTGGAAAACCAACAATTAGTGTAAATATCAAGCCACTGCTTCTTCGGCCGCTGTTTTGCCAATGATACTTTCGTCCTCATCGTCCAGGATGCCAAAGTCCATCAACAAACCTTCCAGTTCGTCCATTTCCAGAGGTGTGGGAATCACCCGCATCTCGTTTTCCGCAATCTTGTTGGCAAGTAAACGATACTCATCTGCCTGTCCGGCTTTTGGATCGTATTCGATTAC
>JAKSDL010000061.1 GCA_022360105.1 Pseudomonadota bacterium
ACTTGAATCAAAACAGGAAGTATAACATACAAACATAGATTTTAGGTTTTTATCAAAACCCAGCAACATCTTAGTCCTTGCAAGGCAAGCCGAAGCCGTATGACATAGTAATCGGTTATCGGCTACCCGTTGTCGGCCTTCTGTGAAAGCTCCGCTTTCTTTATTAATGAATCAGTTATTAGGCAACCGTTTAAAAACAGCTCATAAGATAAAGGTTGTTGCTTAATCGGAGAGATAGGTTTCCATGTTCTCTTCCAGACTTAAATAATTACTTCACAAACTGATAACCGATAACTGACAGCACAGTCAATATCGGAATAAAAACCCGCGTTTAAGGACTCGGTAAAGCAAAACCAAACCCTGAAATGTGTGGTATAATCAGTTTCATTGATGAAACTGATGGATTAAAACACTGATATACCAGGAGTTACGTGCATTCACTGACTTTTCATTTACAAGATCCAACAAGCGTGCCTATCGAACTGCAACAGCTGATTGATGCTATCCCGATAGGTGTTTCGCTAATCGACGAATCCTGCACGGTCATTGCCATCAACAAGGCGTTGCAGGTCTTAACCGGATTCTCCAGCGTTGAAGCAAGAGGCTTGCCTTGTTATCATGTTTTACGCAGCGCACTGTGTGTCAGGCAATGTCCGGTTCGCAGAAAGCCGGAAATGCTTGAATCGGTGCATGAGGAAAGCGATATTGTCAACAAGGATCGACAACGAATCCCGGTAAACCTGTCATTTACCAGCCTGTTTAATCAAAACGAAAAACGTGTGGCATTTCTGGAAACTGTGGAAGATTTAAGGCTAACCGGACCATTCGATCCCGGCGGCGAGCATGCCTTTAGCTTTGCCAGTTTGATAGGTAGAAGTCCACAAATGGAACGCGTTTACCAAGTCCTTCCAATCCTGGCCCAAAGTGACTCTTCAGTATTGATTACGGGAGAAACCGGAACTGGAAAGGATTTATTAGCAGAGGCATTACATAAGGCATCCAATCGTTCCAAAGCCCCCTTTATCAAGGTCAACTGCGGAGCTGTGCCGGAAAACCTGCTTGAATCCGAACTGTTTGGCCATCAAAAAGGTGCTTTTACAGGTGCTGTTGAAAATAAACCCGGTCGGTTCAAACTCGCCCATGACGGAACGTTGTTTTTAACAGAAATTGGAGATTTGCCGCAGCCCCTTCAAGTCAAACTGTTGACTTTTCTGGATGACCAGGTGATTTATCCCTTGGGGAGCACAAAAGGATTCCAGGCGAATGTCAGGGTCATTGCGGGAACTCATCGCAATCTGGAAGATATGGTAGCACAGGGAATGTTTCGGCGGGACTTGCTTTTCAGGCTGAATGTTGTTCGCATTCATTTACCTCCGCTGAGAGAAAGAGAAGGCGATTTACAACTCCTGGCCGATCACTTTCGTAATGCTCTTAACAGTAAATTGCAAAAGAAAGTACAAGGTTTTTCCAAATCAGTCATGCAACTATTAAGTCGTTACGAATTTCCGGGAAATGTGCGAGAGTTAAAAAATATAGTCGAATACGCAATAAACCTTTGTGATGGAAAAAGGGTGGAAATGGATCATTTGCCTGCTTACCTGATCGAATCGGAAGCTTCGGAAACACGGGAACCCAAATCTTTGGCTGTAACCGAACAGCAAGTATCGACGGTGGAAAGCTTTGCAGGGAACAGCTGGGCCGATGCGGAAAAACGTCTCATTCTTGACACTCTTCGCAAAACCGCCGGCAAAAAAAGCGCAGCTGCAAATATTCTTGGTTGGGGGCGAAGCACCCTTTGGCGCAAAATGAAAAAATATGGCTTAAACTGATGATTAGTAAAAAAATTCTGATACCAATTTTTGGAAGCGACGTCGCACCCAGGTTTGATCTGGCCACCGAGATCCTGGTGACACACACGGACAGTGAAATAGATCACGAAAAAGAAAAAATTATTGTTCTTCCCCAGGCTTCCGCAGAACAGCTTTGTCATCAAATTCTAACCGAGGGTGTGCAGGTAGTCGTTTGCGGTGCTATAGAAGAAGAATACTATCATTATTTGATCTGGAAGAAAGTAGAAGTGATAGATTCTGTCATTGGTACTTACAGTGCTGCACTTGCTACCTATAAAAAAGGTGAATTATCATCAGGAGCGATTTTAAAGGACTAAACCGGCATGAATCGTTTTTCAATCTTAAAACTCCTCTCCAGGCCTTTTAAACGAGGGATTCTGGATTATCATAAAGACATCCATCCTACCAAGCGCTATGGTGTGCTGAAAAAGAAAATAACCCTTCTCATGATTCTGGTGACGATCATTCCCCTGCTCACCATGGCCGGCCTGAACTACTACCAATATCAAGCGAATATGAAAAGAGAGGTTCTTACACCTATTCGCCTGATGATGCATAAAACAGTTCATTCCTTTGATTTGCTGCTGGAGGAAAGACTTTCAACTGTGAGATCCATTGCCGCTTCTCACTCTTTTGAATATCTTTCCAATGACACCAACATGAACAGGCTTTACCGTATTTTTAAAAAGGAATTCGGTGGCTTTGTTGATTTGGGAGTTATTGATAGCAACGGTAATCAAGTTGCTTATGCCGGTCCCTATGATTTGTTAGGGAAAGACTATTCAGAGCAGAGTTGGTTTCATGAAGCAAATGTCAAGGGATATTACATCAGCGATGTTTTTATGGGATATCGGGATTTTCCGCATATTGCTATTGCAGTCCAGCAATTCAATGAGAAAGGCCAGGCCTGGTTTCTACGTGCTACTCTGGATGCCAAGATTTTTGACAGGATTATAGCTGCCATGAGCGTGGAAGCGGAAAGCGATGCATTTCTTATAAACAGCACCGGCACCATTCAGACACACTCAAAGTTTTACGGGAATATCCTGGACCAGGTATCACTGCCTATTCAAACTGGTTCTTATGGATCACTAATGCGTGAAATAGAAGATCCTTTGGGCAAAGGCAAAATGTTAATTGCTATATCAAGCCTTACCACGGCTGATTATCTGCTGGTTGTCATAAAATCTCAATCCGTCTTGTTAAAGTCATGGTATGCCCTGCAATCCGAAATGTTGCTACTCTTGATCGCAGGTAGTGTTTTGATCATTTTGGCAGTCATCAAAATATCGGACTTTCTGGTAAATCAGCTGAAAGATGCTGATGAACGTCGTGAATTTGCTATCAGAGAGTTGGAGCATAACCATAAACTTTCATCTATCGGTCGACTGGCTGCCGGGGTCGCACATGAAATCAACAACCCCATGGCCATTGTTGATCAAAAAGCCGGATTATTAAAAGATTTGATTGAAATAGATACAAATGTTTCTGAAAAAAAGAAGTTCCTGCAGATCACTGATTCTATCATCAATTCGGTTGATCGCTGCAAAACCATCACTCATCGATTATTGGGATTTGCACGCAGGATGGAAGTTCATTTCGAGAATCTGGATGTTAATCATGTTCTAACAGAGGTGTTGGGGTTTTTGGAAAAAGAAGCCCTGTATCGCAAGATTATTATTGATCTTCAACTTTCACCGACACTACCCGCAATTGCTTCAGACAAAGGCCAGTTGCAGCAGGTTTTGTTAAATATTGTTACCAATTCGTTTGCAGCAGTTCCTGATGGAGGGACGATATCCATTACCTCACAGCAGGTAGACAGTGAACGTATATCAGTTGCTATCAAAGACAACGGGTGCGGCATGCCCGCAGAGACCCTGTCCCATATTTTTGAACCATTTTTCAGTACAAAAAAAGGCAGTGGCACCGGATTAGGTTTGTCAATTACCTATGGCATCGTTAAAAAACTTGGAGGAGATATCAAAGTAGACAGTAAAGTGGACGAAGGAACAACTTTCACCGTTTTTCTAAAAATTCATCAACAACAAACAGGAGTTAGCAATGGAGAAAAGAGTACTGCTGGTGGATGATGAAGAAGAATTTGTCTCTACGCTGGGAGAGAGACTAAACCTGAGAAAAATTCAAACGTCAATTGCAACTGATGGCAATGAAGCCTTGCAAATCATTGAGTCCGACTCTCCTGATATTGTCTTGTTAGATTTAAAAATGCCGGGTCTGGACGGTCTGGAAGTACTCAAACAGATAAAAGCGATAAACAAAAGAATCAAGGTGTTGATTCTTACCGGGCACGGTTCAACCCGGGAAGGAATAGAGGGCATGCGGCTGGGTGCCTTTGATTACCTGATGAAGCCCATTGATATTGATCAGTTAGTTATAAAGCTGGAGGAAGCTGCTAAATCCTTGTAATCGATGTAATGTCTTGATAATGTTTGGTTGCAACCGGATGGTCCAATTGAATCTACTGCTTTGAGGATTAGATATAGTCCATCCTCTTTTTGGTTCTAACCAATTGACCGTAGTTACGAACCCAAGTTAGTTCTTCCTCATTCAGGTTTCCCTGTTCCATCATTTTGAAATTCTGACTCAGCTGCTCCTGGTTTCTGGGACCGGTCAATACGACATGTACATGAGGATTGGACAGTACAAATCGATAGCACAGTGCGGGAGTCAGTGGAGGTACGCTCTTTTCTTCGCCAGGCCAGGGATCAATTTCCACTTTTTTCAATTGTTTTGTGAGTTGTGTCCAGGCAAGGGCTGTATAGGCAACGATGCCCGGATTCCGTTTTTCCAAATGGGGGAAAATATCCTGTTCAGCCCCCGGATGTTTTGCGTTGTAACGAATCATAAACAAATCGATCTCTGAATCAAGGGCCAGCTTTCCGGCTTTCTTGCGGTTGTGAATACTGGTTCCAATAGCTCGAATCTTGCCTTCCCTTTTCAGCTGCAACAGGGTTTTGACTGTGTTTGAGTTATAAAATGATGTTTTACTCAGCCAGCCAAGTTTATACACATCGATGTATTCCGTTTTCAGCTTGCGCAAGGCATTCTCCACACCCTTTCGAATCTGACCTCCGTAATAGCCCCAACCCAGCAGCGCAACGACATGTTTCTCCCTGTTTTGCTTGATCACCTCACCGATTCCTTCCGTCACCTTTTTAAACGAGGCTCCCCATAGCCAATAGTTGGCCCCATGTTCCGCCGCCCAGCGAATGCTGTCGGATTCCAAGCCATAGTTGCCAGCAATGCCCAAACGAAACACTTTTTTCTTTAACACCGGTAACTGGGTATAAGAAAAATCATTTGATGACTGAAAGGTTTGTTTTGGTTCCATTTTTTTTTGATGTCCG
>JAKSDL010000050.1 GCA_022360105.1 Pseudomonadota bacterium
AATTTGCCGTAGGCGGTATGTTGATCGCCCTTGGTATCCATGTGTTCTACCGCGTTCGGCAGCAATCCGCGCATTTACATGCCCACAAACACGAAGACGGCAAGCGCCACGTCCACTTCCATACCCATGACACGGACCATCAATTATTGACGGACCACGACTATCAAGCCCATGAGCACAGCCACCCGCCTTTTCGCATGGTAGCCGTCGGTCTCATGCATGGCGCTGCGGGCTCCGCCTCGCTATTGGCGCTTGCCGTAGCAATGACGCATTCGGCTGCAGAGGCCTTGGTGTATGTAGTCCTGTTTGGACTGGGGTCCGTTCTCGGCATGGGCTTACTCACCATGGCAGCATCATGGCCGCTAGCGATCGCTGAGAATCGCTGGGTAGGCGCAGTACGCTACATAAGCTTTGGCGCTGGGCTGCTGGCGATCAGCCTCGGCGTTTTCATCATGTACGAAGTTTCTGGAACACTAACCGCTTAAATTGGAGTTTTTGAAGGATGCCGGACACAAATACCGATCGATACATCAGCTTCTCGGGATTGGATTGCGACGGGAAAGCACAGAAGTTGGCCCGATATATTGAGAGGTATGCGCAGAACTCGTCGCAGCTTTCCGAGTATTTTCGAACCAAACTCGAAAACCGAATCTCACTGGGTCAAGACGAACTCTTCTTCACCTGCAGCCAAATCAACACTGTTCGTGATCTGTTTGAAGAAAACGAAGATACGGAGGCACTGAATCTGCTCGGTCAAATTGAAGAAGACTGCTGCTAATCGATGACTGAGTCAGCTTATTCCAAGCAAGCTTTTTATCTTTGATACCTTGTTTCGACTGATAGGCACACGTATCTGTTCCTTGCCCTCGATCACCAAATGGCAATGTTCATCGATTTTTTCGAACGCCATCGCCGAACGAAGGTTCACCAAATAACTGCGATGTACGCGCACGAAATCGGCCTTGTCCAGACGCTTTTCAAGGTCGGATAAAGACAGGTTGCAAAGGTATGTATCATCACCGGTATAGAGCGACGAATAGTGACCATCCGCCTTTATCGATCGAACCTGGTTCAAGTCAATCAATAGAATTCGCCTGTCTTTATAGACAGGTAACTTATACAGACGCCCCGGTGTGTCTTGCACGGTTTCATCTGTTCCTGTTCGCGCCATCGTGATGTCGGTCAGGTCGTAATACACCATACAGGTCCCGATAAAATCCGTTTCTCCAAACATTTTCGCGACCTTGACCAGCAATACCCTCTCGGGAATGTTGATCATCATGGTCATTGGAGGTGGGGAATCCTCGGGGCATGAGGACTGCGCAAGAAGGAAAGCGACTTTCTCTCTACTCTGCTCAGGATGAAGTTGTAGTATTCCTTGACCGACAAGCTCACTACTTTGGGCCCCAAAGGTCTCGGCCGCGACGCCATTCATCGCCAGGATCCGGTTGTTCTTGTCTAACCAGACGATTCCCGGATCAAACTGCTGGAGCTTGTGATGAATTGTTTCCATCAGAGGCTACCTCGTGGCCATTCTCGCATCATCGCGACAGTAGAACGGGAACCCGTTACATGTGACGCAAATGCTTACCTTGCTGCCATCAAAAAAACGCCTCTCGTCCTGAGAATCCTGCCCTCCGTTAACCAGAGTATCTGTATAACCAGTTTTAGCAAACCATGCTAGATCTGATCAGACAATAGACACAAACACACAAGTAAAACGTGGGTACAGTTAGGCTACTAAGTCTGTTTGAAACCCAACTACGCAGTTTTCGGGAAACAAATCCCGTGGCTGTTGTATCAACGAATTGTGGTGTTACGGTCGCCTGCCTGATGCCCGTTTTTCCGCCTCCGGATCACTCGGCCTTCTGATCCGCCAAGAACAGCCAGGTGTCGATCACCGTATCCGGATTAAGTGAGATGCTACTGATACCACGTTCCAGCAGCCACTTCGCCAGATCGGGATGATCGGACGGGCCCTGGCCACAGATGCCGACATATTTACCGGCCTTGCGACAGGCTGTAATCGACATATCGAGCATTTTGAGCACGGCCGGATTGCGTTCATCAAAGCTGTGTGCGATCAGACCCGAATCGCGATCGA
>JAKSDL010000786.1 GCA_022360105.1 Pseudomonadota bacterium
GAACCCGAAACGATCAAACATCTGGGCAAAACCAAGTACTTCATTTTCGTTCACCAAAGAGAACGATTTAGCGAAACCCCATTGCAAATCTTCCTTCAGTTGTTTGATATCGATTGGAAAACGTATTTTTGGGCCTCCCCAACGAGTTGCTTCTTCTTGAGAATTAAACCAGGTAGCTAGAGCTGTTAAATCCTCTTCTTCCGACTTTCTTACTTTCATTTTTCCAGTGTTTTTGAATGAGGGACGCATCTCAATTAAGCGGCATCTTCTACAGAGTATCCAATTACCAGGTATCGATTGTTAAAAAACCAAATTTACTCCAAATATCAACGCTGCTAACAAATCCGTCAATATCCTACCCCTAAAGTCTGATTCTTCCCGGTAAGAGCAATTCAAGCACCGTACAAGGACAGAATCATAATGCCTTGTATCAGGTTGATTGCCAGCTCCGCAGGAGCAAAAAATAGTAGCCGGTGGTTTTAACCCTGGTTTAATGCCTCCTGCACCTAAAAAGTCCCTTAGGGATGACACTCAATATCACCTGATTCGTCATTGGGGGGCTCGAAATTTTGGTGCACCCGGCAATTCAGACGGTTTCCAACCAATAACAATATGGTTTTACACAGCGAAAGGATGAGGGTATAAATCAGAGATACGAGGGATACACCGGTAGAGGTTTTTCAAAAGCGACTTGCAAGCGGGATTTTGAAAACCGATCCATTAAACGATATCTAGACAAAAAGGGGATGTAACAATGAAGACCATTATTGAACCGTTTCGCATCAAGACAACTGAGCCCATCAAGGTGATCAACCGACAGGAACGGACAGAAGCCCTGGAAAAGGCACATTTAAATGTGTTTTTGCTGGATGCTGAGGATTGCTGCATCGATCTGTTGACAGATAGTGGCACGGGAGCCATGTCGACCGAGCAGTGGGCTGCCATGATGTTGGGAGACGAAAGCTACGCCGGCAGCAAATCGTGGAAGAAATTCGAAAAAACCGTCAAAACCATTACAGGGACCGGTCATGTCTTGCCGACCCACCAAGGCAGGGCCGCCGAATCCATTCTGGCTCATACTTTAATTAAAAAAGGGGATATCATCCCCAATAACAGTCATTTCGATACTACCAGGGCAAATATTGAATTCTCTGGTGGAATTGCTGAAAACCTTCTGTGTGATGAAGGATTGGACACTGAAAAGGATGCACCGTTCAAAGGCAATATGGATCTGGACAAGTTGGAAGCTTGCATCCGGGAGCATGGACCGGCAAAAATTCCATTTTGTATGATAACGGTGACCAACAACACCGGAGGGGGGCAACCCGTATCCATGGCCAATATCCGCGGAGTCAAGCGAATCCTGGAAAAACATGGGATTCCCTTAATCATCGATTGCTGTCGTTTTGCTGAAAACGCCTATTTTGTGCGGGAACGGGAAATGGGCTATGGGGATAAGCCGTTGCTGGAAATTGCACAAGAGATGTTTGGTTATGCCGATGGTGCCACCATGAGTTGTAAAAAGGATGGTCTTGCCAACATAGGCGGGTTTCTTGTCTGCAATAACGATCAGTGGGCAGAGCAGTTTAAAAATCTGCTGATCATGCGGGAAGGATTTCCAACCTATGGAGGATTGGCAGGCAGAGATCTGGAGGCGATTGCAGTGGGACTGATGGAAGCACTGGATTACGATTACCAGGTTTATCGCCATGCCACAATTGAATACCTGGCAAGCCGATTGATCAAACGTGGAATTCCAATTGTGCAGCCTTCCGGTGGACACGCCGTCTTTCTAGATGCTGCGAAGTTCCTGCCTCACATCGATCCGTTAAAGTATCCCGGCATTGGCATTGTGAATGCCCTTTACCTGGAAGGAGGAATCAGGGGTGTCGAGTTGGGCAGTGTCATGTTTGGCAAAGTGGATAAGGATGGCAATGAAATAGCTTCACCTCTGGAATTGGTACGATTGGCATTCCCCAGAAGAGTTTACACGCAGAGTCATGTCGATTATCTGATCGAAGTAATCGATACTGTCTGGAATGGTCGTAAACAGATTCCCGGCTATAAGATCATCCACCAGCAGAAATATCTAAGGCATTTTACCTGTCATTTTGAAATTACTTCTTAAATCAAACCAATAGGAGGTTATTATGAGTAAAGAAATCGTCCATACCGATCAAGCACCGGCTGCGATCGGTCCCTATTCACAGGGTATCAAGGCAGGCAACCTGTTCTTTGTTTCAGGCCAGACGCCGATCGATCCGGCAACAGGAAAGCTGGTGGAAGGAGATATTCAGGCACAGACAAAGCAGGTACTGAATAACATTAAAGAGATCCTGCAAGCCGGAGGTTCTTCAATGGAAAACATAGTCAAAGCCACCGTATACCTGGCTGATTTCAACAACTTCGCTAAAATGAACGAAATCTATGGGCAGTTCTTTTCAAACGAAAAACCAACCCGAGTCTGCGTGGAAGTCTCCAGACTCCCCCTGGATTGCCAGGTGGAAATCGACGCCATTGCACTGATTTGATGGAATTTCAGCCTTCTGCAAACTAGTCGCAACCCTCAGCTTGGAAGGCTGAATTTATAGCTATTTATAAAGAGATTCTTAACATTAGGAATGCAAAAAATCTCTCAAAAAGCTATACTTAAGAAAAAGATTACTCATTAAACCAGATAGATATCATAAATGGGAAAGCAATCAGAAGAAGTCCCCGATTTTTTAAAAGGTGTATTGTGGTCTTATGATCTTAAAAGCTTGGATTTAGGTAGAGATTTCAAACGCATTGCAACAAATGTATTGCTATATGGCGATATCAGAGAAACGAACTGGCTATTCAGTCAATTCCCAAAAGATCAAATAATCAAGGTGGTAAAAAATCCATTAAAAGGGGAATGGGATGCTAAATCTCTTGCTTTTTGGTCATCATATTTCGGAGTAAAAACAGACAAGCAAAAAGAAGCCCACATCCTGTTTGATGCCTTATCAATCCCCCCTGACTCGTAGAAAAGAAGCAAATTTTGGTTTTCCCTTTTTGGTGAAACCGAAATACTTGAAGGTCACAACCTCACCGATTTGCGGAGGATGTTGTCTGACTTCGTTTGAAAATCCGGTTCCGAGCTTAAAAATCATCCCATTATCAAGCTTCAGGGTGAGGCTGCCCATCATATTCGCAAACTTGCCTTTTCCCGGATTAATTTCAATGACTGTGCCTTCCATATCTTCATGGTTTTTGACTTTCAAGACATGGGCGCTGCGGCCCGTGTGATATGGCAACTTGGGATCTTTAATGATCACCCCCTCACCTCCTTTGGACTCAATTTCGGCCAGGAATTGCCGGAGATGATCTTTATCTGCACAGGTAACTTGTTGGATTATCCGCACAAACTTATTCGGGTGTTTAGTAAACCATTCTTCAGCCTTGTTTAAACGTGCAGGGAAATCCCCTGGCGCGTTTGGTACCTCAAAAATGTTATAGGTAATCTTTCGCCAATCCGCTGAAGGCTTTTTATCAAGAACCACAGACTGAATAAACTCAAATTGGTTCCTGTCGCTCCACAGCTCTCCGTCCAGTTCAAATGGCGGGAAATTCTTCAAAAACCGGTCCGGCGCGTTAATTAATACCCCTTTTCTGGTTTTAAGCTGTGTCCCATCCCAATATCCCCTGATCCCATCAAGCTTTTCACTCATCACCCATTGTTCAATATCTTCATCGCCCTTGTATACTTTGGCCTTTTGAAGATCCTGGGCAAAAGAATGGCCGGTTATGAGAAGAATCAGTGTGATCAACCCGATCCCAACTTTATACAATATAGTGTTTCCTTTATTTCCACCCATTTTTCAAACCTCGTTAGATTAGTTAATTCTTATTCGATTACTTATCTGAGAAAAATTCCTGATCATCTACCAGAAAAACTCAATTATGTCAGTATTTTTGAAAGAACGACGATGTCAGTGTCTTAAAACACAGGGGAAGAATTCGAATGACTATTTAACAATTCATCCGCTGATTGACTATCACACTAGAAAAATTCGCTATCGAACCGTTCAAAGAAGGAATAAAACCAGGTTTCAATTCACTGATCTATTTCCAACCGACTAAATTAATTTATGTTTGAACAGTATTTTTAGACTTTTCAAATACCGTTTGAAGAAGTACTAAAAACCTTGTCTACTACTCCTAACGATAGAGTTCGATTCCTGCGATCTATACATTTAATTATATGATTCACGGCTTAATGGATGATTTAATTGATCGTCTCCCAGCAGCCAAACCAATACAAAAACAACAAAATGATAACCAAAAAAGAGTACCAAAACAGACGAACCATCTTGAGCAATACTGTTTCCGAACGCGCACTGGACGCCTTTCTAGTATCTTCGGAGGAAAACATCTATTACCTGACCGGAGCCAGTTACAAGCCGTTGGAACGCCCTTTTTTCATTGTGATTTGGCCGAGTCGGGAGCCAACACTGGTTGTGCCCATGTTGGAAAAGGAGCACATGGAGAAAGCCGGAATCGGCAATGTGGTGGCGTATTGGGAATACCCTTCACCCCAGGGTTCCGGCTGGCCGGAAATCTTACAACAGATCCTGGGCAATGTTTCAAATGTGGGTGTCGAACCATCGTTAAGTCTGGAAATAGCAGGAAAATTAAGAGACTTTTCTTTGAGTCCCATGCCTCTGATTGAGGAAATGAGACTGGTCAAATCACCTGCTGAAGTTGCAATGATCAAAAAAACCGCTGACTACACCGATATTGGCATGAGCAAAATTTTAAATGCCAGCTATCTTGGGGCGTCGGTTGTTGAAATATTCTCTTTATCCAAAAGCTTACAGGTCGAAGTGTTAAGATCTGGCGATTATGACCCGGTTACGAGCTCTTTCCTGACTGTAACCTGGCCCGCTCCATTCAGCTCGCAACCCCATGGAATACCCAAGGCGGAGGATAGATTACAATCCGGACCGCTTGTTGCGATGTCTTTTCACAGAATCAACGGCTATTCAGCGGAAGTGGAAAGAACTTATTTTCATCAACAACCCACTAAAGATGAAAGAGAACTTTTTGAACACATGACAGCCGCCGGAAAATGCGCCATGGACCTTGTTAAACCGGGCATTCCATGTGCTGAGGTTGATGCTGCTGCTAATAATTATCTTCGTGAAAACGGATTTGCCGAGAATCTCTTACACCGAACCGGGCATGGCATCGGACTGGGCAACCATGAAGGACCGTATGTCGCCGAGGGAAGTGATGAAACTTTACAGGAAAACATGGTGATCAGTATCGAACCTGGTATTTATATCCCTGAAATCGGAGGGTTTCGTCACTCAGATACCGTACTAGTGACCTCATCCGGATACGAACTGTTGACTCATTCTCCTATCGATTTGGATAGCTTGACCATTACGAACTACAAGCCCTTTAAACGACTGAAAGGTAAATTGATTCGTCGGGCGGTGGGAATCTAACTAGCTCCTGAGAAATCAGCTACCGCGGTATTGATCAAAAACACAACCTGGCAAATGCTTAAATATATGCCGGGAGGATATATGAAAACCAATGAGCGACACATAAAAATTTTTCGTAACGGACGAAATCAAGCCATCAGAATTCCAAAAGAATTTGAAATGGAGGGAGATGAGGCAATAATAAGGAAAGAAGGTAATCGTCTCATTGTTGAACCTGTTCAAAAGGGAAAGCTACTTTCTATTCTGTCCCAATTGCAGCCGATTCAAGACGAATTCCCAGACCCCGATTCAGGACTATTGCCTTTGGATGATATCAAGATATGAATCTGCAAATACGATTTCTGCTCGATACCAATATCCTTTCTGATTTGGCTCGCAATCCTCAAGGCGCTGTGGCTGAAGAAATTATTAGACGTGGCGAAAACAGCATTTGCACAAGTATCTTTGTTGCAAGCGAATTGCGCTTTGGGGCTTTAAAAAGTGGTTCCGATCGTCTCCAATCACAAGTCGATTCAATTCTCTCAGCATTAGAGATCATTCCTATCACTGAGCCTGCCGACAGAAATAATAAGGTTGCTCTTTATGTTTACTCAGCTGGCAACGATAACCCCCCAGGGTTATCGCTATCTCTCGCCTTAAACATAAAAACTCTCAAAGCAAACACTGGTCAAAATTGCAAGGTTGATGCTGTTATGGATTTTCGATAGGTCGATTAAAAAAACGCCTCATCCTAATCGACTAAAAATCTATCTTTTTACTATGTGGAAACACACCACAATTACATTTGATCAAGTTTTGCAAGCCCAGAGAAACCTATGGATTTTTTAAACACTGCCTACATACAAAACGAAATTGCAGATTCTAAAGCTATTTTCAAGAGAGGGACCTTAATTTATGACAATGGAGGGTATTCATGCTTGGAGTTTAATCCGGACCAGGGAAGCTTTGAATATGAAGTGGATGGAAATTATGGTGATTATCACATTGCAATAGAATTCGAAGAAAACAAGGTTCAGACATCCTGCAGCTGCCCTTATCCAGGCAAGGGGTGCAAACACACTGTTGCCGTTCTATTGGATATTGAAAATAAAATCATGGAATTTGACCAGAAAACAGAATCTCAAGAAATCGAGGAGCAATTTCTTACGGCAGAAGAAATAAAAGCCCAAGCCATGCAAGACAGGGTCTCAAGAGCAAAATCAGAAAAATACATATTAAAACTCGGAGATATGTTCAAAGGAGAACACATCGTTGAAACGGAAAAGAGTCGTCAATACAAAGTGACTATGCTTAATCCGCAGGATGGCTTGGCACATTTTGTACCTGCCCGGATTATCTGACCAACCAGATGGCGACCTGTAAGCATATCATTCATTTAACTGAATTTTTTCGCGAAGATGATGCTTTTTCCGAGAGGATTGATGCCGAACGCTTTCCATTTATCAATATTTATTGGGACTCAATAACGAACAGTCCAAAACTGTTCAATGAACGTCCGCATGAAGAAATCGAAGACATCCTAGAGACCCTTGGTGAATATTTTGATTTGGAGGGGACCTATAAAAAAAGGCTTCTCACAGAGATTCAGTACTTGTTCTTTAAAATATATGAAAATAAGCGCGTAAAAATTGAGAACATTGTACTGGAAAAGCTTGATGAAGTATTGCAAGAGCAAAATCTTATTCAACTCTCACAGCAACCGTTTCCTAATACCGATTTCCTCAAAACTCAACTCTATCCCTATCAGCAGAAAGGTGTAGAATTCGGACTATATCGCAAAGCTGTGCTCATAGGCGATGAAATGGGATTGGGTAAAACGATTCAAGCAATCACCCTGGCAATTCTCAAACGACAAATCCTTGGTTTTGAAAAAGTGCTGATCGTCACCCTGGCTTCTTTGAAAGAGCAGTGGAAAAGAGAAATTGAGAAATTTACAGACGAGATTGCCACAGTAGTGATGGGCTCCCCAGTTTCACGTCAGGAAGCCTACAATCAAACGGACAGTCTCTTTAAAGTTACCAATTACGAAGCCGTTCGCAAAGATGTGGCGCTCTTGACCTCCTTTAACCCCGATCTGGTTATTTTGGATGAAGCGCAAAGAATTAAAAACTTCGAGACAAAAACTGCTGATGCCGTCAAAAGAATCCCTAAAAAACACGGCATTGTTTTAACTGGTACTCCCCTTGAAAACAAACTTGAAGATGTCTATTCCATTATTCAGTTTTTAGATTCTGATTATCTGGCTCCACTTTGGAGGTTTGCCGGTGACTATTTCATGCTTAGTCGCGAGAAGAAGGGTAAAATCCTCGGGTATAGAAACCTGGACCAGTTGCACGAAAAGTTGAAACCGATTGTTATCAGACGCAAAAAAGAAGACGTTTTAACCGACCTGCCTGAGCAGGTTAACAACGATTATTTCGTTGATCTCAACTATCAACAACAGGAGATTCATAACAGTTTTGCGGCATCCCTCGCTCCAATCCTTCATAAAAAATTTCTGACGCCAATGGACCTGCAAAAGATCCAGCGGCTTTTATTAATGATGAGAATGTCTTGCAATTCGACCTATTTGATCGATCGCGAAACCAATATCTCTCCAAAACTCAAGGAACTTGAAAGCATCTTGGATGATCTGGTTGTGCAAAACGAGAGAAAAGTAGTCATCTTTAGCGAATGGACCACCATGACTTTTCTGATTGCAAAACACTTATCCAAAGCAAAAATCGATTTCGTTGAATTGACCGGTAAAATACCTGTACACAAAAGACAACCATTGATCGATGAATTCACCAACAATCCTGATTGTAAGGTTTTCCTGGCTTCCGATGCCGGCGGAACAGGGCTTAACCTTCAAGCTGCGGATTGTGTGATTAACTTCGAACTGCCATGGAATCCAGCCAAAATCAACCAGAGAATTGGCAGGGTCAATCGTATCGGGCAGAAAAATGACACGATTAACGTCATTAACTTGATTGCCAAAAACAGCATCGAAGAGAGGATCCTGGCTGGCCTTCAGATCAAAACAGACCTGTTTCAGGGCGTGTTTGACGGCACGACTGACACAGTGGAGTTTTCCCAGGAAAAACGGCAGGAGTTACTGAATAAGCTCAAAGGCATGATAGACGGCGAACAATTCAATACCACACCAGAAGACAATAGAAGCGAGGAAATTCCTCAAGATACCCCACATTTTCTAAATCCGGAGGTCCTCAAGGAGAAGGAAAATACAATTGGGTATGACGCTGAAGAAGGTAGTGAACTTATAAAGCAAACAACAAGTACTCAAGAAGAATCAACCGAGTTGGCAAGCACTGGTGGAGCACAAAATAGGCTATTCGAAGGTCAACCGGTTGAAAAAGTGGAGGAGGTTTTAAACAACGGTATGAGCTTCATCAGTGGTCTGCTAGAAATGGCAACCGGACAAAAAATCGAACAATCCGATGACAATAGCAAAATGATTTCCATCAATAAAGATTCCGGTGAAGTGACCATGAAGTTTAAGCTCCCAGGTTGCTAAATATCAAGGGAAAAGGCAAAACAAAATCGTTAAACTTGCTAACTCGACAGGTTTTCTCTGCATTAAGACAATCAAATGAAATGGGCAGATATACCATAGCATTATCCAGAAAAATTCATCCTACTTGGGGACCTTGTGGAAGAAAAGATTTCAGATACCAAATCTAAGATAGTTGCCGGAAGTATCCTTAAAGTTAGTGATAAAGATAAAGAGATCAGAAAAGCCTATAAAAAATACAAGCAAAAAGGGATGAACGTGTTGTACTCATTATTAAAATATGTATACCGTTACCGGAGTTGGGTTTTCTATCTGTTGTTTAGCAACAGATAGAATTAACCTTTGCTTTCTCCTTATAACCATTGATTTGTTTACATTACACCGCTCTTCCCAATGCTAGCTTGAAAGCATCGGGTGACAAGTTCCGACGATGCAGCCGTATGAGTCGGGCTAAATAAAATGATCCACTGAAATCTTGAATATCGTAGAGAGCTTTTTTGCTATTTCCTTGCTAATTCCCCGCCGGTTGTTTTCCATATCAGAAACCTTTTGTCGGGACAATCCACCCAGCATTTCACCCAGTTTTGCTTGAGAATAGCCGAAATTATCACGGTATACCCGGATAGCTTGTCCGGGTGTGCGGTTCGCCTTCCGCTCTTCGTACCAGTTGGTTTCTGTGATATTGACATATTCGTCCCCGTCGTCATCGTCAATATCGACGGTGAATTCCATTTTCTCCTTGATGTAATCCAGCAATTCAGCAGGGATTTCACCACGGATTTCAAACACCGGTATTTTAGTATGGGGCTTTTTCGCGACTACCAACATAATAAACCTCTATGATGATCGTGCCCTTTTCATGTTTCCAACATGCTACCCATGAACGGGACAGGTGACAATGATATTCATCCTTTCCAAGCTTGGAATAATTCGGCCATGTAGGCTGAACCGGGCCGTTCTTTTCAAGTCCATCAACAAGGTATTCAAATTTTTCTTGAATCAGTTCCGGGAGCTTTGATAGTCCTCTGAGAATTCTCTTTTTAATGATGACCGTATATTCCATGCTTAATTTGTACCCAAATATTGGGTATATGTCAAATAATAAAAAACCGGGATTCTCCCGGCTTTAGGTTAACTTTCGCCGAAAAAGGCGTTAATCCTCACTCATTAACAACCCGTCTTCATAGTCCTTGGCTGTTTCCTCTTTTGACCAACCATTACCAACATCAACAAAGATATAAGCCTATTAATCCTGATCGTACTCAAAGAGCCTGCCAGTTTCCCAGCAGCACCGGTCTGGCAGTTCCGGTTCAATTTTTCGGATCGAATAGCAGGGGTTTTCAGCTTCGAGGTGGAATAGCTTAAAAAAACATACCTCACGAATAGCAGATTCGTGTTTTTCCCTAGTCCATCCTAATAGTTGGATTAAATCGCTACGTCTCACGAAAATCTGGCCATTGTTTTGATATGCCTGATTGAATTGGTCTGTTTCTGATTTTGACATGATTTGCCCTATTTTCGAGTTTTTTTGTGCGGTTCTGAAAGTTGAACCTGGATAGCAAAAACGGAAAAACAAGGATAGAAAGTTATACAGAAATTTTTAAGCTGATATCAAAAGAGTGAAAAAATATCGTGGAGGCCTTTCAGATCATGGAGCGGAAGACGGGGATCGAACCCGCGACCCTCAGCTTGGGAAGCTGATGCTCTACCAACTGAGCTACTCCCGCTTTTGGAGTGAGTTTGGATGGGCTCAAGTAGAAAAGGGCATCCAAGATTCCTTGAATGCCCTTCTTGAATGGTCGAGGCGACTGGATTTGAACCAGCGACCACATGTCCCCCAGACATGTGCGCTACCGGACTGCGCTACGCCTCGGTGTTATAACATTTAGACTAGATAATGGGGAAAAGCTTGTCAATTGATTATTAGCGGTTTGGGGCTGGGTATTGACGAGTTAAATCCCCTTATTCAAACCCTTGTTTGGTGGATCCGCTGCGCTTGATCCACCCTACGATCCTCCACTATGTCTAGTATGCAATGGCGAATACCACTCGTTGTTTTGAAGGCTGACCGGTAACCATACATTTACCTTCTGCTTTATCGCCATTGCCAGGCAGGACACGTATGGTCGCCTTGGTTTCTTTCTGGATTTTTTCTGCTGTATCGTTTGTACCATCCCAATGGGCCAGGATGAAGCCACCTTTTTCCTTGAGCACTGATTTGAATTCATCATAAGAATCCACCGTGTGGGTATTTTCCTTTTGGAAATTCAGAGCTCTTTGATAAAGGCTTTCTTGCATCGTTTCCAGTATGGTCTGAACCGTTGCA
>JAKSDL010000142.1 GCA_022360105.1 Pseudomonadota bacterium
AAAGTTCTGTTTTTCCTCTTCTGTGGATTGGGGAAAAATTGATACAAAGGAACGGTGCTGATTAATCACCAGCTTGTTCAACTTATCTAAATCATGGAGTTTTGGTTTGTAGCCGGTAAACACCAGCAGGATCGTCATAAAAAGACGTTCGGTGGCTTGGTGAAGTTCAAAAGCTGCTTTGTTCCAACTATTTCTTTTAAAAGCATTCTGAAAATCGATCAAGAACTCATCAGCACTCTCAAACCATTTTTGGAAATGCAGTTCGGCTTCTTCCTTCCGCACTTCTGCCGTTAACTCCATTGGTTCGGCTAGTTCACAGCGTTTGGAATCATAGAGCATGATCCCTTCTTTTTGAATATCCCGATAAAAGTAACGTCCTTTTTTCAGTTCATTGTTAAGGGTACGAATGTCGATAACCAAGAGGTTCACCCAGGTACGAAGCAGTTCATTGCGTTGCAGCTTTTTTTCAACCCTCGACCAATAAGCCCATTTTTGGGCGGTTTCGACCGATGGTGTCACCACTAAAATATCAAAATCGCTTTTATATTCGTAAACAATACCGTCCTCGCCGGTATAGCGATCCTCAACCCAATCTCCCCTGGCATGGCTTCCAAACAGGAGAATCATTTCCGTTTTTTTTCCTGTCTTTTCCAGGATAATGGTAACAATATCCTGCAGCTCTTCTTGTTTGATTTCCGGTAAATGGTCCAGGGAGGTCTTCATAGTGAAAATTATTTTGTGGTCATTTAAAATCAAAATTATTGACGATATAGCTGTATTTTATGCTCCAAGAAAAGAAAAATCTCTATCAAAAATGTACTATTACCGATGTTTCACCCGCTAAAGCCGGTATCAGGGGATTCACACAGGGAGAAGAACGACAGGAGGATGGATTCGGTCTGTATGCTGTTGTTAAACTTTTAAATTGTCCATTGTCATTTTAGCAACACCAGGGCAGTTTAAAGCTTTTTCAAATTCAGGATGCTTCTTTTCTTCAACTGTCTTAAATCCAATGCTTTCATAGGCCTTCCGGGCAGCTAAATTCCCAATTAGGATCAATAACTCTGCTTTTCTGAATCCTGCCTCAACACCATTTTGTAAAGCGGATTGCAATAGTTTTTTACTTAGACCCAATCGCCTGTACTTTGGTTTGGTTGCAACCATATCTATTACCCACGAGTCTTTATCCGGTTCGATAAGACAAGTTGCGTAAGGAGCCATTCTGCCTAGGACCGGATTTATCAACGGTTTTGGCAAAACATCTACGAGGGCATTTATAAAACATTCGTCCGTCACCAGATTAGGATTAAATCCGGCAAGTGCTGCTGCGGGATTTCCATCAACCTCTGCGATTAGATATAAACTAAAATGGCAAAACGAAATATGATTGGAGAGTATCAGCTTTTCAAGGTAGTTCAACCGGTCGTCTTCTGATTCGGGAAAGACCAGGTTCCATAACCCTGAACTATCTCCCAAGTGAGAGTGGGATGCTTCTAAAATTATCCATGAAAGGAACTTTGAATCTTTTGGAGTTGCTTTTCGAATTGATATTCTCATGTCCCTGTTTTTTGTTAAGGGCTTTCCAAATCAGTAAGTTAGCGTGATTTCATAAAAATGTAACGCCAGGGTTCAGCGTCCACATGCAAGAATTTGCCGTTCACGAAGGAGTTGATCCCATAAGCGCTTAATTAACAGAATTTGGAATATAGATCAAACGGTAGGGCGGGGCTACGTCCCCGCCAACAGGCTAATCCCTTGGCGGCCACGTAGGGCCGCCCTACCGTTCGTCAACAGAATTTATCAAAACTTTACCTTATTTAAGCGCT
>JAKSDL010000372.1 GCA_022360105.1 Pseudomonadota bacterium
TAAATTCTTTGTCTTTGTTAACATTACATTTCTTGGTGCCATTTTGGCAACAAAAATGACTTGCCCAAAATGTTAAATACTTAAAATCCGACAAAAGTTTACACCAGACCGCATATCGCCGCTCCAGGTCTCAAGTTAAGTGGTTCTGGCAAGTTCATTGTTAACCAACAGCCGGCATAGCGACCGGTGAAACCGCCGTTGAGTCTGTAGAATAAGTACAAGTTAAAACTTTGAGGCAAAAATACAGTCTCCGTATTCACTTAGTTTTGTTTTTGCGGATTCTAATTAAAAAAAATTCACATAGAAGCACCATTTTTCGGCAATTATTGGAGGCCAGTTAAGTCCTGGGACTTATTCTGCAGCCTCGTTGGGAAGGAACTAAAACTGGCTTGCTTGGTTGTATCTAATTGGATACAACCAACACATGAATACGATATTAAGGACTGAAGTATTTGACACATGATTACGAAAGCTAAAAGACTCTCGTGGTAAGGCTCGAATTCTTGACAGAATTCGATCAGCGGAATGAGGAAATTTTGGTGACTGTGATTCAGTAGGAAATGGTGTTTAAGAAATGAGAATTCACTATGGACCAGGCTACCGGCTTTACTATTCACGTATTGGACCTATCGTTTATATTCTACTTTGTAGTGGGACAAAACGAGGCCAAAAACGAGATACTGCCAAAGCTCATGATCTGGCAAGAATTATAGAAGAGGAAGAATCATGATAGACAAAAATAAGCTTGGTATTGCCGCGTTTGATGCCAGTGACTACCTAGACAATGAAGAGACAATAGCTGGGTATCTTTCAGCTGCGTTGGAGAATCCTGATCCAGGGCAAATCATCCCGGACCTCAAATCAGGTGACATACTAATTTAGGAAATAGGTATGCTGTCACCTGATTTAGAAACTGCTCACCTTTTCACTTCTTGTTGTCCGTTTTATTCATTTTGACTTCAAGCTATTTACTTCAGTCTTTCAACGACCTTTTGTAGTTGGTTATGGGCCATGTTTATTCCCTTGGGCATTCCGATTTGGACCATTTGATCCCTTTGCTCAACGGACCTGAAGACTATATGCATTTCAAGCTTGCTGGTGTCTTCGTTCAGTTTTTCAAACTCCAGGAATTCAAGTTGAACAGCAAATTGTGAATCTTCCATTTCAAATGTTCGTGTGATTTTCCGGTTGGGACTAAACTCATGAATCACCCCATTTGCTCGGAATACGATATTTCCTTCAGTATCACATGTTTCAATTTGCCAACTGCCATGGTTCTTGTTTTCAAGCTTGAGCACCTTTGTTCCCATCCATTGTTCAACGATTTCCGGGTCCTCGTATGCTTTAAACAACAGCTCCAAAGGAAGGTCAAACTCCCTTGTCACCATCAATTCTTGCTTGTCCTTTTCTGCAACAACTTTTGTTTTTGGTTTCATAATGCTTTTATTTTTTAGTTTTCTGCGTTTTCATAATGGTTTCAAGTTTACTAAACCTCTGCTCCCACAAATTCCGAAATGGTTCTATAAAATCTGCTACTTCTTTCATTTTTTGAGGATTAAAGTGATAGAACATCTCCCTGCCTTTTTGCTCTTGTTCAAGTAAATTACACTCAGTCAGTATTTGTAGGTGTTTCGAAACAGTCGGTCGCGCTGTTTCAAAGTTTGAGGCGATAGCCCCGGCTGTCATGGACTGGGAGGCAACCAAAACAAGTATGGCTCTTCTTGTCGGGTCTGCGATGGCTTGAAAAACGTCTCTTCTTATACGCATTATAGGTTTTTCTGATTAGTTATGTAGTTATTTGACTACAAATATATATGAAGCCATTTAACTACGCAATATTTTTTTTGTTTTTTTTTGAAAACAGCCGGTGAATGCTATTCGGAAAACTTAAATTTGGGGGATTTCTAAATCAGGTGACAGCATACCTATTTTTAAATCAGGTTAAAATCAGGTGACAGCATACCTATTTTTGTAAATAGATACTGATTTAATAGGTATTGACAATTTATTCTCCGGCAATGTCCCATGGTACGGCACAATCAAGATCTGAAAGCTGAATAATTCGGTCCACAGGACTTAGGACAAGCCCCTTTTCAATGTTTAATTGAGGGTATGTTTTTCTAAAACTGCTTATTCCGGAGGTGTCTTTCCTGGAAGGGGTCGATGTTATTTTGATCTCGATTGGATAGAATGCAGCATTCATTTCAAGAATCAAATCCACCTCTCCACCACCATGGGATCGCCAATGGTAGAGGTTAGGCCTTGGTGACATGACAGATAACTGTTTTTTGATTTCACCGACCACTGCTGCCTCAAACAAAGCCCCTAAATTAGGGTGTGACGCAATTGCGGAAGGCGTTGATATTGCTTGGGAAGTGCAAGCCAATCCCGTATCTGCAATATATCCCTTTGGTTTGCCACTTATCCTTTTTATGGTGTTCCCGGAAAATGCAGGGACTTCAAACCATTGAAATGTAGCGACCAGCATTTCGAGCCATTTGCCGGCAGTTTTTGGTGATAAGCCTAATTCTCTGCCCAGCTGACTGTAGTTGATCTCTTGAGCAGTCAGGGCTGCCATTAGTCTTAAAAACCTCCCGAATAGTTGATAATCCGATATATTGGCAAGAACTCTTACATCTCTTTCTATATAAGCCCGAATATAGGCGCTGTGAAAATCAGGAATCAGTTCTTGGTCGATAAATCGTGTTTCAGGCATTGAGCCTTGCCACAACAATTCATAATGGGCTGAGGGAACAGGTAGACGCTCAGAGCCAGCTGTCAGAAAAGCGGTCGATGAATCGAGCCATGCATGAATAAACGGTTTTGGTTCTGTCTTCCTGAGATTTCAGAGAGTGACAAAGCTTCCAGATCAAGGAAAACAGCACGCCCGGTCAGACTTTCAGGTATGGATTTCAGCACTCCCCATTGCTGCGCCCCGGTTATGATATACTGCCCGGGAGACCTATCCTTATCAATACGTCTTTTAGTTACCGGGACAAGTTCAAACGTTCACTTATACCTTGCATTTGATTTTTCAGCGCTTTTTAGACCCCGACATAAATACAATACCAATTTCGAATCACCTTTTGCGACCAGGCTGTGTGGCAGGTGAGCATCCATGTGAATCCAGCTGCCTGCCTTAAAGTTAAAGGTCTTATCAGGAACCGTAAACTTAAACTCGCCACTTAATACGTGCGCAATAGCAGGGACAGCTGCCGTATGTTCTGTCATTTCTTCGCCGTCAGCAAATCCGAAAACAACAACTCTCACATGTGGCTCACTTATTAATGAATAGCTTGTTATGCCTTTTTTCGGGATCTCAATTTCATCGGCTAATTGATCAAAATGTAAATATTCCATAATTTAAACAGCGAGTTAAATAGGGTAAACGTAATAATAACAATCGGGTAAAAAAGACAATCATAGGATGTCAACAAGCAGAAGTCCACTGGTTTGAGATCGAAATTCCGGGTAATGAACAAATGGCCTTTCTCTTGGGGCGGGAAAGTTGGCCTATAAAAGGCCAACTTTGGTTTGCAAAGTTAAATGTGCTGCAGGTTGTTAAGGGGATTCAAAAAGGGCCTCGATTTGATCACCATGTATTCGATGCACTTCCCTTCTTTTCAGCTTCAATGTGGGCGTTAAAATACCATTCTCAGGAGAAAAGGCTTCCGGAATCAGAACCAGCTTTTTGGGGACCTCATAAGAAGCAAATTCACCGCAGGTTTTCTGGACTTCAGCCTCAATTGCTTCCATCAGTTTAGGATGCTTAATTGCCTCTTTGTGATCTGACGGAAGCCCTTGCTCCTGCAACCAAGGGTCGACAACCATCCAATCCGGCACGATGACGGCAACATTGTAGGGGCGGTTAGCTCCGTGAACCATGGCGTTTTCGATAAACATACTCAGCTTAATGGCCTCTTCGATATCTGCCGGGAAAATATACTTTCCGTTTTCCAGTTTGTATTGCTCCTTGATTCTTCCCGTAATATGCAAATAACCGTCTTCGTCGATCCAGCCTCGGTCTCCGGTTCTTAAGCCCCCGTCTTCGGTAAAAACCTCCGCCGTTTTATCAGGAAGGTTGTGGTAGCCGACCATGACATTTGGTCCGTACGCGATGATTTCTCCCTCCTTGTCACTATCGAATGACAGAGAGGTGTCAATTTTAAGGGAGCATCCAGGGATAGGGCTCCCAACTGTTCCCGGTTTATTCTTATCAAATGTATTGACAGTATGAGCAGGCGACAATTCAGTCATGCCCCAGGCCTCGTACACCGGGATACCTATGTCTGAGAAAAACTCAGCGATTTTGGGACTCAACGCAGCACTGGAGCTGAGACACATTTTGATGCGGCCTCCGAATTTCTCCCTCACCTTGCTGTAAACCAATTTATCAACCAGTCCCAGTTTAAGTGAATTCATTAATCCACCTTTGCCGGCCCTCTTTTTTTCCGATTCAGTTAATCCCATGTCAAACAGCTTTTTGGGTAGGCCCCCTTCTTTTTCCATGCGGTCTTTCAAGCCGGTGAAAACCTTGTTGAAAACACGGGGTACTGCTATCAGTAGAGTCGGTTTTACCATGGCCAGATCATCGACAATGGTTAATGGACTTTCGGCGAATCCGGTTTGCCCACCAAAATTGATCAGCATGTGCAGTTCAGCGGTTTGTCCGAAAGAATGTGCCCAGGGGAGAAAGGAAAGGGTTCTGTCACCCGGTTTGACATTATTGGGCAGAGACATTGTTGTTGCTATCGCATTGGTGGCAAGATTATAGTGACTCAGCAGTACCCCCTTTGGATTGCCTGTGGTACCGGAAGTGTAAATCAATCCGGCAATATCTGATTTCTCAGGTTTTATTGAAGATACAGGCTTTTCTTTTCCAATTTTCTCCAATGCTGCCATCGAATTGTCACCATCACCTTCAATAACATAAATCTTTTCAAGACTTTCAATCTCGTCCGGAAAATCCTTAACTCTATCAAAAATATCATCCCGGGCCACAAACAGAAGCTTTACACCGGAATCAGCGATGATATACTTGAGAATTCGATCCAGCTCAGATTCATACATGGGGATGAACTTAGCGGAAAGACCGTAGGTTGCATATGCAGCCACGGCCCATTCCACACGATTATTCGCTATGATTCCTATTGAATCACCCTTCTTGATTCCGACCGAAGCAAGTCCGGCTCTCAAATTGTCAACCCGGTCAGCTACCTGACCGTATGTCACCCAATTATAATCGGTTTTTTCAGTGTTTTTGGTACCGAAAAGATCCTTGTCTCTGAATTTCTCCACAGCTTGTTCAAAAATCTCAACCAGATTATCCGGTCCCGGTAATTCAACTTGAGTTCCGCTCATAATGCTCTCCTTGTCAGCTTCAGATTAATCCGTTGTTTAGCATGGGCTATCGTAAATTAACTGTACAATTGGATATAACTGTTCCTTTTCCAATCGTCAACTTAGAATCCAAATCACCCTTCCTGAACCAAGAGTTCAAGCACGCCTGCCCCCTCAATGCTGATATGTTTGTTTTTGAATGATAATGCGTATCTATTTGTTTTTATGAGTTATAAATTTTAAGATTGACAAGAATTTTAAATTTAAGTGTAAATGAATAATCAAGCAAATCTGAAAGCTTGAAGCCATTCTAAATTACCGGAGGAAGAGGGTGTGAATCCCTCACTGGTCCGCAACTGTGATTTGCCGGTTTGTCATTTTGATACCGGCAATAAGTCAGAGCTTCCGCTTGATCTGATCCTCGTACACAGGAGAAAATCGATGAAAAACTTATCATTTGTTCCACATTCCATTCTACATTCAGACCCAAAAATTCGCTGGGTTGCAAACAGCCCGATTCACCTTGATCTGCAGTTGATATACCTCTTTTATTGTCACGGGTTTAGTTGATTTTTTGTGTTCGTCTTTGAGATTCAAAATCATATGAAGTCAGGGCCGATATTACCGGTTCACAGAACAGGCACGGTCCTGTTTTTTGACCATTTGATTTCGTTTCCGAAGATAACCTCATTTAATTCCATTATTCCATTCTGAATCAGCTTAATTACATGCAATATCGCCTGTATGATGCTGATTTTCAGACCTGTAGAACCAACCTGACAATAGACTGGGGCATGACATGACTAAATGCTTATTCATCGGATCAATTTCATTAATTATCACTCTTTTAAGTATTGTAAACACTAACGCACAATCAGAAGACAAACTGGAGCAGCTGGAACCGGTGGTAGTTACTGCCACCAAATCTCCCCTCACTGAAGACCAGCAAGGAGGAAGTTCGGTTAAAACCATATCAAATGAAGAAATAGAAGCTTCACAAAAATCCCGGGTGGCGGAAATCCTGGGAGAGGTCGGTGGATTGGATGTGACTACTCGCGGTGGGCAAGGACGATTAACCAATGTTTTTATCAGGGGAGCCGATGCTAAAAACACCCTTATTCTGGTCGATGGGATCCCTGTAAACGATCCTTCAAACACCAGTCGTACTGCTGATATTGGTTCTTTGACCTTGGATAACGTGGATCGAATTGAGGTTTTATCAGGTTCCCAAAGCGTATTATATGGGAGTAACGCGACGGCCGGCGTGATCAATATTATCACGAAACAAGGAAAAGAGGAGTCCGAAGGGGTCATCGGCTTGATGGGAGGATCATATCAAACCTATAAACTGCATGGCTCGGCTACAGGAAGATCTAACAACATTTTTTATTCCGTTGCAGCATCTTCTATTCAATCGGAAGGTTTCTCGGTAGCCAACGACCGCAATGAAGATATTCCACACGAGGGAAACACATCGGAAAAAGACGGCAGCAAAGGAGCTATCCTTTCCCTGAACCTGGGTTACGAGTTTGCACCAGGTCATGAACTGTCGATTATTTCCCGGCTCATCAACAATCATGTAGATCTGGATGATGCCGGGAATGGATATACAGGAGATCGCCTGGATTACAACATGGGTACAGGTACTTCCGACCCTAATCCGGATGGAAAAAAGGAGCAACACGAGATCAGCAGTCTCTCCCTGAATGCAATTAAGCTGCTCAACTCTTTTAACCAAAAACTATTCGAATCAAAGGTTGCGGTCAGCGTAACAGACCATGTCCGCGATAATTACAACGCAGATGGAGACAAGGCGTACGACTATAAAGGCAAAACTGAACAATGGTTATGGCAGGGAACGTTTAATTTTGAATACGATCGGCTGAGTTTTGGTTTGGATCGCACAACTGAAACTATGGAGAGCGAAAGTGATAGTATCGAATCGGTATCTGCGACAACATCAAGCGTGTGGGTGCACGATCAGCTTTTTCTTTTGGATGATGATCTTGTAATAGGAATTGGCTTTCGAAACGACAGGCATGAACACTTTGGATCAGCATACACCAGACGTCTGGCGCCATCCTATAAAATTGGGGATCTCAAGCTGAAAGCATCTTATGGAACGGGGTTTCTTGCCCCTTCCCTGTACCAGCTATATTCCACCTATGGAAATACTGACCTGGATCCCGAAACAAGTGTATCCTGGGATGTTGGTTTTGATTACAAGGCCACATCTTCCATTCGATTCGGCTTGAGCTGGTTTGAAACAAGGTTTGAAGATCGGATCGACTGGGTATCGATCAGTATGGCTCCCTGGGGGCAATATCAGCAAGTTGATGGAAAGACAATCACTAACGGTGCTGAGACTTTTGTTTCCATAGCTCCCACATCGTCTTTTTCGATGAGATTGGATCATACCTATAACGAAACGAAAGACCCCGATGGCAAACAACTGGCTTATCGCCCCCGACACAAGCTGGTCGTAAAAAGTCTTTACAAGCCGCTAGAGTCTATCAAGATCAGCGGGTCAGTTAAATGGGTCGGAGACCGCGCAGCCAACTCCAGTGACAAAACAGAAGACGGAGAATTGGTTGAAACCATGCCGGCCTATTCTGTCATTAACCTGGCAATGACTCATCGAATCAGTGAGGTGATTGAATGGTATCTTAAACTGGATAACCTCACTGATGAAATCTATGAAGAAGTTTGGGCTTACGCCACTCCCGGTCGTTCTGCATACCTGGGAATCAAAGCCTATTTTTAAAAAAAACCATCTCTTGATCGGGAAGTAACCTTAATATTTGTTCATCAAATTAAAAAGTAAAGCTTTCACCAAAGACCGAGAACTGACAACCGTACCATGCGACTTAAACTTTCCATGTTATGGACTAAAAGCCTGTAACTCATGAAAATCCTAAAAATGTGTGTTTATGATTTTAAATAAAAAAACTGTGAAGCTGTTACGAGCATCAGTCATTCTGGTCTTGTTTGCTTTCTGCTCAATCTGTCCGGTCAGTGGAAAGACTGTGACGGATGAGGCCGGAAGGACAATGGAAATACCGGATAATCCAGAAAGAATTATTGCCTTCGCCCCCAGTGTCACCGAGATTGTTTATGAGATCGGGCAGGGGAGTAAACTGGTGGGTGTCACTCGATACAGCGATTATCCCGCAGAAGCAAGACAATTGCCCAGGGTCGGATCTTATATACATCTTGACTTGGAAAAGATAGTAGCTTTGAAACCGGACCTTTGTATTGGTGTCAAAGATGGAAATACCTATTCGGTAGTGAAGAGATTGGAACTATTCGAAATTCCTGTTTACGTCATCAATCCCAAAAACCTTGATACCGTTATGCGCAGTATTGAAAGTATTGGTGCCGCCCTGAATCAAAAAGAGAAAAGCCGGATGCTGACTGCCGGGATGAAGCGGAGAATAAAGCAAGTCCAGAAGAATCTATCCGGGATTCAAAACAGACCGGGGGTCTTTTTTCAAATTGGTATCAAACCTATTGTTTCCGTGGGCACGTCTACCTTTATCCATGATCTTATCATCACGGCCGGAGGAAAAAACCTGGCAATGGGCAATAGTCCCTACCCCAGGTTTTCCAGGGAACAGGTAATCGGGCTGAAACCGGACCTGATCGTTATTTCTTCAATGGCACGAGATGCGATGTTTGAAACTGAAAGGTCAAAGTGGCTTCAATGGCCTTCCTTACCTGCAGTCCGGAAAAACAGAATTGCCCTTGTGGATTCCAATTTGTTTGACCGACCGACAACAAGGCTTGTCACAGGACTTGAGATCCTGGCCCACTTGATTCATCCATCGTTGTTTCCAGGACCTGAAAATTAGAATGAAACTATTACCAGGTGATTTATTGAAACGTTTGTCGGTTACAATTCTGTTCTTGTCCTGCGTCCTGACAATTTTGGTATTTTTCGGACTGGCAACCGGGTCCAGCGGATTCCAGCCTGGCATGTTGATTCAGGTGTTGAAGGGCAATGAAGGATTTGATCCTACCATGGTTTCCATCATACTGAAAATCAGATTGCCCAGGGTGATTCTTGCTCTACAGGTAGGAGCAACTTTATCGGTCGGCGGATTAGTCTTTCAGGTGTTATTGAGAAATCCGTTGGCTGAGCCGTATATTCTGGGAATTTCAGGAGGAGCTGCCATTGGCGCTATTATTGGGATCATTCTCGGATTCGCTTATTTTCCGGGCATAAGTATCACGGCCTTTATCGGAAGTATGCTCACGCTTTTAACCATTCTTCTGATCTCTTCAAGACAATCCACCGGAAAAAGTGAATCCCTGCTATTGTCTGGCGTCATGGTGAATGCATTTTGTTCCTCGATCATAATCTTTTTCATTTCAATGGTCCATGATAGCCGACTTCAGAGTATCCTTTTCTGGCTGATGGGGGACTTGTCCCAGGCCGAAACAAACCAGGTTTTATGGCTCTTTTACCTGACGATTCCATGTATGCTCATCATTCTTAAATTGTCATACCCTATGAACCTTTTGCAGCTTGGCGATGAAATGGCTCAAAGCATGGGGTTGAATACCAGGTTAACTATTCTCATTCTATTGATTGTGACATCTTTAATGGTGAGTGCAACTATTTGCCAGTCCGGACTATTGGGATTTGTAGGGCTTGTTGTTCCACATTTCCTGCGGTTAATTCTGGGACCGGATCATCGTGTGCTTGTTCCGGCTGCTATTTTGGCAGGAGGAGCTTACATGGTATTCTGTGATATCCTGGCAAGATGGTTGCCAGACCAGGGGGAAATCCCGATTGGGGTGATCACAGCCATGATCGGAGCACCTTTGTTTATTTTTCTTCTCAGGAGATCACGAACATGAGCGCTGTTCGAATCGAAAATCTATGTTTTAACTACAGTCAAAAGCAGGTTCTCAGGGATATTGCGATAAATATTAATAAAGCGGAATTCAATTGCATTATCGGCGCAAACGGATCGGGTAAAACGACATTGCTAAGGGCTATCAATCGCTTTGTCAAACCCAAATCCGGAACCATAGAGGTATTCAATAAACCCATTGCTGATTATTCTTCCCGCCAGTTTTCAAAACTGCTGGCAATGGTGACACAGGATATTCCTTTCGATATTTCATATTCCGTCAAAGACGTTGTAATGATGGGACGTTATCCCTATCGCGGTCCGCTAGGTATTCAAACTAAAAAGGATCATGAAATTGGCAAAGCGGCCATGAGTTTTACAGATGTTGAACAGCTTGCAGATAGAAAAATTTACGAACTCAGTGGCGGGGAACGGCAACGGGTGTTCATTGCACGGGCAATATGTCAGGAACCCGAAATCATGTTGCTGGATGAACCCACAGCATCACTTGATTTGTCGCATCAAATAAGCGTCATGGATCTGATGGAGAAGCTAAAAAATGAATGGGGAATCACGGTTATCATGGTATCTCACGATATTAACCTGGCAGCGATGTACAGCGACCGTATTATACTAATCAAAAGGGGGCAAGTCATCCAAACCGGTACTCCTGAAGAGGTAATAAACTATAAGACCTTGGAAAGCGTATATGGCTGCCCCTTGTTGATAAATAAAAATCCCTTGGGTAACTTTCCCCAGGTTTCCCTGGTTCCCGGGCGATATATCGGTGTATTTGAAACAGTTTCCCAAAACGAGGATGTCTTATGATGGATATCATTAACCATGGCGGCCCCATCATGGTGCCCCTGTTGATCTGTTCCCTGGTGTCTCTCACCGTGATTCTGGATAGGATGTTTTATTGGATCGAAATCGAAAAACAGCAAGATGTTGAGGATGTTACGAGGATATTACAGCTTTGTCGCCAATGCCGATGGAGTCAGGCTGAAGAGTTATCTTCAGAATCAGCTAATTTAATCATTCGCATTCTGAACCAGGGCATCGTACATCGTCAGGTTTCGTTAACCAAAGCGATGGAGTCCCAGGCAAAAGAAGAAATTTCAAAAATGAGGCAACGGATGGGGGTTTTGGATACCATTATCACTGCCGCTCCCTTGCTGGGAATTTTTGGGACAGTCCTGGGAATTATCGTCTCTTTTGATTTACTGGGAGCAGGAATCAAAGATCCTTCAGCCATTACCGCCGGAATCTCCCAAGCTTTGATTACAACTGCTTCCGGATTGGGGATAGCCGTTCTGACGTTGTTTCCTTACAACTATTTAATCGCAAAAATCGATAAAACAATTCTCAGGATTGAACGAGCTGCAACTGAACTGGAAATCATCAAGGAAATAGCCTTGGTTAAACAAAGAAAAGCAAATCGAGGTTTCAGAAATTTTGTCGTTACAGGGAAAACCGCTAATGAAGCTTTCAACTAGTCATCAGAAAAAAGTCAGAATTGAGATGTTACCACTAATCGATGTTGTGTTTCTTCTATTGGTGTTCTTTATCTACGCCATGTTGTCGATGTCTATCCACCGGGGTCTTGCAGTTGACTTACCAATTTCGGCATCCACAAGCATCGAAACGAGCCATTCCCTGGTCGTTACTATAAATGAGAATGGGCAAATCTATGTCGATCAATCTCCGGTTTCAGCTGACAGCTTCAGAAAAATCTTGAGCTCCAGAATCATAGATTTGAAAAAACCGCTCATCCTTGTGTCTGCTGACGGTCAGGTAAGCTATCAGCAGTTGTTTTCTGTTATGGATGACATCAAAGCAACCGGAATACATCGTATATCCTTACAAGCGGAGCAGGAAATCCGGAAATGAAACATATGTTATTGGCGGCGGTGATTAGCTTATCTCTACATGTAATGTTCCTTGGAGTTGATTTGCGCTGGTTTGTTCATCCCAACCGCAAGACGATTGAAAATCGGAGTATCGCCGTGAATCTGACCAGTCGTGAAGTGGTCCGGGCGAGATCCCATAGCACACAACCCATGCATAAAAATAAACCTGATCAAAAATCACAATCCAAGCTTATCACCAGTCCGGGGCAAAAAAGAGTTCCAAAGATATCCGGCAAGGTCAGTAAAGAAGCATTGTCCCCAGACAAAAATAATCGGAACAATAAATCATTAGAAATTGCAAACCCCGTGGAATCCTCATCTATTAACCAAACTCAACCGGCAATCCAATCAACTCAGCCGAAACAAGCTATTAAGAAAACTAAATCAACCTCAGATACAGTCACCAAGCAGAATATCTTAGTTTCAAAAGTAGCCTCCTCAATGTCTTTAAGAGGGATGGCTAAGGCACAAGAGCAATTTGAACAACCGGAAATTAGCAAAGCAGTTCCGATTTATGAAAACAATCCGGCACCTCTGTATCCTTCAATAGCCAAAAGACGAGGAATTACAGGAACAGTAATTCTAAACGCATTGGTAAATCAAAAAGGGAAGGTGGATGAACTTTCGGTGCACACATCAAGCGGATTTCCAATACTGGATAAAAATGCAATGCAGGCAGTTAAACATTGGGCATTCAAGCCGGGTAAGAAAGGAGATAAAGTTGTCTCCATGCGAGTTTTGATACCGGTTAGCTATGAACTGAAATGAATTGGCAGGAGGGTCAGACTTGCAACTTTGCATTTTTATATAACAACACAACTATGATTGGATTTCCGGTATTTTCTTACTCCTCAAAGCCAACCATTAAATCAACAAATCATTAACCTTACTGCTGAAAGCGGAGTCAAATCTTCTCTTGATTTATCTTAAATGGAAAGGCTTAAAGAAAACTTGACCTTTTTTTACTCTAATTTTATGACCTCCGGTTTGCTAATTGGTTAGGTTTATGAGAGAACTATCAACATTGTCGTGACAAATTAAGTGTTGAATAAACTGTAGCTGAAGGAGGGAGATTTGGTATGTTTGTGGTAGGGCTTGTTCAAAATCAATCGGAGATGGCCCATTACGGTTATGCGGATGCAAGGCCACTCATGGAAAAGCTTCAGACAGGAAATGAAGAGTATTCGACTGTTTTATACACCTCCGACAACGTAGAATCCTTATCAACAGACATCAGCGAGAATCGACTCGACGCCGTTATATTTGCATCCAACGCATTTAACGATAAAAGAATCGAAGAGGTTGTCTTTTCTGATCATTTTAAGAAAATTATCGAAGACAACATTTCAAGACTTGGAATACTTGTACTCCATCAACGTAAACTATCCCAGGGAGAGACCTCAACGCGACATCTTACCATTTTACCCCCTCCCTATGGTGACATAACAGCGGTTTCCAGACCCAAGGATGAAAAGTCCATTGATGGCAACCTAATTCTCACTCCCGGTTCCGAAAAACACACTGCTTTGTTATATCCGGAATCTATCGAAACGGAGCCCATAAAAAAACACGCGCAAACGTTTAAAAACCTACCAGGGCTTTACTGGCATTACTGGGATGAGGTCAAGTATTCCGATTGGGATGTTCTTTTGGAGGATAACAGCACTCCATCGAAAAACCGTCCACTTCTCCTCTGTTCAAAAGAATCCCTGGGACATCGCATCATCGTTTCCGCGATGCCGCTAGACTGGCAGAAACATGAGAATTTGTTTACCAACCTGTTGATTTATATTGCGGAAGGCAGACATGATACTGCGATTCTTTGGTCTGAACCGGATAAGGACCGGTCATTCAATTTCCTTATCAACACCCTGTCCTCCAAGAAGTTTCCCTACACCCTGTATCAAGTGGAACATGATATGAGTCGGCTGATCAGCCATGTCCAATCGGGGGTTCACTCCGTATTGCTGCTTGGACCGGGTATCGATCTGAAAAATTTGGGTGACGATGTGAATCAAATCGTAAATCGTTCTTTAGAGAGCAACCATCTGAAATTAATGAAAGTCGAGCCTAAAGAAGGTTATTTACGCAAATTCTCCACAAAAGGTCGCTCTAAATTCGCCCACCATCTCCTTCAAAGGGCTGAGCTGGCGATACATTCCGAACTTAGAACCGGACAAATTGATGGTAGTTTCTGGAGTACCGTGGAAACCTTGCAAGCCCTTGAGCAATTGGATTCTCAAACCATCGAATACAGAAGCATGGCGGACGAATTTCTGGAAAGAGCCGGGAAACGGGAAAAAAAAGGGTCCTATGATGAAACCTTCAGCGCCACTTGTGCATATTACTGGATGAGAGCAACATTTCTTGGTGTGACCAGCCGGGAATCCAAGCAGACAGAGAAGTGGATATTAAGTCAAATAGATCGCTATGATGACCGGGAAAAAGCCCTGGGATATGCATCCCTGGCAGAAATGGACCGCCTGAATACCAAAGACCGGGAAAAACTCAAAACAATCCTGACCCGATTAAGCGTACAGACATCCAGCGAATTTGATCTGTTAGTCTATTTGAAAGCCGCCTTATTTTTAAAATCCGAGCCCGATATTTACAAAATTGTAAATGCACTAAGCGATAAACAAAGTGACGGAATCTGGGTAGATCTTGCAACAACAGCCACTGCCACCTGTATCCTGATCGATATTCTGGATTTGTTTAAACATCATCCTCCATCAAATATAGACATTCTTAGCCAGATTGAGGAGTTGGTATTCGGAGCAGTGATTAAAATATTGGAAGCCTACGAAATCGCATCGAAAAAAGCCCCCCATAACCCATATCCATGGGATAACAAAGCCAGCACCTCGGTAAAATGTCTGCAGGCCTGGTTGAAATTCGATGATCTGCTTGATCTGCCAGTTTATGAAATGATTTATTCCCTGGAAACGGCTAACAATATGTCCAAGCAAATGGCGTCCAGTCAAATTGCATTAACGGTTTTAGATGAAATTAATACCGAGAATAAAGAGCTTCATACATTTAAAGAGAAATATGATTCAATGCATATTGAGTATAAAAAACTGATTCGTTTTAGGAGATCCATTTTACTGTTAACCGTACCAGTGTTGTACTGCTTTTTCACTCTTTTATGGGGAGTCGATCAGGTGAAAGGTTCGGAAACATTTCAGTCGTTGTTCGTTGTAGCGTTTAGTCAAAATATAAAAATACATATAGGAATTATAGGCACTATTATTACCTTTGCCACTTTAGTCGTTCCGTACTTGAAGCGTCGTGACAAACCCTGGTTGCCAAAAAGACTTAGATTCGAATCTCGCAATAAACCTCCTTTTCAACCGGAATAAAGTGTTGAAGCCCATGTACGCCCTGACCAATTGCAAAGTATACAGCGGCGGTGAAGTACTAAACGATCACGCTGTTGTCATTAAAGATGATGTCATAGATTCCGTGCTTCCCCAAAAGAAGCTTCCCAAAGACCTTAAAACGATCGACCTTGATGGCCTTTCGATAGCACCCGGATTTATCGACATACAGGTTAACGGAGGGGGTGGAGTCTTATTTAACGATGCTCCTGCGGTCGATTCAATTAAAACCATTCATGAAGCACACCGAGCATTCGGAACAACAAACTGGTTGCCAACTTTTATCACCGGGCCGCAGGAGGGATTGAAGCAAGCCGTCGATTCGGTTCGCCATTGTCTTCAAAACAAAAAACATGGGGTGTTGGGAATTCACATTGAAGGACCTTTTATTAATCCCGAAAAGGCCGGTGTGCATGACAAAACCTTTATCCGTGACATAAATCCTGCCGATCTGGAGATTATGACCTCGTTGAAAACAGGTGTCACCTTAATAACCCTGGCACCTGAACTGGTTCCTGAAAACCAAATCCAATTCCTCTTTGACCAGGGAATAAAAATATCAGCCGGACATTCAAATGCGACTTTTGAGAAAGCCACTGCCGGTTTTGCCAAGGGTATCCGGCATGTAACCCATCTTTTTAACGCTATGCCCGATATCAACGCGAGAGAACCTGGTCTGGCAGGAGCCGCACTGGCTTCGTCCGATGTTTGGTGTAGCTTCATTGCCGACGGACATCACGTGCATTTTGCCAATCTGAAAGCTGCCCAACGATCAAAGGAAAAGGGCAAAATGTTTTTGGTCACCGATGCCATGCCCCCGCTGGGAACAAAAATCACTGAGTTTCAACTGGGAAAAAAGAGAATCCGTGTTCAAAACGGGAAATGTTTGACACAACAGGGAATATTAGCCGGGTCTGCCCTGGATATGGCAACGGCCGTGAAGAATTGTATTAAACAACTTGGAGTTCCAAAGGATGAAGCCTTAAGAATGGCATCCAGCTACCCTGCCGAGTTTTTAGGTCTTGACGACACATTGGGAAAGATTGCCCCGGGGTATAAAGCCAATTTAACTATTTTTACCCCAGCCCTCAACATTTCGGGTACGATTGTTGAGGGGATTTATTATAACTAAGGAGATAAAATTTGTTCAAACCAGATTTTCTATTACATCTTCTTGAAGTAGTATTCCTGATCGGTTGTATCCATAACCGCGTTGAAGTAGTCGGATCGGGTATTGAGAGTTCTCCTTTTATCCGTGATCAATCCAAGGGGAAGATGAACCATACTTGATTTTACCTGTGCAACCACCATTCCTGTTTTCCCTGCCATAGCAGCGTGGACGGCATGCTGCCCCAGAAAACTGCAATATACACGATCTCCCGCGGTTGCTGGTATTGAGCGAATAATGTAGCTGGGATCGATATATTTTATATACAATTCAATATTACGTTTTTTAAAATGACTCTTAAATCTGCGGATGAGTGTTCCGCTTATATCGCCCAGATCCGGGTTTCCAAACAGGTCTGACTTTCCTGAATCAACGTGTTCTTGTCCTGCTCCTTCAGCTATTACTATCAGCGCATGCTTTTTTTTCAGTAATCGTCTTTCCAGCGCCATCAACAGGCCTTGTTCCCCTTCCAGCTCAAATGGCTGCTCAGGTATTAAAAGAAAATTTACCTCCGATGTTGCCAGTGTGGCCTCAGCAGCGATGAATCCGGCATCACGACCCATCAGCTTTACCATTCCGACCCCATGGTTCACACTCAAAGCTTCAACATGCGCAGAACGGATAGCTTCGGTTGCTTTTTCCACCGCAGTTTCGAAACCAAAGGATCTGGCAATGAAGTTGATATCATTATCGACTGTCTTGGGGATACCAACGACTGATATTTTTTTTCCTCGTTTATTGATCTCGTCAACTATGGCGTTTGCAGCCCTCATTGCACCCAGGCCGCCGATAATAAACAAAACGTTCAAGTTAATTTGTTCCAGCGAATCTACAATCTTTTCGATATCCTGCATGTCTCTTGAAGTTCCCAGAATAGTCCCTCCGGATTGATGAATTCCCGACACTGACTGGGGAGTAAGTTTCATCACATCATAGCCGTAACCGGGAATAAAACCGCGCAGACCATTGCGAAATCCCAAAATTTTAGGGATCGAGTAATGGTGATGTGCGGTTAGAACAATAGAACGAATCACATCATTGATACCCGGACATAAACCGCCACAGGTAACAATACCGCAGGTTGTTTTTGAAGGGTCAAAGTACAAATTCGCACGGGGTCCGGCTTTTTCAAATTCCATTGATAGCGCATCAGTACCAAGATCTGACAATTCTTCAGATGTCATCACCAGGGTTACCGAATTGGAATCATCTACTTTATTGGAGCCGGTATCTGCAGCGATGATTTTTGGGACGCCGATGCGTGCTATTTTGGTATCGTATTGATATTGATTTGATTCAGTCATTTTTGGAAAACCAGAAAACAAGAGTTTTAAAAGTAGACATATTCCCCTTGAGTTGGGATGTCAATAGTGCCCTGGCGATCTCGAAAATTTGTGAATCGATTTACAAAAAAATGTAAAAAAATGTGTTGATGCGTCGAGCCCTGGCTAGTATTTTTGTGCTGCCTTGTAGCTAACTGTCTGATAAATTAAATTTTATTGAATTCTTTGATTGTAATATGGATATCTCTTAAGATCCTGAGGGCAGGTATTTCATTTTGGTACTTCGAAGGTTAGCGCTTTCAGCATTCAGCTCTCAGCCGGTTTTCGCTTTTAGTTGCGATGTCTCCGGCCGAACGCTGAATATCGGCATCTGGAACAAGGCTAGGTAAGGGGTCAGCCATTTTCCGTTCAGGCGCTAATTAGGGATTGTTTGGAGTTTCTGCACTATTTGAGCAGGCGATTCAATATTATTTGTTTTTTTACCGATAACAGCATGGTAATAGAGGGGCTCACCGGAGAGTGAAAGGCGATGACAGTAACGCTGGGATGTAAGAAAATCCATATGCCCCTTTGTCATGTACTCAATAATCTTTTGAAATCCCGATTCATCGTTCTCTGAAACAAAACGTTCCTTGATGTTGAACGCAATCCAACCGCCCTTTTCAATCATGTTAAACGCATTCATAAAAGCCAGGGTGGGGATGTCGCCAAAACCGAGTGCGGCGACGGTTATCAGCACATTGAATTTCCATTTTTTTAGTTGTACCGCTTTGTTCGGGTCGATTTGACTCATATCCATGACATAATACTCATCATAAACACCCGGATAATCCCGCAACGCTGCCATACGCGCCTGATCTATGATATCAAGTCCAACCAGCGCTTCGCAATGTGTTATTTTTGTGAGGCATTCGCCGATCATTCCGTTGCCTGCGCCGAAATCCAAGACGCGTAGCCCGTTGGTTTGACCTCCAAATCCGGAAATCCTCTCTTTCAAATTTGAACAGACTGTAATCGGTGAACAGCATTTCAACTCCTTGTATACAACTTCCTCGTATAGCCCGGGGATTGAGAAGAATTTGTCATATTCGTGAAGTCGGATTTTCTCTGACTTATGATTCTTGACTAGGGTTATCCATTCTTCATTCTGATCAAGCTTTTCGGGATTTTGAGGGTAGCGAATATTGTAAGTCAGCAGTGACATGTCTTTTCCTGGGGAATGAGAATTCCAAATTATGCGGTTGTTAAAAAAAAAAGAATATATTCCCTTAAAGTAGCGATAATCATACCAATCAAACATACCACACTTAAAATACTGTAATAATAAATTATTGTTATTTTGCGATGTCTAATACAGATTCATTTTGACTAACAAATAAGATGCAAATGTAAATATTATACACACATCATCCAAAGTTGAGTGGCATAATGTGTATGAATGATACACTCTTAATTTCCCGGTACTTGATGCATCATTCAACATATAATACTATGAATACAGGTGCTCTTTGGATAATGCTGCTCGATTCACAATTAAAAACGAAAGCACGAAATGATAACGATGCTTGATAGTTGAGACCGGGACAATGTATAAATTATACTCATATCCATTTTCCAATCCCCAGGTGAGTTCTTTCCATGCCTAATCAAAATGAGACCAAAAGACAGTCCGGTCGGACAAGTCGTTCAAAAAAGAAAAAGGACTGCAACATCATCCTGATCGATAACGGAAAAGAACTGATTGATCAGTTTAACCGGGTATTTGCGGAAAAACACTTTAAACTGTTTTTTGATCGCACTATCCAACATGCTTTTGAAAGATTTGAGGAAGAGACCTTTGACATCCTCGTATTATCAAGTTCAGTTGCTAAAGAAGACGAGTTCCACGGTATTGAACTACTTGAAATCATTGCCGAAAAATGTGCTGCCACCCAGGTTTTGTTTCTGGCTCACCCTAAAGAGATCTCTTTGGCATTTTCTGCTCTGAAATCGGGTTCTTATCAATATGGTGTTCTACCGATCGCCAACGATGAGCTGAAAATGTTGATCGAAACTGCACTGGCACAGCAGCCGGAGTACGCCCCTAACCTATTGTTAAAGGAAGAGCTGCAGCAAACCACTTTTGAAGATATGACCGGCGGTTCTCTGCAAATGAAAAATGTATATCGGCAAATTCGACAGGCAGCCATGACAGATGTTCCTGTATTGATAACGGGACAAACCGGTACAGGGAAAGACCTGGTTGCCAATGCTATTCACCAGCTCAGTGAGCGCAAGGAAAAAAGTTTTATCCCCATACACCTTGGTGCACTACCCCCGGAATTGGTGGCAAGCGAACTTTTTGGTCATGAAAAGGGGGCTTTTACCGGCGCCTGGAAACGTTACAAGGGGTCGTTTGAAAGGGCAAACGGGGGTACGGTATTTCTCGATGAAGTGGGCACCATGGACGAGAAAAACCAGGTTAGCCTGTTGAGACTTTTGGAAACAAAATACTTCAATCGTATCGGCAGTACGACTGAAACCAAGGCAAATGTGCGTATTATTGCTGCTACAAATGAAGACTTATGGAAAGCTGTTGAAAATGGAAATTTTCGAGAAGATGTGTATTACCGGTTGGAGGTTTTTCATATTGATTTGCCGTCAGTGAATGAGCGAACCGGGGATATCTCCCTCCTGGTTAATCATTTTTTAACCCGATTTAACGAAAACTATAACAAGAATATCCTGGGAATTTCACCGGATTGCATATCTTACCTGGAATCCTACGACTGGCCTGGAAATGTTCGAGAAATCAAAAACGTGATTCATCGCGCTGTGGTGATATGCAATGGAGAAACACTGCTAAGCTCACATCTGCCGGATCGGCTGATAAAGGGTTCGGTTAAAAGACCAACCATGTCTTTTCCGGTGGGAACAACGCTGAGCCATGCCGAACGGGAAATGATCATTCAAACCCTCAATTGGACAAAAAACAATAAAAAGAAAACAGCTGATATTCTCGGAATCAGCAGAAAAGCCCTTTATAACAAACTCGCCAGGCATCAGATCAAATAGCAGGGGCCGGGTCAAGCCAGGGCTCCTTTACCTAGGAATTGCTTGGACCCCAATCCTCCGTAAAAATCAACAATAATGACCTGAACGTTTTTGCTTTATCCCACACCTTCATTTCTGAATCCCATGGTAGACTCTTCCTGGCCTGCCGACGGTCCCATAGGACACGTCCGCTGCGATAACACCCCTTTTAACCAGGTATTCAAGATACCTTCTGGCAGTGGTTCGACCAGCGCCGATTAACTCCCCCACCTGCTCAGCAGTGTATCCGGGTTTTTTTGCCTGATTCATAACATCTTCTATTTTTTGCAGGGTAATTGGA
>JAKSDL010000551.1 GCA_022360105.1 Pseudomonadota bacterium
ACGCAAGATCATCAATCCCGTTTTTGCGTTTTCATGCTTTGGCACAATTGGCCAGTTTTGCATAAGTTTGTTTTTTGTAATCTCCATCAGCAAGCTTGTTTCAGGAGCTGCCGTGAGCACCTTGCTAAAGAAACTGAAAGCCAGGTTGTAGCCGTCCATATAAGATCCTTAAATGTCCAAAACATTCCCGAGCCGGGAAAACCGGACTCGGGAATTGTATTGCGATTTAAATCGGTCCTGCTTTTATCACCTAAATACCAGCCCTTAAAAAAGACTCATAAAATGCGTAGCGACCGATAACTTCTCCTATAACCACCAGTACCAGGGCCAGGACGCTAAAGCGTGTTATACTGGCTGCCTGGTTGCTTTTTATGGCTTTTAAGCCGGCTAACATGCAGAACACAAGTCCTGCTGCCGTTAGAAGCAGACCCAGGACAAATACAACCGGCCACTGACCGCTGACGACGAGTGGACTTAGCCCGCTTACCCCGTAATTATCTACCGCGGTGCGTGCTACTATGCTGAGGGGAGCGCCGACATATGCCAAACCGAGACCCACTGCAGCTAAAACCATAAAAAGTTCGGGAAGTTTGCTACCTTGAGTAGCGAGAGAACCGGCTGACGTTCCGTAAAGCACTGCTCCCAATACGGACCCTACCAGCAGCGTGGTGCCGAAGAAGCTTAAATCCGTACCGGCCGTATTAAACGTGGGGATGGTTTGCCGGGTATACACTTCGGCTATGGACCAAACCATGAGCAGACCCACAATTGCGGTCACGCCACCCAAAATCGTTGCTCCGGATTCGGGGTTTTTACGCCGAATCAAAAAAACAATCGCCATCAAGGCTATAAACGATACAACCAGCATGATTTCCCGCGAAAGCGGCGAACTGCCTACATTCAAAATCACGTAAAATGCTGCCAAGGGACTCGCCAGGTGATAAAAGGCGATGCCAAGGCCTAGAACCCCTAAGATTAAGGCAACGGGCAAACACCTGGCCAGGGGTTGTTCTTCTTTGCCGGCAAATTTGTATTGACCCAGTTCCGAAACCAATACCAGCCCGGCGGCGCTCTGCATCATCATGGTGAATGCTATGAGAGAAAAAGATGTTATTGACATATTATACCTCCTCCGGATTGGCTATTTTGCCGGTTCCTAAACCGATGGATTGAGCATGACGATGGGGCGTAACGGCAAGCAGAGGGTTGGTAACCGATTTATCGGGCAACGGTGCCACATGGGTCTCCCCGTACATCTTCACCAGCTCGTCATATTCACCATAGTCCAGCGCCCTGGTGGGGCAGGCTGACACACAGGCCGGCGACTTGCCGACTGACTGGAAGTCACGACAAAAGTCACATTTTTCCATCTTGCCCGATTCCGCGTTGAACTGAGGAGCTGAATAAGGGCAAACCCATTCACAATAGCGACAACCGATGCATTTCCCCTCATCCACAACAACGATGCCGTTTTCCTGTTTATGCATGGCAGTTGTAGGACAGGAGTCCGCGCAGATCGGCTTTTCGCAGTGATTACAGGCTATACTCAGATAGTAGACAAAGACATTCTGTTCAAAGGTTTTGTTTGGCCCGGCCACCCAACTGCCACCCGTGTACTCGCTGACACGTCTGTATTGCACTCCCTTCGGTACGTCATACTTGTCAATGCAGGCGATCATACAGGTTTTGCAACCGGTGCAGGCATTCATATTAAAATAAAAAGCAGGCTTTTTCATTTTTTCATACTCCTTTTAGACTTTCACAACCTGAACAAGGTTGCTGTGTTGGGGATTAGACTTAGCCAGTGCCGTGGGCCTGTAGAGGGTCAGAACATTGACGCAGCCTCCGTGGTCCACCATTTCCTTGTCCGGTCGGTACCAGGCGCCTTCAGGCAAGGACAGGACACCCGGCATAATTCGATCCGTCACCTTGGCCTCGATTCTTACCTTTCCCCGATCGTTAAAGATTTCGACAAGATCGCCATGCTTAATGCTTCTCGTTTTGGCATCAATGGGATTAATCCATAACAATTGCGGTGCTACCTGGTTGGTCCAGTCTACATTGCCGAAAGTAGAGTGTGTCCGTTGCTTGTAATGATGTCCGATCAACTGCAAGGGATACTTGCTGATGAGCGGATCGGTATGCCCTTCCCAAGCCGTATCGTAGATGGGAAGCCCCGTAACCTTTTCATCCTCTTTTAGCTCCCATTCTTGGCCCGCATCATGGAGATACTTGCAGAAGATTTCGATTTTACCGGAAGGAGTCTTTAATGGATTGTTTTTCGGGTCCTCGCGGAATTTTTTGTAGGGAACCCTCGGCAGACCGGTACGTTTTTCCTTGTAGACACCCAGTTTATAGGCTTCAGCTAAAGTAGGCGGCAAACCGGGATATTTTTTCCTGGTTTCACGGTACAACCATTCCAACCATTGATCCCTTGTACGACCTTCGGTAAAAGCCTGCTCAATGTCCGGACCCAGTTCCTTTGCCACTCCCGCGCAAATATCATAAATGTTGCGACTTTCAAACTGCGGTTCAATGGCTTTTTCTACGAAAGACAGGTACTGTAATTCAGCCACATGGTAGCTGTCGGAGAAATCGTTTTCTTCCTGCGTAGTGGTACCGGGCAGGAGATAATCCGCAAACTTGGCACTGGGTGTCATAAAACTGTCAATAACCACAATGGTTTCCAGTTTCTTGTCATCTTGCAACATTTTCGTGGTGGCATTAACATCGGAATGCTGGTTAATGATGCAGTTCCCCGCATAGTTCCACATAAACTTAAGATCCGCTCCCAGTTTTTCTGCACCCCGAACACCGGCATTCTTGGCGGTCATGGACGAACCACGCTCAATAGCCATTGGCCAGGTGAAGTGAGAAATGGTGGCCTTAACTTTGTTCTTCCCCATTGGAAACTTTACAAAACCAAGGGCCACACCGGATTCTCGAGCACCTGTGTTCCCGCCCTGGATGCCGATATTTCCCGTTAGAGCGGCTAATGTGCAGACGGCACGAGAATTTTGTTCTCCGTTGGAATGACGTTGCGGGCCCCAACCCTGGACAATGAAAGCCGGTTTTGTTGTGCCCAGCTCCCTGGCCAGCTTGATAATCCTGGCTTCGGGGATGCCGGTAATTTCGGAAGCCCATTTTACCGTCTTGGGAGTTTTGTCTTCGCCTTTACCCAGGATGTAGGACTTGTATGAATTGTTGGCAGGTATGCCCCTGGGCATGTGGTCTTCGTCATAACCGATGGTGCATTTATCCAGAAACTCCTGGTCCACCATATTTTCGGTAATCAGGACGTAAGCCAGACCGTTGATCAAGGCTGCATCCGTGCCGGGTCGAATCGGTATCCACTCATCACCAACCACGGAGGCGGTATCCGTGTAACGCGGATCAATGGTAATAAACCGGGGCCGATTCTCCTTGTAGGAATGAACCAGGTCGTAAACCAAACCACCACCGCTCATACGGGTAGCTGCCGGGTTGTTACCGAAAAAAACCACCAATCGGCTATTGGCAATGTCCCGAAAACTGTTGCCGGTTACCCAGCCATCACCGAACATCGGCGGCAGTGCACTTTCCAATTGGCCGGCACTGTAATCGCCATATTGATTCAGATAACCGCCCATAGTATTCATCAACCGGGCCATGCAAGTGGTCGAAGGATGCCAGGACTTGGACATGACTGCACCCAGGGTCCCCGTACCATAGTTGATAAAAACGGACTCGTTGCCGTAAGTGTCCACGGTTTGTTTCAAACGCTGGGCAATTTCCTTAAAGGCCTGATCCCAGGAAATCCTTTCAAATTTGCCTTCACCCCGTATTCCGGTTCTTTTCATGGGATATTTCAGACGATCGGGGTTATACACCTGGTGCCGTTTGGAACGACCGCGCAGACATGCGCGCACCTGGTGGGAACCATAGGCATCATCTCCGGTATCGTCGGTATCCATGCGAACAATAACGCCGTCTTTAACATAGGCTTTTAGGACACAGCGACTTCCGCAGTTGACGGTGCAACTCGTCCAGAAAGCTTCTTCCGTTCCGGATGCGCTTTGCGCTGCAGCCTCGCTTACTTTGCTAAAAACTCCGGGTCCGCATAAAGCGGCAGTACCGCCCAATGCCGCTGACCATTTCATAAAGCTGCGCCTGTTTACCAACAGCGAAGCTTGCTTACCTTTTTTTTTCTCCTCTGCCATATAACAACCTTTTTTTATTTGTTAACAGCGCACTCAAATAGTGCTTATCTCAATTCACAATCTTCGGATTAAGTGCATCCGCTATGGTGCTTTAAGGTAAAACCTTCACACACCGTTTTCGGCGTTTCATTTCTTCATGACCAGCATTGGATCATGTTCGCCGGCAAAAAACCGATCTTTGGTATCAACGTGCTCAAAACGCAAACTCGGTATTTGAACAAATGTGCAAAGTATCGGTTTTCTGTAAACGAAACCTGACTGGTAACCCTGTTTTCCCACAAACAGGTTCCCGGTTTAAATTTAATTTGGAAACTTAAAGTGTATCGCCCTTACGACTCTAAGCTTCCGGCTGTTGGAGTTTTTGATGGATGGAAACCGGCTGAAAAAGGAAGGCGCTTATCAGGAGCCTCAAAACCCAAAGGGATAACTTTGACAGTCCTGACGGCGAAAACAGCACCGGTAACTTGATTGATAATCTGAACGCGAACAATTGACATTTAGATTTCTAGATGTGTTCAGAAAAAGAGATCTCAAAACTGAAGTTTTTCTTGTGGTCTATACTAAAAACTCGCTACTTGAGAGTCAAGCAAAGATTCATTATAAATCTGCATTATACAATAATTTGGAAAGACTTTTTTCCCTATTGGGCAGAACTAAAAATCGATTTTTTAAACAGCTGGTTCATCCTGAAAAAACGGCTTCCAGAGATCTTGCTGTGAAGCCGAAATAGATTATCACACTGGAAAGCCGTGCCTTTTGTTGCAAGGCAATTGAACAAGTAAAATCAGAAGCAGACTTGACCCCAACTCCCGTTCTCTCAAGATGCCGGAATAACAGGCAGCACGATATGAGACGGATGAACGCGATCCATGAAGATACGGTTCAGAGCGATACGGCTGGTCGAGCTTTTTCCGGCCGGTTCACCGGTATTGGGATTGACATCAAAATGGGGAAAATTGCTGCTTGAAATATCAAGACGAATCCGATGTCCCTTTTTAAAAAGATTCGCCGTGGGAAAGGGCTCGATCTTAAGTTGATAAATTTTACCGGGCTCCATCCATTCAGGGCTTGTCCAGGAATTGCGGAACCTTACCCGGAGCAATCCGTCGGTGATGTTCATGGCAAATCCCCGGGGAAAATCGTTGGAAGGAGGGTAACAATCGATCAGTTTGATCGTGATATCCGTATCCGGACAATCTGATGACAACCATAGATTCACTGCAATCGGACCGGTCACTTCCGTATCTTGTTGCAAAGGAGCGGTTTGGAATACCAGCACGTCTTGCCTGGACGAAAGCGGCAAAAAGGGTGGCTGACACCCGAAAAACCTTTCCGCTTCCACCTGGTTATATGCACCCCCGGTCATAACAGGCTCTCCTGAAGTCATCGTGCCACCGATAGTGGGAACCGGGTTGCCTGGGTCATAGCGATAGGACAGACTTTCGTTTTCTGCATTGGGAGCTGTGGGATCGAGCAAACCATCCGCATGCAGGTAAAACGGCTTATATTCCGTCCGGGTCAGAGGCCAATTCGATTCGGTGCGCCAGGTGCCTCCATGAACCAGATGACCACGTTCATTACGACAACCACTGCCGCCGCCCATAATAAACAATTTTACCGGCCGATCCTGTTGCGCTTTGGGGTCGATTCCTTTTAACCAGCGATCGAACCAAGCCAGACGAAAAGAGACATGATCTTCGGCCAGATTGCCGTCAAGTGTTGCTTCAGGCCCGAAATCAACTTCCCCGTGATGGCTGACAGAACGATTGCCATGGGTCCATGGTCCCATCAGCAAATGAACGGGCCCCTTCTTCAGGGAGGATAGACCGCAAAAGTTATCGGCGGCTGTCCTTGAATAGGCGTCGTACCAGCTTGACATATGCAACATGGGAACATCGGCGTAGTCTTTATAGTATCCTTCCGCATAAAGGCCAATCTGCCGCCAGTAATCACTAAATGTTTCGTTGTGCCACTGTTCGAAAACGTAATCTTCATAGTCGGTGTTATACTGCAGGGGAGAATGTCCTTTTTTCCAGGGAAGCCTGGTAAACCAATCCTTGATGTCTATCTCCTCCAGCGCAGCCTTTTTCAGCGGGTCACTCTTTTCATCAATATCGGCCAGAGACTGATGGTAGGCCCAGGTTAACTGCTTGAGTTCGAAAGCACCTCCCTGGCGAATACCGCCCTGGAAAGCGCTGGAAAAGCCGCCTGAATCAAGAAACATACATGCCAGTCCCGGCGGATTCAAACAAGCCATGGCACTTTGCGTGTGAGCCGCATAGGAAAGTCCCATGGTGCCTATTCGTCCGTTGCACCATGGCTGCATACACAACCATTCGAGGGTATCAAATCCGTCGTAACCTTCGTTAACGTATTTGCTGAATGTCCCTTGCGAATTGAAGCGGCCCCGACAGTCTTGATAGACAACCACGTATCCTCTCTCGACAAAAGCAAGCGCGATTTCTTCCCGTGACTTGGGATGAGTTTGTGATGCGGTTACTTCGGAACGACTCGGTTTTGTTTTATCGTAGGGAGTCCTTTCAAGAATCACAGGCAACCCACCTGATTGACCGGATGGCCGGTAAACATCGGTTGCCAGGCAAACACCGTCCCGCATGGGGACCATTACATTTTGTTCAATATCCATTGTAACATTCTGTTTCTAATTGTGCACAAAGTAAGTTTTGAATGAGCATCAGCGTAGTGCAACATCACCCGTTACTCTCGGGAAAGTTCAGATGGCAGGCGCTATGGTGTCCGGGAGCTATAGCCGAGAGTGATGGGGCTTGATCACGACATCGTTTCATAACAAAAGGACATCGAGGGTGAAAATGGCACCCGCTGGGGGGATCCAGGGGTGATGGGATTTCACCCTTGACCGGATGAAAATCGATGCGCCTGTTTTCAAGCCTCGGAACCTCTTGCAATAAAACCCGGGTATAAGGATGATTCGGTTTGGCAAAAATCTCTTCAGTGGGACCCGATTCCACAATTCGTCCCAGGTACATGACAACAATTCGATCGGAAATGTGCTCGACCACCCCGATATCGTGGCTGATAAACAAGTAGGTCAATTGCAGTTCTTCCTTGAGACGGATAAACAGATTCAGGATCTGCGCCTGAATGGAAACATCAAGTGCGGCCACTGCTTCGTCACAAACAATAAACTCCGGGTCCACCGCCAGCGCCCTGGCAATGACGATTCTCTGACGCTGTCCCCCGGAAAACTGATGCGGATACCGATCCTTGAATGACGGGTCAAGACCGCATTTTTCCAACAGTTTCTCAATATGTCCATCCAGTTCCGAACGTTTGACCAGCTTATGATGAAGCGGTGCCTCGCCGATAATATCCCGGATTTGCATTCTGGGGTTTAGTGAGGCAAAGGGATCCTGAAATATCATTTGAATCCGCAACAGGGATTTGCGAGCGGCATCGTTGCCAATACTTCCCAAAGGTTGCCCTCGATACAGAATTTGTCCTTCGCTGGGATCGATCAGTCCGGTAATCATCCGGCCCAAGGTTGATTTACCGCATCCCGATTCTCCTACCAACCCGACCACTTCCCCCTTGTTGATCGAAAACGATACCTGTTCAACGGCCCTGACGACCCGTTCGGAAACATCGGCACCCAGACGACGCGCTATTTTGGCAGCCAGATCGAGCTTTTTAACAAAAAACTTGCTGGCTTCCTTAACACTGATAAAAGGCTGTTGTGAAACATTATCCATCACGTGTTTTCTCCTATGTGAGGGTAAAAACAACGTACCAACCGATCTTTTACCGGGGAGGTAACAGCGGGTTCCTTCAGGCAAGCCTCATCGCTGCGTGGGCATCTGTCCCGAAACGGACATCCCCGGGGCAGATTGAGCAAGGAGGGCGTCGTACCCGGTATCTGCTGCAACAGTTCTCCCCTTTGATTACGACTGGGAACGGAACCGATCAAACCGCGGGTGTACGGGTGGAGAGGCATATCGAGAACCTCGTCGATCGATCCTTGTTCCACAATGCGGCCCGCGTACATCACGGCAATTTTGTCAGCCAGGCCTGCCACAACAGTCAGATCGTGGGTGATCCAGATCAGTGACATTCCCTTCTCCCGAGTCAGTTTTTGAACTTCATACAGG
>JAKSDL010000633.1 GCA_022360105.1 Pseudomonadota bacterium
CCTGAAATGAAATTATTATTAGGGAGTCAACCTCCCGTGAAAACGTTATCTTCTGTGGAAACCAAAAATCGTTTTTGCCTTTTGGTTAAAAATGTACTGAAAGTATTTTCAAGTCATTTTGCTCCATTGGTATTGTTCTTTGACGATTTGCAATGGGCTAATCATGAAACCTTGGAAATGATTGTTTCCCTTATAAAGGATAGTCATATTAAACACACCCTTATCATTTGCACCTATTGCCATCATCAAAATGAAGCAAACATAGAACATATGATTGATAATATACGAAGTTCCAATATTACCCTTGACGAAATAAAGCTTTTACCGCTGAATATAAAAGGACTGACAGAATTCATCTGTGATTCCTTCGGCTGTGACAAAAACAAAGCAAAACAGTTGGCCGTTGTTATCCATAGTAAAACTTACGGTAATCCTTATTTTGTCAAACAATTTTTGATGATGTTATATGAAAAAAACATCATATTTTTTAATTTATCTACGTCACAGTGGCAATGGGATATTCATCTTGTAGAAGCCCTGCAATTGAGTGATAATGTAGTAGAGCTTTTGGCCAATCGAATAGAAAAGCTTGATATTGATACCCAAAATGCTTTAAAGTATGCATCTTGTATAGGTGATACTTTCAATTTAAACATATTGTCAAAAATATTTAACAAACCCCTTTATGAAATATACAATTCATTGTTAAATGCCATTGTCGAAGGAATTATTGAAACCGGAAGTGATATGTTTACATATATCAGTACCAATGATAAAATTGTGGACAGCCTCAGTATGAAAAACTGCTTGGATATTGTCATGCGGTTTTCACATGACAACATCCAGTCAACAATATATAATATGATTCCAAATAAAATGAAAGGCAAAATCCATTATGAACTGGGTATGTTATTATTAAAAAACAACAGTGAAAGTACGGATAATATATTCATTGTAGTCAATCATCTAAATTTAGGAAAAGAATTGTTCAAGGAGATAACCGACAAGATAACATGTGCTTCACTTAATCTTGAAGCCGGAAAGAAAGCAAAGGCTTCCGGTTCCCATGAATATGCACTGAAGCTTTTTTCTGCCGGTTTGGATATGCTGCCCGAAGTTGGATGGCAGACACTTTATCATTTAACATTTTCCTTGTATTTGGAAAAAGCAGAATGTGAATATCTGAATACAAATTACAAAAAAGCAGAGAATTTATTTGAATATATCTTAAATCATGTCCGGTCG
>JAKSDL010000815.1 GCA_022360105.1 Pseudomonadota bacterium
CCAATTAAGTAAGCTACGAGACCAACCGGATCCTTTTCAATACTTCAATAATCGCCAATGTCGGTTATCATGGAAACTGTTTTTCCATAAAAAAACCTTTTTGATCTTCTTTTTCAATTTGATCAGTTTTAAAAAGAATAGATATATCAATATAATAGATAGTTTCGAAACTTCCAATTCAGAACAAGATTTCTTTTATATTATCTAAAGCTGAATAACAGATGTCAAATTGTGTCAAAAAACATTGTGGCTTCCGCTCGGGCCTGCTTTTAAAATAATTATCCTTAAATTTAGGAGGATTGCCCTGTATAGATTGATGCCCGTAGTTAATCGGTTTTTTACGGTAATTTTAATACGAGATCAAAATACAAAAAAAAACAAATCATCGATCCTGATACTCCTGCGATGTATTTTTTAGATTATTTATTAGCGTTTTACTCGTGTGTCTATGATGGTGAATCAGCGATAAACTATGGAATAATTATTCCCGACTATCATCAGGTCCTATTTTTATTGTGTAAAAACGGTTTCTAAAACACATCAAGATGTAAAAAAACGGGGATTTATTGCTGCGTGTCATGACAAAGGCCTGTTTCCTCAATTAGTTTACGAAATGGAGGGAGATTGTGGAGCTACCCGACCAATATGGATCTCAAGATTCCGATAAGATAATGCGCTTGGAAAAACAAGATTTTCATCATTGGAGGAAATAAAGTGGATATCAAAATACGTCACTTTGAGAAAGGTGATTTAGAAGCCTTCAAGGCGATCATTGAACAACCCAGCTGTTATCGGGAGACGATGCAACAACCTTATCAATCGTTTGAAGCGCTGGAAAAGCGCTTTCAGGCAATCCCGGGTGAGTATTACAGCTTTGTGGCATTGATCGATGAACAGATTGTCGGTCATTCGGGAATTAAAACCGAATCAAATCCCCGAAGAAAGCATGTCGCTGAAATCGGGATGATTGTGCATGAAGAGTACAGAAAGAAAGGAGTTGGCAAGGCATTGCTGGGAGCCATGATTGAAATGTCCGACAGATGGCTGTCAATCAAGCGAATCGAGCTTGAAGTGTATACGGATAATGAAGCCGCGATTTCCCTGTACCAAAAGTTTGGATTTGAAATCGAAGGTACCTGCAGGGCATTTGCTTTTCGAGACGGCGTCTATACCGATGCATACTCGATGGCCAGGATTAGAATGTAAACTTTCTTTTCAGTTATCCACTTTCAGGACACAATGTTTGATGAATACCGCGGACGGTATTGATTGCTCTGCAAACCGATAACTCACAGAAAACAGGTGAACATGTTCGTACCTGCATACGGAGTTTGGCTAAGCTAGAGAATAAAGTGTTTGTAGTGAAGGAAATTATATTAACTTGTTTTATATACCTTATAATGATGCAACCTGGGAGGGACTTCGTTTGAAACTATCTGTGATTATCCCGATTTACAATGAGTACAACAATATCGATGAAGTGATCAGTCGCATCAACGCTGTTAAAATGCCCCGGGATGTTTCGGAACTTCAGCTGATTTTGGTCGATGACGGTTCCATTGATGGAACCACAGAAAAACTGGAAAAATATAAGGACGAAAAAACCATGGTTGTGCACGAATCCAGAATCAATTTTGGCAAAGGTACAGCCACCAGAATTGGATTAACCTATGCTACGGGAGATCTGGTGTTGATTCAGGATGCGGATTTGGAATATGATCCCAATGACTATCCAAAATTACTGGAGCCCGTCTTGAACAACGGCGCGGAGGTTGTATTTGGCTCAAGGTTTTTAGGAAAAAAATCAAGGTTGGAAGGGATGGCCTTAAAGAACTGGTTCATCAACATATTCCTGCGAATAATGACAAATACGCTCTATGGTTCCAAAATAACTGACGAGGCCACCGCCTATAAACTCTTTAAAACCGATATCCTTAAAGAGATCAATCTTAAATCCAAACGATTTGAATTCTGTCCTGAGGTGACTGCAAAAGTACTTAAACGCGGGCATAAAATTCACGAAGTGCCCATCAGCTATAAGGGGAGAACCGTAGAAGAAGGGAAAAAAATCAAATGGCAGGACGGAATTGAAGCCATCTGGACGTTGTTAAAGTATCGATTTGTCAATTAGCCGGGATTACTTGTGTTCCATCCAACCGGTTTGGATAATAGTTTCCGATCCAAATTCCCTGAAACAAGAGTATCTGTTCAGCATGATTGCACCTTGTTTGTTTTCACCACAAAGGGCATGAAGCTTTTCTAAGTCTTTTCTCTGTGGCCTTTGTGTCTCTGTGGTGAATAGTTACAAATAAAGCTTGATACCTAAACCGATTGGATGATGCTCAATTTTCATTTTAAAAAACCTTGTTGATTGGCAAGAGAAGATATACTAATTCGGTAATCCGTATACTTGCCTTGGAGCCAGCTGTTCGGGGAACTCGTCCAGCAAACTTTTTCTCAGCGTATAACAGAAATGGCATTCATCCACGTATTGATCCTTGTGAGGCACCTTATACTTTTCAGCCAGACAAGCCGGTCCTCCTTCAATAAGTGGGCCTACAACAGGATGCTTGGCTGCATCAAAGGATTTCATGATCTTTGCCAGTGGTGTCTGAAACACATTTCCAATGATCAATCCCTGGCAAACATGCACGTTGCCAAAAGGGTCAATATGAACCCTGCGGGGATTGATTAATTCTTCCCGGGTACAAGATCTTAAGACCTGCCAGTTTTTTTTGGGTAAGCCCTCGGTGAGCGTTTCAACGGCTCTTCCCTTAAATACAGTGTTTCCGCCGACAATGGGCTCCCCCTTTTTCCCCTTTGTTTGTCCAACAGTTTTGACGGTCGGTGCGTCAATACAATAAAAATCGGCGTCCAAATCCAGCTGCTTACAAGCCTGATGAGCGTTTTTAGGAGGGGTGTCTTCAGCATTTCCGTAATGAAAAGTGTCGTCACTTAAGCCAATGTATGAGATGCCCAGGTCTTTAAGAGGTTTTAGCCAGAAGACAGCATCATCAACCGACGTTGCCCAATAGGAATTGGTCACAACACCCACCTCAAATCCGAAATTGCGAGCGCTTTTCATTGCCTCTACCATCAGAGGATAGTACAAAAAAGGCTCTCCTCCTTCAAAAAAAATAGTATCAACTGATTTCATGGAAACCGCGTTTTCCATAATATCTTCCAGTTGCTTCAGGGTAAACACACCCCTAGCAGAGGGACTGCAATGCAAAAAACAATGATCGCATCCGAAATTGCAGGTATAAGTAAGTAAAAAATGTATGCCGTTTAACATGGTTTCTCCTGTTTGATGATGGTTTCTTGCCAAGGAAGTAAACGACAAGGCAGCTGATGTTAACCGGTTCGGAAGTTTGAAAGATTCGTCGCCCTGACCGATATTTCGCTAACAAACTTACCATAACTACATGAAACGGGGTTTGACTCTGCTTTGCTGTTTTGTCCGGTATTTACTTTTTAAGAAAGCAGCCTTGTTTAAGGCTCTCCGGTATCCTTTGATTATCATCTCTATGATGAATGGAATCATGGGGCCTCACTTCCTTTTTGTGTTTTATGTAAAGCTGAATAATAAGAATCGGTTTTAAAACTCCAAAATCTATACCAGAAGAATGAATAACTGAAAAACTAATAAAATTAATAGCTTATCGTCGGTGAGGTGAAGCTGGGATGCAGAAATTATTGTTGCAGAGACAAAAACAATAGTGGCAATAACTGTTGATAGCTATAGGGATATGGATAATATGTTGATATATCGGGTGAATTTACAAGTTGTTTTGTCTCAGCAAGTTCAGAGACAAAATTTGTCTCAGGAGACAAATGCTAATTTGATTTTCTTTTCTCTACTATGCCGGGATTTTTATCGAAGAAACGATACAAAGTAGCCCTGCCAATTCCAAGCAATTTGGCCGCTTTTCCTTTATGACCGTCGGTGGCCCTCAAAGCTTCCAGTACGCTGAATTCGTCCAATTCAACAGCATTGCCGGCGGTTCTGGCGGTACGCTCTTTACTGGTGATTTTTGGAGGCAGATCGCTGGGCAATATCGACTTTCCCTGGCATTTGACAACAGCAAAACTGACGGTGTTTTCAAGCTCCCTGACATTTCCGGGCCAGTCATAATCCATCAATATGGACATGGCTTTGCTTGATATTTTTAAAGGCGAAGTATGATTTTCCTCAGCTACGTGTTTGAGAAAATGGTCGCATAAAAGCGGAATATCGGTGACTCGCTCTCTAAGTGGAGGAAGATCGATCGGAATGACATTTAGGCGGTAAAACAGATCGTCACGAAATCTATCCTGGTCCACAGCGGCCTGTAAATCGACATTGGTTGCGCTGATTACACGCACATCCACTTTAATGCTGTCTTCACTGCCTACTCGTTCTAATGTGCCTTCCTGTAAAAACCGAAGTAACTTTACCTGAAGGTGTTTTGGCAAATCTGCCACTTCATCCAGGAAGATAGTACCGCCGTCAGCCAGTTCGAAACGCCCTTTTTTATCACGAATGGCCCCGGTAAAAGCGCCTTTGATATGACCAAACAGTTCACTCTCAATCAGCCCTGGAGGCAGGGCTCCGCAGTTAATAGGAATAAAGGGTTCGCTTTTTCGTGTGCTCTCATTGTGGATGGCTTTAGCAACCAATTCCTTTCCGGTACCTGTCTCACCATAGATATGCACAGGATAATCATAAGCAGAAACATCACGAATCTGTTGAAAGATTTGCAACATCTTGGAATCATTACCGATGATTCCTTCGTAAACCGTAACTTTACCCAGTAAATACTCAAGGGATTTCTGATTGGTCAAGTCTTGCAGTGATGCCACGACTCCCTGCGTTTTTCCCGATTCACTCTTGATAGGGACCACAGACACACGGCAATCCTTTCTTACTCCGTTTGAATCATAAAAAACGGAGTTGTAGCTTTTGGTTTCAAAATCATCAATGGAGTTGTCACCACAAAAAGAGCATTGAGGTCCGCATAAAGGAGCATCAAAAATGTCGTGGCATTCACTGGACATGGCTTTTTTTTCGGAAATGCCAGTAATTTCCGAGGCTCGTTTGCTGAACAGAAATACCTTTTTATTGATATCATGAGCGATAATGCCTTCAGCAAGACTGTCAAACACGCGATCTGTGTTCCTTTTTTGCACCACAAACGCATCCAGGTATCCATCTGAGAACAAATTGGAGACAAGTCCCTTGACGTTTCGGGCGCAGGCTTCAATTCGTTGCTCCAGGTTCAACCCAGTCTGTTCAGGCAACAAAGGATCAGACACATTCCAGTGTACAATGATGGGTGCACCCGGAAGTGCGGTGAACTTGTCTTTTGCGGTGAATCCCAGGGTAATGACCAAGTCAAATCTGTGATCTTTGATTTTGGTAATCGACTTACTTGATTGCCGTGAAGTATCAATGCCTTGCGCATTCAATAGACTCGAAACAAGGGGGTGGATTTTGGCAACTTTGCCAACACCGGCGCTGCAGATGGAAAGATCCAAATGATTAAACTCCCCGGCATGGGCTTCAGAAAGCTGGCTACGTATGGAGTTTCGTCTGCTGAGAAACAGAATGCTCGCTTTTGACATTTTAAGGGTTGCTGGCAACTGGTTGATTTTGAAAAGGAAATTTTTATTTTTTTATTCAACCTTATCAGCTTTGTCTCAGGGAGACAATTAGCCATTTATGAAATTATAATTACCACATTGCCTTTCTTATGGCCCTTTTCCACATATGCATGAGCCCGGGCTATCTCTTACAGGGGATATGCTCTATCGATATTGCCACCGGTTACCGGTTTTTTTAACCTCTTCCGGTTTCAAAACATCGGCTGCACTGTATTCTTTGCATACTATCACTTTCATGTTGATTCTTCTATTTTCAAATGATTCCACTTTTAAAAGCTGACCAGGTAACCAATCGATAC
>JAKSDL010000603.1 GCA_022360105.1 Pseudomonadota bacterium
TAAAAAAACCGCCAACCGAAAATTTTCTAGACCGATCAACCATATGTTTTTTCCATATGTTTTTACTATTGAAAATGAACAAAAACGATGGATCAATAAATCCGTAGTCGTCTTTTACATAATCAAAAATCAACATAAATGGCATAAAAACAGAAGCTTAAGAATTCCCCGCAAACGCGGGGATAAACCGGATTAAAATGCCTCTGCCGTTGCAGGTCATAGAGTTCCCCGCAAACGCGGGGATGAACCAGGTAGATATTGTATTGTGGAGAGTTATTCAGGGAGTTCCCACCTCCGCGGGGATGAACCCGTTCCATCCAAAAGTTGTAAACTCATGAAGTAGTCTAGACATTCTTTTGGTGGGAGCGTGGATTGAAGCAGTTTAATATGTGTTGGATTGGTAATTTAATTGAATCGTCCCAGGAGCGACTGTTCCCTAGTTTCAAATTATCTTTGAACTATGTAGTGAAACTAAAACAACAGATTTTAATAATTGGATCGAATATATCTGTTATTGCTGATACCGCAAAATACAAAAATCTAAAAAAGATTGTTGTGATCATCGGAAGTTAAATTCGAAACCAGAATGTAATCGAAAAATTGGAAACTTGGGAACATTTAGACAATCGGGGGTTCAAACCCGTCGAATTCGACGGGTTTGAAAAAGAGGCCGGTCTGAGTAGTTTTACATTGACACTTGGCAAATAAACTATGTTTGGCTGTGATCGCTCTTCTGACAAAGGAGTAACGGCGTCCCTAAAGCTCCATGCACTTAAGTACGACCGTGAATTGAGCAATGCTAATGTTAATACAATAATTTGACTTGATTAAAATCCAGAGAAACGGCGAGGTTATCCCCGCTCGCTTCTTTGCTGACTATGAAATTACATCTAAAAATCTGACAGTCCAAGCGGAGTCACCTTTTTAGTCAAGGCTTAATCTTCTTTGCATAAAACGACGTGGTCCTGAACTTAACCAAGGATGGGTACAAATTGTACTTAACCTTTCAGTTGATACTGCGGGAGGCAAGCAGCGTATGTTATGTTCCAGCACCGAAAGTATTTTTAGCATTATTCACTCGCCCCCCAAAGCTGAGCCGTCCAAGTGTTAGTTACCCAAAGCTGGTTACGAACAGTGCAGGAGATAGAAAATCATGAATTAGCAATAAATAAGCATCCAAGCAGACTTCACTCTTTATAATTACTTCGTTAAGGGCTTATTCCCTTTTATTAAAAAGTTGGCAAAAAAGCACTTTTAATGGATTGATTTGTCACATGCCGACAATTGTACTCTTCAACTGAGAATTCCACGAAAAATTACGCTCTCGGCTAGAACATTCGCTTAAAACAAAGTATAGCGAGGATTGAAACACCAGTGAAGATGTGATCCAGTAATCTGCATATGGTCGCTCCCCACGCGGGAGCGTGGATTGAAACTGAGTATAAAGGGTGTGTTTATGAATACAAAAGTAGATTAGAAAATTCTGTTAAACTACTTCCCAATTTTTATCATTGTATAGTACCGCCCAGGCAGTATAGAAAAATGGCAATCTTGTGGTGCTCAGATACTAGAAAAGATATGATGAACACCTTCAGCGTTCTTGGCCGGTGTGGCCGATCGACCTATGGTGGCGCTCGCAAGCTCGCTTACCATAGGCTGTTATGATGAACGCTTTCAGCGTTCTTTTTCTGTATTGGTTATTTTTCACAGTTTTCAAATTTTATTTTTATCCAAGCAATTGACAATTTTTCGTTATGAAGGCAGCTTAGATTTTTATGAGTCAAGATACTAAATATAGATCTCTCTACAAGCAGGGGACACCTAACAGGCACATGTCCCCTAATTTCACCGCTGTTCAAAAAACCGAATAGTTGAAAAACCGGTGATACAAAAGGCTGATCCGCTACCAGACTGTGATAATTCGAATATTTGACTACCTTGCGAGGAACATGACTCTCTGTCATCTCCGATCAATGCTGAGAGTCTCGCATCTCATGACCCGGAATCTACTATGTAGCATGCTAAAATAATAAATAGACTCCGGATCACGTCCGGAGTAACAAGTGTGACTTAACGTCAGTTAAACTTAGAAAAATCACAGATTTTTTTGGTATGACACAGTCTGTACGCCTGATCCACCCTACAGACTGATTAGAACCGGGTGTGGCTTCATATACGGCCTAGGTGTAAGTGTACACGCGACAAGCAGATGCACACGGATTGCTTTAAACTAATTTAAACTTTGCGTGCTAGAGGCAGGGCAATAGTGAATGTGGCACCTTCTCCCGGTGGGCTGGTAACGATGATATCTCCCTGGTGGGCATCCATTATTTTCTTGCTGATTGCCAAACCAAGCCCCGAGCTCTTTTCGCCTGCAGTCGGTTTGGCTGTGAGCCTTCGATACAATCCAAAAAGCTGCTCCCGGTCTTCATCGGAGATCCCGGGACCGCTATCCACCACGCTGATCAGAATATTGTTTTCGTCCGTTTCCATTTTAACCAGAATATGGGAATTTTCCGGGGAAAATTTTGCGGCATTGGACAGCAGGTTATCTAAAACCTGACCGAATCGTTCAGGGTCGATGGTTACATTCGGTGCATCGGAAAGTTGGGTTGTAATCCGGATGTTTTTTTGCTTAACGGCAAACTGATGCAGGCGGACTTTATCCCGAATCATTGTCGTCAGGGACGTTTCCGAGAAGTTTAGTTTCAGGTTTCCGCTTTCGATAACAGAAACATCCAGGAGATCACTGATAAGATTCAAGATCTGACTACCGGATGATTTTACAAGTTCCAGCACTTCTCTTTGATCGGAGTTGATTTTTCCGAGTTCTTCAATCAGCAGCAATTGAACAATTCCCATAGCTCCAGCCAGCGGACTTCTAATATCATGTGCCGCGATGCCTAAAAAACGGTTTTTCAGTTCATTCAGGTCTTTTTGGTAGTCATTGGATATCTTCAAGCTGGAAAGCAACCGGCCGTTTTGAAGATGCACGTTTACTCTCGCCAATACTTCTTCTGAAACAAATGGTTTGGTTATGTAGTCGACTCCACCGGCTTTGAAGGCTCTAATTTTGTCTTTTACCCCATCTAATGCGGTAATAAAAAGGACAGGAATGCCTTTGGTGGTTTCTTGGTTTTTAAGTCGATCACACACTTCAAAACCGTTCATACCGGGCATCATCACATCCAGAAGTATTATTTCAGGCAGCTGGCTGTTCAGATAGTCCAGGGCTTGTTGACCGCTTTGCGCAGCAATGACTCTACAATTGTTTTGAGTCAAAAGGTTACCCAGCACTTGCAGATTTTTTGGATTGTCATCGACAATGAGAACAACAGGTTTGTTTTCCGGATCTTCCATATTGTTTGGTAAATCAGTTTCTGATAAGAGCTCAGTAAGTTTGGCTAAGAAGATAGTTGTTCAAGTTTTCCCAGCATTGAGGCAAACACTGATCCGAGTTTGGTAATTGTCTGTTGAATGCCGGAGATGTCGAAAGTTTCGGCGTGTTCAACCAGATCTGCTGCCAATTTATCCAAGGGATTGACTTCATGCTCATCCGCAATATCACTCAATAATCTCCCGTAGTTTATCACATCATCCATTACCATCACACCGGAAATATTTTTCAAGCCTGGAATTAAGTCCGACTCAAGTCTGGCTTGCAACCGGCTTTTGTTTTTTACGGAATCCAGCGAGATATTTGCGATTTCGTTTCTTTCCGGTGATTTTTTTTGATTTGTGGTTTTATGGGGTAAAAATCTCGACAGCTCTTTCAAGACATCTTTTATTGGTGCCGGTTTTGAGAGATAACCATCAAATCCCTTTTCATGGATTTTTGAGAGGGTTTTGGGTTGTACCGAAGCGGTCATTGCAATGACAGGGATATTTCGCGTTGCCTCGTTGCTTTTTAAAAGACGGATGGTCTCATAGCCGTCCATTACCGGCATTCTGATATCCATAAAAATAATATCCGGTGAGCTGTTGGTGGCAAAGTCCAGTGCCTGTTTCCCGTTTTGTGCTTCAACATGCTCGAATCCGACCTGGGACATGGACGCTTTGAGAAGTTCCCTGTTGGAGGGTACATCGTCCACGATCAGAATGGTCGCGGGGTCAAAAAAGATATTGCCGAGGTCATACCTGGAATCCTCCAGTTCACTGAACAATGCGGTGTCGGCGATCTCCACCCTGTTCAATTTCAATTGGAACGTACTGCCAACACCCACGCTGCTTTCCAACAGGATAGATCCTCCCATCATGGTTGCAAGCCTTTTACAGATGGTCAGTCCCAAGCCTGTACCACCGTAAATGCGATTACTCTGTCCTTCTTGTTGTTTGAATGATTCGAAAATGACCTGTTGTTGATCTTCCGGAATTCCTATGCCGCTATCCACTACCTTCAGAATAAGGTTTATCCGGCTTTCATCAGCCGTCTGCTCCCAGGCTGCATTGAGTCTGATAAAACCTTTATCTGTGAATTTGACCGCATTTCCGACCAAATTGAGTAAAACCTGTCGCAATAGACTTTCGTCCAATGACAGACTGGGCGGTAGCTTGGGATCTATATTCAGCTGAAGCTCCAAATTCTTTTCCTGGATTTTAGCTGAGAAAACCTGTTCGATCTCCATCAACAGGGCTGCGATATTGACAGGTTCCAATTGCAATTCCAGCTTGCCTGATTCTATTTTTGACAGATCCAGGATGTCATTGATCAATGTAAGCAGGCTTTTTCCGGCGGATTGAATGGATTCCAGATAGCGGGTTTGCTGGGGATTATCAACAATTGTGGCAAGCAGTTCGCTAAATCCGAGTACCGCATTCATGGGAGTGCGAATTTCATGGCTTATGTTGGCAAGGAATTCACTTTTTGCTTTGTTGGCTGCTTCGGCATCCTCCTTTGATTTTTTCAATAGTTTTTGGATCTCCTTGGTTTTTGAGATATCCTGCTGAACAGCGATGAAACCGCTGGTATTTCCTTCCTTATCCAGTATTGGCGACACGGTTTGCTGAGCGTAATACAGCTCCCCGTTTTTCCTACGGTTAATCACCTCGCCTTCCAATGCAAACCCGGCCTGGATGGTATTCCAGAAATCCTTGTAGTATTCTTCCGGCATCTTACCCGATTTTAAAATCTTTGGGTTTTGACCGATCGCCTCGTCCTCAGAAAATCCTGTTTCACTGACAAAAGCAGCATTCACATATTCGATAATACCTTCCGCATCGGTAATAAAAATAGCATGTCCTGCTTCTGCCAGGGCTTGTTTGTATTTGCGTAAACTATCCGCAGCCTGTTTTTTCTCGGTGATATCCCTGGCAATGCCCACGTATATCTTCGTTTGGTCTATCTCCATTTCATTGACCAGCAGATCCAGAGAGAACAAGGTGCCGTTCTTTCGCTGACCGGTAAATTCCCTTCCCATCCCAACCAGAGTTGTTTTACCATGTTTAAGGAAGTTTTGCAGAGCATCTTGTTCCTTATTGAGATATAAATCCGGTATCAATAAGGACACGTTTTTCCCGCGTATCTCTGCTTCCGCATACCCAAAAATCCTTTCTGCGGAACGATTGAAGGATTCTATTGTTCCGTCCCGGGTCATGGTAATGATGGCATCAGCAACATGGTCCATTATCGCATTGATCCGGATTGAATTTTTAAGGGCTTCAGTTTCTGCAACCCGGCGCTCCCTGAATTCTGATTCCAGTGCATTTCTAACTTCAGACAACTGCAGGGTCCTGGCCTGAACTTCTTTTTTTGTTACCGCGCCCTGGCTAACGGTGATGTAGAGCAAGAGACACAGCATTAAAGAAGTCAATAAACCGGCACTGAGAATCACCAGGCTTTGATGGTGTGAATAAGGGAAAGCATAATTTATGTCGGTCGCAGACCTGGTAATTTCATTTTGGTAAGCATCAATGAAAATCCAAATTGTAACGGCCGCTACGACCAGATATGGCAGAATGATTAAAGCACGGCTTTTATACGTGAGTTCCCGGGGATCGGTCAAAAATGTGAAGACAGGCACCAGTATAAAAACAATACTGAAACTGTTACCAAGCCACCAACACAACCAGGTGACGATTCCCGGCCGGCCTGGAAAATCAAATAGCCACGCACCAATTGAAATGGTCAGAATTGAAACAGGCAGGCAGGCTAATGGACCGGCTAAAAGCATCGACTTGAAGATATCACCTGAATATCCAAGTCTGGATGGAAGTTCGATATAACGGCGTATTAGATACGCTCCTAATAATGCCTGTAGAGAAGTATTACAGGTGTAGACAATTGTGTATTCCCAACTTGCGGGGTTCAGTTCCTGCGGTATGGGCAAATATACCAGTGCCTGTTCGGATAAAAGCAGGGAACCAATCACAATAAAAATAAAGCGGTTGCCGAATAACAACAATCCTGCCAGGGCGAAGCCGGTTATGGGTGTCAGGATGAAAAGATAAAGATCCGGTATATCTGAAAGCTTAGGCAGTTGCAGGAATAAGTGGGTAACAAACAGGAATCCAACAGAGGAGAAAAACCAATGATATGCTTCCGGTTTAAAGGCGGAAGAGCCTGAATTGTTTAGCAATGCTTTGTCGGGATGAATGTGTTTTATCAGCTTGTGATCAGACGAGTCATTTATAGTCTTGCCCTTATTATAAAAAAGGGAAAAGGCGAACACAAGTTTTTATAAATCCAATCAAGGGCATGAATGGAGAGATTTTTAGGTCTTTAATTGATGTGTAATGTTTTGATGTAAAAGTTTAAAAATTTCCATGCCATAACCGATTTATTTCGTATTTTCGCAAACTCTCCCTTTAGCTCCGGTATTATATTTAGCTGTGTGTAACGATGAATCTGTAAATCGATCACCACTTATTTGAGATCAATTAAACCGGTGAGCTTTCTTTGGAGCCATAAAGTGAACCATGTGAAAATTTCTGAATAGTGACATTTTGATTGTTGATTCGCAATCGATTAGTCACTTAATATCCGCGATCTGCGATTAAAAAGACCATTACGGCCAAAAGAAGACATTTTAAATAAAGATCGATTTCAAACTATTTGATTTATTTAATATATTCTTGCCAAAAAAAGGCTATTCACCTAAAGTTTTCTGATCTTTCAACCGGTATTATCCAAAAGGTTCCGCCTTCCAGGTAATATTCAACAAAAGGCAGTTTTGGTTACCGGTTCAAAGATACACCCATGGTGAATCCTGGTTTTTGGTGAGGGAGAAGATTGTTGAAAAGGGCGATAAACCAACCTGGCTTCACGAACTTTGACAAAAGGTATCAGCATTTAGCAATTGGATACCGGTTCGTACGTTATATTCTTTTGCACGGCTGCTGACTACCGAAGTTACAGAAACGTCCAAATACTGCTTGAAATGCGATCATACGCAAAGCGGCATGGACTGATAAAAACAAATCAGAGTAAAGGAGAGAGTACTTATGAAAACACTTTGGTCTTTAGTCAGGGTAATTATTCCTTTTTTGGGAATGGTAACCTTTTCCATAACTGCATTTTCCTCGGATTTTTCTGCTCTTGCGGAGCAAGAAAAATCTGACCTGAACCAGGTTTATAAGATCTGCCATACAGATGCAGATCTTATCATAAAAGCACATATCAGCTTTGAAGCAAATCTGTTGGAAACCAGTGAGGATAAAAAATGCATGTATATGCAGCTTAATTCCGAAGAGTTGGCAAAACTGCAGGGATTCGGATTCACATCTGAACTGGCTATGAACTGGATAGTCAAAAAACAACAAGCATTAAATCAACTGCAGCAGGAAGCTGTTCCTCAAGCGACAGCAGCTTCGATTCCCGGTTACAGTTGTTATGAAACAGTAGAGGAAACTTTTTCCGTGGCCCAGGGGCTGGCAACTGATCACCCAACCCTCGCTACCTGGTTTGATATTGGTGACTCCTGGGAAAAAACAAATGGTTTGGGCGGATGGGACCTGATGGTGCTGAAACTCACTAATTCGGCAGTTACCGGGGATAAGCCCATCCTTTTCATCAACAGCGCCCTTCATGCCAGAGAATATACCACAGCTCCCCTGGTTCTTAATTTTGCCAAGCACCTGGTAAACAATTATGGGGTTGATGCAGATGCAACCTGGATTTTGGATTACCATGAAGTTCATCTTTTGCTGATTGCCAATCCGGACGGCAGGAAAAAAGCTGAAACAGGACTTTCCTGGCGTAAAAACACCAATCAGAATTATTGTGGGGCAACCAGCAATAATCGCGGAGCAGACTTGAACCGTAACTTTACATTTGGATGGAACAGTGCAGGTGGGTCAAGTGGCAATCCGTGCAACCTGACCTATAGAGGTCCGTCTCCGGCTTCGGAACCGGAAACCCAGGCAATAGAAGCATATGTACGAAGTATTTATGCTGATAACAGGGGGCCGAATCCGACAGATGCTGCACCGGATGATACCACCGGTATTCATCTGGACATTCACAGCTACAGCGAATTGGTTTTATGGCCCTGGGGAACGACATCCACCGTTGCTCCCAATGGTATCCAAATGCAAACCCTGGGCAGAAAGTTTGCTTACTGGAACGGATATACTCCTCAACAAGCTATTGGTCTGTATCCTACAGACGGAACTACGGAAGGTGTGAGTTATGGAGAGCTTGGTGTTCCCGCTTATACATTTGAATTGGGAACGGCTTTTTTCCAAAGCTGCAGCACCTACACCAATACAATTCTTCCTGATAACATGCCTGCATTGATCTATGCAGCCAAGGTTGTCGGGGCGCCTTATTTAATTCCGTCCGGCCCCAATGTGGAAAATGTATCTTTCAGTCCTTCCACCGCGACTTCAGGAACTGCAGTAACCTTAACCGCCACGGTCAGTGACGCCCGGTTCAGCACTAGAGGCGGCACCGAATCTACCCAGAACATTTCAGAGGTCGAATACTATGTGACCACACCACCCTGGGTGAGCAGTCCAACTCCTGTGGCTAATGCCATGAGCGCTGTAGATGGCTCCTTCAATGAAAAGACCGAGGATGTCACAGCCACGATCGACACGAGCGGTTGGGCAAATGGCAAATACATGATCTTTGTCAGAGGAAAAGATACCAGCAATGCCTGGGGTGCTATTTCGGCGGGGTATCTCACAATCAGTGATGACATTCCACCACCTGAGTATTGCAGCTCTCAAGGCAATAGTGTTCGGTATGAGTGGGTGGATAGGGTCGATGTAGGCACTTTCTCCAATACTTCCGGAGCTGCGGGGTACAGTGATTTTACTTCGCAGGTGATTGACGTAACCAAGGGACAGAGCTATTCAGCTACGTTTTCACCGGGTTTTGCATCAAGTTCGTATTTGGAATACTGGAAGGTGTGGATAGACTTTAATCAAGATGGTGACTTTGCCGATTCGGGAGAAGAAGTATTCTCACAAAATGGTAATTCCGATGTGAGTGGCTCCATTGCAATTCCAGCTTCAGCCAACACGGGTAACACCAGGATGAGGGTGTCCATGCGTTACAACGCAAATCCAAGTTCATGCGGATCTTTTACTTATGGAGAAGTGGAAGATTATACGGTGAATATTGGGAATTAAATGACATATTGATGGGCGGGGTCGACCTGCCCATCCTACATTTCCAAATGAAGTCTCTGGTGCCAATGGGCAATGGATTCGTCGGGGTATTCGTCGAAGGATTTATCGTTTGGATCTGCTTTTACGTCAATCCACCCGGCTTTTGAGCCTAACATCAAGTGAGTTCTTTCCGGTGGTTTGGGGAGTTCGGTATCTATAGCCGAAGCAAAAGGGTGCACCAGTTCCGGCCAGCGGGGGTCCCAAACCCAAAGCGTAGTTGCACATTTTTTACAAAAACTTCTTTCAGCAGGACTAAGAGAAGGACCGTTGCCTTTTTCATCACTCAAACGAGCCTGGTAAACGGAGATATGTTCCTTCCCTTGAATGTGCAGCGTTTGGAAATCACCACTGAGATTGATAGCGTATCCGCCGCCACCGGCTGTTTTCCTGCAAATAGAGCAATAGCAAAGATTGAAAGGGTACGGGTGTTTTGATTCGACCGTGAATGAGACAGCCTGGCAATGGCAAGAACCTTTTAAAATCATGATCCTCCTGGTTTAAAATATGTTATTCTGCTTGCTCGGGTTGTTGATTACCTGGATCGTAATCGGGCTCTGGTGTCGGTTTCTCCTCCTCAATTGCTGCTGATTCGGTGGTTTCAGGTTGCTCTTCTTCAATTGCTGCTGCTTCGTTTTCCTTACTATCTGCTGTTGAATCGGATACTGCCTGAACGGAAACTGCTCCTGCGCTGTCTGATGTAGCGTCAATAGCTTGTTCCGGAGCTGTGGCTGCTTTGGAATCTGAAATAGTTTGTTCCGTATCCGAGGTAGTATCTTCCGAACCGGAATCAGTAGTCTCTTCGGCTACTGTGATTGGAGCGGTATCGGTGGTTGCATCTCCTGTTGCATCCGTCATTATCTTATCACCTTCTGCAATCTTACCATCAGCGGTTGCATCGATTGCTGTCAACTCGATCTCCTCTGAAGAAGCATCAGCAGTAGCATCCGGTTTAATCGCTGCTTCCTCAAAGAGTTCATCTGCGCCTAATTCTTTCAGCTTTTCCTGTGCTTTTTTGCTGAAGGGATCAGTTTCGGAAAGAGAAGACAATTGTGCCAGCAGGGTTAACTGTTGTTCTTTCTTGTCTGTTTCACCAAAGACTTCTGCCATTTCAAAGATAGCTTGCGAAAAATAGATACTGTTTGAGAACTCCGCCAGCAGTGTGCTGTAATAGCTGATACTTTCATCATACAGCTGAAGTCGCTTTTTTTGCTGCGCGAGCAGTAACACCAGTAAGTCTTTTGGCAGGCTTGTTTCCGGTTGGTTGAGGATGTCCAGCAGGATCTTTTCCGATTGGTCAGATCCGCCGATATTATCCATGATCATTGCCTTATTGAAGTTTCTGAGGTTTTCCAGCTGCTTGCTCAGTTTAACCAGTGAGCTGGATGCCAAGCGATCTTCCATTTGCAACATCAGGCTATCCATTTCCAGAAGATGTTTTCGCATCTTGGCATTTTCCTGGTTTAAGCGTTCCACCTGCAAACCAAGCTCTTCTTTTTGCGCTCTTAGCTCTCTCCCCTGGCTATCGATCTGGTTTTTTAACTCCAGCATCTCCTGTTGTAATTTGAAGACGGTTCGTCTGAATTGAGAGATGACTTCGGCATCATCCTGCGCCTTGAGTGTTCCCGGTGCCAATACCAATAGGATAGGTAATGTTGTGACTAGAATGTTGAGAAAAAAACGCTGGGTTGTTGAATGCATAAAGGTTGCGAATGTATGTTAGTAATTACGGATTGTATAAATATGAAAGGTGGATCCGCTGTGCTTGATCCACCCTATAGTTCCAAATCCAGTGTTGTGACAATTGTACAGTTGCTTCTCCTGATTGGTATGGTTGATGGGCAACGAGTTGCCCATCCTACAAGTCTAATTCAGGATGGCATCTTGGTCAGTTCTCCTCTTATACAAACGACATTGTCCCCTGTTTGACTGCCAAAGTCTACTAGCGCAAGGCAGGTCCCCAGACGGGGTTGGATTCGGTGACGCTGCTTTTTGTCTTGGTTAAGCGATAAAAATCGCCGCCGCTTGCCAGCATGTAATAGATTTTGGTCGGAGCTCTTCTGTTGAGTCTACCGGCGAAAACAATTAACGAGCCATCGGGAGACCAGGTTGGTTCTTCCGCGATAATGGAATCCGGAGATAACTTAATCTCCTTTTTGGTGGCCAGCTCATAGCGATAAACCGCAGAAATACCTTCCCTGATCGACCTGTAGGCCAGGTACCTGCCATTTGGAGAAAATGCCGGTGATACATTGTAGCCGCCTTTACGGGTTACTCTGCTGTATTTTTTAGTTCTCAGGTTCATCAAATAGATTTGTGGCTCCGATGTCTGGTCTGAAACATAAGCCATCAGGGAATTATCCGGTGAGATCGATGGTTCCGTTTCTATGGAAGAATTGTGGGTCAGTTGCCTGATTTTTTTTAGTGTTGGAGCTTTTTTACCGCCGATACTCCCGTCCATCTTGAACTGAAAAATATCTGAATTTTGATCCGACACATGCAGGGTCATGAAGAAGGTGCCATCGGGCGCCCAGATAGGACTGCTGGCTTTGCCGGATTGTTTGTAGATCTCAGTGGAACTGAATACCAGCGGTTCAATCTGTTGGATATTAATAACGGTTCCGTAATCGGTATGGGATGTGTAGATGATATGGTCGTTTTTTTTGTTCCAGCTGGCACCATAGTTCGAGTAAAAATTATAGGTGATTTGCGTGGGGGTGTTGTTGTCAATGCCAAATGCACTTTTATAGATGACTTTTCGAGGTCCTTCGGTCACGGACCAGGTGAGAGTGCTGCCAATGGATCCCCTGATGCCGAAGAATTCTTTAAGGATGCGGTTTGCCATTTGAGCCGTCTTTTTTCCCAGGTATGTTTCATCGGTGTTTCTAAATCGAATGCCGAAATGTTTCGTTCTGTAGGTACTTTGCTTCTCTCCCTGAATGGTTACCAGGAGATCCTTGGATTCTACCCTGCTTCCCAGGGTGATGGAATAGTCTGAGCTGCTTCTTGAGTTGACAGTTTTGAAAAGGAGTGACGCCTCCAACATGCTTTTTAACTTGGAGACAAACTGTCGATTCAAGCTGGATCGTGATTCTGCAGAAACGTAAATAGTTGCTTTTTTGATCGATGGTTTGCTGACATCAAAAAATTCAAGGGCTGCTGCTGTGTTAAAAAATATGGGTAACGCGAAAAACAGGGCTGCTGTCTTCATGATCGTTTTCATATTGCACCTCATTCTTATTGAAATTGTTTTGAGGTGAATCGCAAGCCAATTTCAGTTGATTCACCGGAAAAGTCCTCCGGAAGCGGAGGCAGATAATCCAGGTTTTTAAATACCTGCAGAACGGTGTGATTAAAAAACCTGTTGCTGGATGATTCTACAATCTCAAAATCCAGAATATTGCCGGATTTTGCTATGATGACCCGTACCTGTGCTTCCAGGCTGTGATCCATTTCAAAGGGCAGTTTCCAATGAGCTTTGATCACTTCATCTACTTTTGGCATGTATTCCAACTTCATGATTCGGCTCATGGGAAACTGTTTCCATTTGGCAGCGATTTTCTTCTCTTTGATCAATTCCTCGTTGCTGGCTACAATGGTCTGTACCTTCTCGGCACGGGTTTTTGATGTTCTTTCTTCCTCCCTGGACTTGGTTTTGGCTTGAACGGATCGAGAGCGATTGCCCAAATCCACTCTCAGGTTTTTAACCAGGGAGGAGAAGTTTTCGCGAACTTCCTCCCTGCTGATTCTTTCAACTTCAATGGCACTTTCTACTGTTTCGATTTCAACAACGTCAGCGGATTTGATTGCTTCCTGGGATGGTGGTTCAAAAATCTCATCCTCGGGAATAGCCGGCTGTTCAAGAGGCGGTTCTTCAGCTTGAGCCCCGGGTTCTTCCTCGGCTATTTCGGGCTCCTCTTTTATGATCGTCTCAACGGGCTCGGCTGCACGCTCTTCAGGGGGTTGAAGCAGTCTGCGTAGCTCCTCCTCATTGATGACATCGATATCCAGGCTCCTCGACTCCAATTCAGACAGGCTCATGAGAGAAAACCGGCTGTCTTTTAAATAGATAATGAGTGTTCCGACGATTAAATGAAGGAAAAGGGAAGCCAAAACACCATAACGGATGATATGCCTTCCTGATAAAATAGAATTATTCATCCTGGTCAAATACCAACCCGATATTTCCGTGTCCCTGGTTTTTCAAAAACACCATCAAACGCAGCAGATTGTCGTATGAAGTGGTTTTATCAGCCTGGATATACACTTTTTTGATAGTCTTGCCTTCAATTAATTCGTCATAACGACTGGCAAAGTGTTCGAATTTAAAGCGCTTGCGTTCGAAAATAACAAGATTTTTCTTATCCAAACCGATCACGGCGGTTTCTGATTGTTTGTTTTTATCTGTGCCGCTTTCGTGAAGGAGTTTTGTCTTGGGGAGATCGACACCAACTGAACGAGTCATAACCGGTGCCGTGATCATAAAAATAATCAACAATACCAGCAAGACGTCCACAAAGGGAGTCACATTGATGTCTGTTAAGTAGGAATCGTTGTTGTTTTCTGTTGGAACCTTGTTTCCGCCTGCCATGGTTTAATTGCCTTCTTGACTGCCGGGTTCATTGTAAATCTTTACAAAGAAATACTGTTGCTGAATGCGATTCAGCAAGTCGAGAGTAAAATGGTCGAACGTTTCCCTGAACTTGAAGCTTTTGGCTTTAAAATAATTGAACGCAACAGAGGCGGGAATTGCAACAAACAAACCCAGGGCTGTTGCTACCAACGCTTCGGAAATGGCAGGTGCCACAAATCCCAGGTCAGCACTGCCGGCTTTGGCGATTGCAACAAACGCATCGATTATGCCAATGACTGTTCCAAGCAATCCAATAAAAGGGGCAATGTTGCTGGTTGTTGCAAAGAATCCGAAAAAGCGCTCCCGCTTATTGTTTTCCCGGCTTTTTACCTTTTCCAGGGTTCGTTGGATGATTTCATCAAAATTGTTCTTAATGGTTTGCATCCTGGGATCGATGAAATTCAACCCAACCACGTGTTGTTCGATCTCAATAACCTCTTTGTAGATCTCCCTGAAGATAGCTTTCACGCCGGCAATTTTCTGCCCGTTTTGCTCCTTATCTTCAAGGTCTGATTTATAGAGATCCAGGGGTTTTTCTGCTTCATTGAATCTTTGGAGAAAATTCAGATCAGCGGCGGCTAGTTTTCTAAAATAAACGGCAGTTGCCAGGATGAGACCCCAGCTAAGTATGGACATGACAATCAGAACCAGAAAAACCAAACTGTTGATGGGTCCTGATACATAGAAGGCATCTATAAATACGTTAATACCCATGAATTGTAGATGATAAAAAAGGGCCGAAACTGGGTTCCGGCCCTTGGTATGCGGTTAGCTCACTGTGAAAAAAATGATGGTTGGTAAAACCAAATCTTACTTCAGTACCCAGACGAAATCGGTTCTTCTGTTTTGAGCTCTCCAATCTTCATCATCACTTAATTTAGGTGTTGGGCATTCTTCACCTTTGCTGATTCCTCTTACCCTGCTTCTTGAATAACCTAACGAGGTCAGCAATGGTAAAACACCACTCCAGCGTCGATCACCCAGTGCCTTGTTATATTTGTTAGAACCTTTATAATCGCAATTTCCTTCCAGTTGCAGCACCATATCGGGGTAGTTTTTTAACTCTTCTGATATGAGTTCGAAGTCATTTAACAGTTGGCTGGAGGAATCCTGTCCAACAACATGGACATCAAACGGGTAATATACCGGGCTCAAAACAATCTGATCCATCTTTGTGGCCCTGGAGCAGAAAACTGTTTCCAGATTTAGTTCGCGGTTTCTTACCAGGCGTTCGTGAATTTTCTTGAGAGTTTCCTTGCGAAGTTCTTTTTCGTTGTCCATTACCTGCTGCTTGATTTCTACAATCTTTTTAATCTCATCGTCCGCAAGTTCGGTTTCCTGCTTAAGAGTTTTTTCCAGTTCTTCCTGAGATTGAGATGTAGCGATCATTCGCTGCAGTTTATAGGAGTCGACGACCTCATCAATTTCCGTTTTGCTTAGATTGGTTTCTTCGGATAGTCTTTTTGAGAGTTCTTCCGGGGTCAAATTCATGTTAATGAGCTCTTGAATTCTGTCATCCTTCCTGGCAATTTCTGAAGTTCTACCCCCAATGGTTTCTTCAATTTCTTTTTCCAGTTCAGCGGCTTTTGCTTCGATAGCTTCCTGTTTTTTTGCCAGCTTTTTCTGCTCGATTCTGTCTTCAGCTTCTATCTGCTTGATGATTTTCTTCTTTTTTGCAAAGTCGCCTTCGATTTTGTAATTAGAACTTTGCTGTTCTTCTTCAAGCTGTTTTTCCTTTTCAAGCTCGTCTAAATAAACCGTATCTTCCGGTTTTTGGGTCTGCTGGGCGCAAGCCATAAGAAATAGCGACATCAAGACGATAGAAGAAAATGTAAAAAACTTTTTCATTTTTAGCTCCATTGATAATTGATTTGAGAGAACGAAAAAACCTACTTTGTGTATCATCTAAAAATGAATGACAACGAACTAGGAACTGAATACTAAACACACTACGAAACATGAAAACTGCTGTCAACGCGGCACCCCCTAGTTTTTTTTAAATGCTGCGGCATTATTTCATTGGTAAAATACGTACAAGTCCAATTAATGGTGGTTTAAACGAAATACAAAAATAATTAACCTCGCTTTTTGAATCGTTTTCCGACTCTTTTCACAGGTGTCAAAACCAGCTTTGAAACTTTTTTTCTCCTGTTTGAAATACGTTTCTTCCCCTTTGACCTGCTTTTACCGATTTAATCCGATTGGAGTTAATCCACTGTTTATGAGTAATTATGCAAGTGCAACTTCAAGTCTCTCTGAAATCTTGAATTTGTTGGCTTTAAACAGAAATTTCCAAGGTGGAATGCCGTTAACTGATACTAATTCTGTTGTCAAATGCAGATCGCCGGAAAAGTGATTTAGCAAAGGAGCTTTCGTTGTGTAAGCCTTGAATTGGTGAGGATGTAGGGGATTATTGTGCAATCGACAACAAAACCTCGGGGGAGGCTGTCATGATACCGTCCACACCCAAATCGATCAGCATTTTCATGTCTTCAGGATCATTAACGGTAAAAATGTAAACGGCAAGATTTTTATCGTGGGCTTGCCGGATAAATGATGGGGTGATGATATCCATAAAAAAGAATTTGTTCTTTTCCTTGGAGGTAAAACGCCAGGGCATGATCAGGGATGTGGCGGTAGGTGAAAGCAGTCCGGTCAGTCTGAGTTTTGATACCAGGTAAAAACGGAATCCCTCCCTGGCCGTTGCTGCTGTGGCAACCGTGGGGCAAAGCTGACGAAACTGATCCAGTGTTTCCTGGCGAAACGCTCCCACCAACACCTGAAGTTCCTTTTTGTGTTGGTGCAACATAGTGCAGAAATCTGCGCTCAATTCTGGTTCACTACCTTTGATTTCGATAATCATCCTCTTGTTGGGAAAATAGTCAAAGACCTCCTTGAGCGTGGGAATTCCTTGAGGAACACCGGATATTCCGGAAGGTTGCTGATTGTGATGAGCATCGGCCGTGGTTGAACCGTTGCGCATCTTACACTGTTGCAGTTCCTTCAGAGTGTGCTCTGATACAAGACCGTCGCAATCAGTTGTTCTCGTAAGGGTGCGATCGTGGAATAAAATAATGTGGCGATCTTTTGTCAAGCGGATATCCATTTCCAGGATATCGGTGCCCAGTTTATCTGAATTGACAAATGCCTGAAGTGTATTTTCCGGGAGTTTTCCGCCACCACCGCGGTGGCCAATGGTGGAGAATGATTCGTCTGCATGAAAGGGATGGTCGGGTGCCGGTTTGGCTGTTACAAAAAGCCAGGCCAGCCAACCAAACAGGACGACAAGCAGTGATTTGAATAGAATTTTCAGCCAGCGTTTAATCATCAAAAATCTTCCAGTTCTTTGACACTTTTTGGTATGGGATCACCAAGAATCCTCACCCCGGTTTCGGTAACCAGGACGTCATCCTCGATACGAATGCCTCCCATTCCTCGATATAGTTCGACCTGGTTGTAGTTAATAAAGTCCGCAAACTTGTTTTCCTGTTTCCAGGCATCGATCAGGGGATCGATGAAATATATTCCGGGTTCCACAGTGATTACATTTCCTGTTTCCAGTGATTTTGCCAATCTCAGGCTTTTAAGTCCAAATTGTTCGCTTCTGGTAAACTCGGCAGAATAGCCGACGGCGTCTTCTCCCAATGATTCCATATCGTGGGTGTCCAGTCCCAGCATGTGACCCAGTCCATGAGGAAAAAACAAGGCGTGGGCGCCCTGGTTGACTGCTTCTTCGGGATCACCTTTCATAAGTCCCAGGTCCTTTAGACCGCTGGCAATTGTGACTGAAGCAAGCCAGTGAACTTCAAAAAAAGGAATTCCCGGTTTAATTGCGGCAATGGCATCTTGGTTTGCTTTCAGAGCCACCTCATACACTGCTCTTTGCATTCGGGTAAATGATTTGCCTACAGGGATGGTTCGGGTGATATCACTGGCGTAATGCATGGCGGTTTCCGCACCGGCATCGACTATCAGCAAGCTGTCACTTTCCAGGGTGTTGGTGTACTTCGGGTTATGAAGAATATCACCCCTGATGGTCACTATTGGCTGGAAAGACAATGCCCCGCTTTTGGATACTGCGATCCCTTCGATCACACCTTTGATGTCCTGTTCATGCGCCCCCGGCATTGCCATGATCATGGCGGTGCTGTGCATCTTGTGTGCGATGTTAACGGCAGTTTCGATCTCCTTGATCTCAAGCTCATCCTTGACAGATCTGAGATTGATGACTGCTTTGATAAGTTCAGTCGATACCGATGCCTGTAATTGTGTCCGGCTGAATCCGAACAACTCCTGCAGTTTAAGGCAAACACTTGCCTGGTAGGGAGGCAGATAATGAATTGATTGTCCGCTTTTCGCAGCCTTATCAACCAGGTCGGTTACGATAGAGAGTGGTCCGTGATTGCTAATTCCGGATTTTTGACCGTAATCGGAAACAGAAGGCGTTTTTCCGGTCCAGAATACGGCTTCTGCCGGGTCATCAGCGCCGCAAACCCACTCCTTATCGTTATCGATGTCCAGCAATACGTAACAATCCGGGGTATCGATTCCGGTGAAATATAAAAAGCTACTGTCCTGCCGGAAAGGAAAACATTCGTCTCTACTGGTGAATGGCGCAACCGAATTGGCGGGAAGGATAACTAGACCTGATTGAACAAGTTTTTTTAATGTATCACGCCGCTCCTGATAGATTTCTTTTTTAAACATGAATTGACTGGCTGCAGAAATAAGCAAATTGCTGATTCAAAAGATGGTAAACCAACTAAAACCTGCCCAGATCCTCATCTTCAAACAGGATGATGTTTTCATCGAGATCGACTTGCTGTGTCGGGGGTTCTTCAGGTTTCAGTTCATTTTGTGCTTCAAAGCTTTCTAATGTACCTGAGGTCAGTTGTTTTGCGCCAGTGTTAAACTCAAGTTTTTGTTCAGATTCAGGATGATAAGCCTGTCCTTTCAGGTGGAACCTGGATACAAGTTGTTTCAGGAGATCGGCGAATGAATCCAGCCGTTCACTGCTTTCTGCTGTCTGATCAGCAACAGCGGCATTTGATTGTACCACGGAATTAAGTTGGGTGATCCCCTGGTTGACTTGTGATACGCCAAGAGCTTGCTCATTGCTGGAGCCCACAATTTTCTCGACTAGTTCTGTCACATCACCGGCATCTTTCATAATCGCATCAAGTGAGTGTGCCGTTTCCTGGGCAATGTTCACGCCCGATTCGATCTTTTTGATCGAATTATTGATCATGGTAGTGGTCTCTTTGGAAGCCTGGGCACTGCGTTGAGCAAGATTTCTGACTTCCTCCGCCACAACAGCAAACCCTTTTCCATGCTCACCGGCCCTGGCAGCTTCAACAGCTGCGTTAATGGCGAGGACATTGGTCTGAAATGCTATTTCGTCTATCGTTTTGATAATATTGGATATCTGATCAGCGGTGGTATTAATTTCATTCATAGCCTGAACCATCTCCTGCATCTGTTCAAAACCGTTCTCAGCTCTGCTCTTGGATTCTACTGCTTTCAAATTGGCAGCCTTGGCATTTTCAGCGTTAGACCGTGTCTGGCTGTCCAGTTGTTCCATTGAACTGCTGATCTGCTCAAGCGATGCAGCCTGTTCGTTGACAGCCTGGGAGAGCCCCTGGCGGGATGTGGAAATCTGGGTCGATCCGTCTTTTAATTCTGTGGCAATGGAAGCAACCCGCAGCAGTACGTCATTAAGTGTTTGAATCATCTGCTGGAACGAAATTCCCAGCGCATCATTGTCGGACGTCAGTTTTATTTCGATGTCCAGATTCCCCCGGGCAATCTCCTGGGCGAGTTCTGTTTTCTTTCTCAGGGATTCAATCATGTTCTGGAGGCTTTTTCCCAACATATCGCTTTCCGAAGAAAGTTCGGCGTCATCGGTCAATACCCCGTCTCCGATCTTCTCGGCCAGCTGGATTTTAGCCTGAAGCGCATTCACCATCTTCTGAAAAGAGTTGTTTAACTCCGCAATTTCATCCTGATAGGGTGATTGTAAATTAACTTCCAGATCACCGGCCGCAAGGCTGTTAGCTGATTGCTTCAGATTAGCAATCTGTTTGACAAGATAAAGACTCAAAACAATTGAAAGAATTAGTCCCATTACAATTCCGGCCAGGGTGATTACAGCGAGGATGATTTTGGAATTTAAAATCTGTCGTAACAAGCTGTCCTGGTTACTTTGGACATCCTGAATAGTCAGCTCTTCCGCTTTTTGGGCATGGTGAATAAAATTGCTGAATTCCTGGTTGAAAATCCGGCGGGTTTCCTGGTAACCGGCCTGATTCAATCGAGCCAGTTCAAAGCGTTTTTTGGACTCCAATTCAAGTCGGTCTATATCGTTTTGCAGAAATTTATTAATGCCGACCATCTTTTCGATCTGTTCGGCTTTTTGTTTGCCCGCATTGAGGTTGTCTATGGCCCGATCCATATTGTTTACCTTAACATCAGCCAGGGACCTTCCTAATAAAAATCGACTTTCTGACAGTAGATATTTGATTTCCCCGGAGATATTGGCAAGGGTGAGTCTTCTGGTTTTACCGTAGTCTTCACGAACACGATCCAATGCTTTTTGGATAGCGGCAAACTGGGTATTGTATTGATTTTCCGATTCAACAGCAGCAGCCAACGATACCTGTATTTCCTTATATCTCAATTGAAGGCTGTTTTTTAAGGTGATGATGCTTGATTTGGCCGTTTCAACATGTTCTTTGATTCGCATATCCTGTGTTGCCGGCACGTTATAGCCATCAACCGTTTTACCGAAAATAATGGCATCACAATATTCCATGGACTTGTCCAACAATAACCAGATATTATCGCTGTTGGCAGCAGGGCTTCCATTCAACACCTGTTCAAGAGCAAGGTGAGCATTAACAGCGTTTACCTGTAATTCCATTGCCGCCGCTGCGACAGGATACAGTTCCTTGCCAATCGTGGCTCCCTGGCTACCGGTTTGAGAGGTAAAATAGACTCCGAAGACCCCGGTTAAACTGACTATCACAGCCATGGCAACAAAGGTGGCGATTAGTTTTGTTCTGATGCGAACGTTGGTAATCATGATGAACTCTCCTTGACGGCAACGTAACTATTTACATGGACTGGTAACGGTAATGTCGGATGACGATTACCTTCAAACGAACAAGGTATTTTTATGATATTATGAACCATCGTCAGGCAAAAATCAAAAAATAAAACATTCCTCCAAGATTCTTTTGTTAATTAACGACCATCTTTAACTCAAATTTGAAGGATTTTACATCTCTTGAAATTGCAAAGGATATGAGGGGATTTTTCCATTCTTGATTCAGCTAAACAATCCTCTGGCTCCGTAGGAGCGACATATAGCAGCCAGTGGTTTCAACCTCTGGTTTCAGGTATCCGACACATGATGAGTCCCATGCGGATTGATTTTTCGGAAATTACGAATACAACACTCAATATAAAACTAATAAATACAAAAGAGTACTTAAAAAGAAGAAATAGAAAATAGCCATTGATACTTAAAGAGGTAAAAATAAGAAAGAGATACCGCAGAACTTTTGGACAATTCAAAAAAGAGTTGTTGAATTGAATGTGATAACTTAATCCTTTTTATACGAGCACGAGCACGAGCACGGCGTATGGTTTTAACTAAACTAATTTAGGAGGATAGATGTCTGTATTATTGGAATTCTCGATGTTTCCATTGGATAAGGGTGAGAGCCTGAGCCGATATGTTGCTGAATCACTTGATATTATTGATAAATCCGGGTTGGAATACCAATTCACACCAATGGCCACAATTCTGGAAGGCGAATTTGATCAGGTGATGGATGTGGTGAGGAAATGTTATGAAAAAATGAATGAGGAATGCGATCGTGTGATTTGCAATATGAAATTTGACTCTCGAAAGAATACCAGCGGCAGAATCACGGCAAAAACAAAAAAAGTGGAAACCATTTTAAACAAAGAGCTTTCCAAATAGTCGGAAATGCTTAATTCGAATGGGAGGGCAGAATCAGCTTACTTTCCATGGGCAGGGTAAAATAAAAAGTAGCGCCCCCGGAAGAATTGTTTATTGCCCAGATTCTGCCTTTGTGTCCTTCGACAATTTCTTTACAGATAGCCAACCCCAGGCCGGAACCTCCGGCACCTGTTTTGGTTTTGCTGCTTTGGGTAAACTTGTCAAAGATCGATTCATACTCCTTCTCCGGGATGCCAATACCTTGATCAGTCACCGATATTCTAAGGTATTTGGTCTTTTCCTCGGATGTGACAGTCTCTCTTTGGGATAGTGAAACCGTCACCTTGTGACCGATCGGTGAATACTTAATGGCATTTGAAAGCAGGTTTCTAAAAACCTGTCCCACCTTGTAGGCATCGCAATGTACATAAAGCTCTGCCTGTTCGGTATTTATTATCAACTCGACTTCTTTTTCCCTGGCCAGAAAACGAATTTCAGCTGAGGCGTCTTCTAAAACTTTAAGAATATTATGACGCTTGACTTTATATTCCGCGCGACCTGATTCCAGTTTGGACAGATCCAGCAAATCATTTAACAAAATCATTAAACGATTACCCGTCTTTCGAATCTGCGAGAAATAATGAATCAATTTCTCCAGCGGAACCTGTTTATTTTTCTCCAGTCCGAATCGTGAGTAATTCAAAATATGATGCATGGGGGTTCTGAGTTCATGCGAAATATTGGATAGGAATTCACTTTTTGCCTTGTTGGCTCTTTCTGCATCCTGTTTGGCAAAAATAAGTTTTTCCTCAGTCTGCTTATGGATTGCTACCTCTTCTTCCAGTCGGTTGTTGATCTCCTGTAATCGAGCCGTTCGTTCTGATACTCGCAGTTCCAGTTCATCCTTGGCTTTCTGCAATTCCTGTTCGTATTTTTTCTTTTCCGTAATATCCCAGAAGATTCCCAATAATCCGATATTGTTGCCCTCTGAATCAAAAATAGGTGTTTTGATGGTCTGAACAATAAATTCATTTCCGTCTTTGACATAAAACTCCTCTAATTCCCTGGTAATCTTTTCCCTGATTACAGCCTGGTCATCGGCTCGATATTTTTCTGCCACATTCCTGGGGTAAAAATCGTAATCTGTTTTGCCCACAATCGCTTGCTTGGTGGTATTGAGATCGGCAGCATAATTGTTATTGCAGGTGATATAAACCGATTGAGAGTCTTTGTAGAATATTTTTTGGGGAATATTGTCAAGCAGGGTTCGATGCTTGTCTTCGCTCTCCCTGAGCTGGCGCTCGATCGACTCCCGTTTTAGGATATCACTGGTCAGATTTTCCCTCATTTCATTGATCGAGAGTTCTAATTGTTTTAATTCATCCAGGTGTCTGTCTTTTGAATTTCTACGCAGGACCAGGGGTTTTTCCAGGGCATCAAAAGCCAGGGAGCGGGTGTATTCGGACATCGTTTGCAAGTGCCTGCCGATTAACAGGTAAAACACGGCAATAATGAAGGCCGAAAGCAGGGAAATGATCATGGCCTGGGTGGCCAGAATCACCATTGCCCGGTCCCAAACTCTCTGGTAAACACCCTTCAGATCGGCATAAACCTCCAGAACCCCCAGGTCCGTGTCTCCTTTTTTGTCCGAATAAATCAGCTTGAAAGCTCTTTTAATAGTGTCGTTTGTCTGTTCTTCCCCGGCAGCAATGATATGTGCTCCTTCGGCTTCAAGTTGCAGATGTTTTATGTCAGGCAGTTTTACAATGCCTTTTAACTGCTCTTGCAGGGATTCATCGTCCATGATCCATACATTGTTAATGACACTTGGCAGGTAGCTGTTTTCAATATCAGACAGGGTTCGTTCGATCACATCCATATCACGCTGGTATTCCAGGTAAACTTGGAATGAGGTCGCCAACAGAGTTACCACAGAGCTAAATACTATTATGTAAAGAATCAGCTTACGGGAGATACTTCGCTGTTTGAAAACGGAAAATTCGCGAAATCTGTTTTGTTTCATCAAATTCAATTTTGTGTTAACTAATGTTCCAGCGGAAAATCTCTAAACCCCTATCCAGCCTTTTGCCAAACGGATTCGACTTGAAGATCCACGTGCTGTCAGCCGTCAACGTTCAGTGCAAGACATAACAATTGCAAGCAAAATCCGGCTGAAAGCTGAATGCACTATACCTCGAAGTACCAGGCTGCTTTCAAAGCTTTTATTGGTATGGGTTAAAACAGTTTTTGTTCAGGCACCAACTGAATATTTACATTGCAGTTGGTGCGACCAAACCTTGCAAATCCAGCAGACTTGCGAGTTACATTAGACAGTTGTGCTTGGACAACTGTATAGCCTCATCTGAAAATTAGCAATCTTTGTTTTAAGGGATCACCATTGAATAAATTGA
>JAKSDL010000635.1 GCA_022360105.1 Pseudomonadota bacterium
GTTTTATTTACCAATATAAATCTAATCTACTGCAATATGCCTAAGACCTCTAAAAAAGCATAACTAGCGAATAACCTTGTCAAGTAATAAATGTACCTTTTTTATTTTTTATGCTGAATAGTTACGATCATTTTTGCGATTTTAGAGCTTCAATCTGATTTAGAAATGAGATTTGAAATACTCCTTATACCAGGCAATAAAATTAATTACCCCTTGCTTAATGGAAGTAGAAGGCAAAAAATCAATGTCTCTGCTCAATCCATCGACATTTGCAAATGTAGCAGGTACGTCTCCTGCCTGCATTGGCAGCAGATTCATTTTAGCTTTTTTGCCAAGAGCATCCTCTATTGTATTTATGAAATCCATTAACTCGATAGGATTGTTATTTCCGATATTGTATAGCCGATAAGGAGCATAACTTGTTGCAGAGTCTGGGATATCGCCACTCCAGGAAGGATTAGGAGTTGCCGTGTTATCAAGAACTCGAATCACTCCCTCGACGATATCATCAATGTAAGTAAAATCCCTTTGCATTTTACCGTAGTTAAAAACATCTATTGGACGATCTTCCATAATCGCACTGGCAAAGAGGAATAATGCCATATCCGGTCTTCCCCAAGGGCCGTAGACTGTGAAAAATCTAAGTCCTGTGCAGGGAAGGTTGTACAAATGTGAGTAAGAATGGGCCATCAGTTCGTTGGATTTTTTAGATGCTGCGTAAAGCGAGACCGGATGATCCACGTTGTCATGCACTGAAAAAGGCATTTTGGTGTTTGCGCCGTATACTGAAGATGAGGATGCAAAAACGAAATGTTTAACATTATTGTACCTGCAACCTTCCAGGAGATTCACAAAACCTACAATGTTGGAATCCACATATGCATGAGGATTTTTAAGGGAGTATCTGACACCGGCTTGTGCTGCTAGATTTACTACTTTGTCAAAATTACCGTTCTTGAAAAGTTCTTCTATACCAGATCGATCTGAAATGTCGCCTTTTACAAATTCAAAATCCTCATATTCTTGCAGTAATTTTAGCCGGTCTTTTTTGAGATTGACATCGTAATAATCGTTGAGGTTGTCAATTCCAACTACCTGATCGCCCCTTTCAAGTAATTGCATGGATAAGTGGAATCCTATGAATCCGGCTGCGCCTGTTATCAGTATTTTTGTCATTGTTTTTTTAGATTTTTGTGATTAGCAGTTTGCTGTTAGTTTGTCTGCTGCAAACGGCTATAAAGGCTTATTTAAACGTTCCTCAAGCGATTGTTTGTATTGCTATTTTAGTAAACTCTTTAAAGTCGTTCAGGATTTTCTCAATAATACTCTGAACGATATCCAGATTTAGCTCTTGATAATCTTGAGCAGCTAAATCTCTAAAACTCACCATAGCTTGGAGGTTATTACTTAAATCAAACGAAATCATCCCCTTCTTTTCGAGCATTTGAAACAAATCTCAGCTATCTTGTGGTATTCCCAACTTGTTCGTTTTTACCAAATGGGCTGCTAAGTCAATTGCAGCTTGGCTGAGTTTCTCGAGATTCAGAATTATGGAGTCCTGTTTGGTGAAATTCGTTAAAATTTCTTTTTCATATCATTGATATTCTTCTATAACACGCCGGATGCATTGTTCGATAGTCGCAGTTTTATTAAGAACTACATTCTCAACCACCATAGACAGCACCTCGATTCACGATAGCTTCAATTATTGCTTTCCTTGTAGAGTTGAAGTCCCAATACCGACTATAAACGGTTGTTTCATACAAATCGACTTGGGCTTGATCAGAGCAAACCACCATCTCTCCAGTCGAAACAACCTCAAATTCTATAACCAGAGATGGTTTTCCTAAAACCAATAAGTCGACATTTCTATTCAGTTTAGAAGCTAATGCCTCTTGAATACTCCATCTTGAACGATTGCTAATATCCACTTCTGTTTTTACTGCAATATCCACATCACTATCGCGCTTGAACTCTTCACGAATAACACCGCCATTTAGAAAAACAGCCTGTAACTCCTGAATAGTCTGTCTTAAAAACTCTATTGCCAGATTTTTATCAAAATTTGATTCGATAGGCATGGTGAATAGCAAAACTTTTAATTCTGAATTTCAGACTTTGCATCTTCAATTTCTTGGCGTATTCGCGCGTATTCTTCTTCCTTCCGCTTAATAAATGCTTTAGTGATTTTCATTTTTTCAGTTATTCCATCGGGTGTCAGTACATACCTGTAGCCGATTTTATTATCGCTGTAGGCAAAATTCTCCATTTTGACCAGTCCTTTAGAAATCAGAGCTTTGAGAATGAAGTTGATTTTGCCGAGGCTGATACCCATGTTTTCGGCTAGGGCTCTTTGGGAATTTGATTCTGACTTCTCTAGCTCTTTTAGCAGATAGTATTTTTCATCAAGCTGCGTGCCCATTGTAACCAACCATAGCAGAAAATTAAGGTATTAATTATTGTTTCAAAAATTTTAAAAACTGATGAAGCTTTCGGTCGGCCGAAGGGAATACTGAAAGGATCAATACTGTTCAATGAGAGCCAAACATCGAAATCATATTTGATTCTCATTATTTTAACGATCGCTTTGCCAGGGGAATCGTGATTAGGGTTGACTGACAATAAAAGGCTTTTGGGCAAGCTTCGCCAAACGCGTTACAGAAAAAGTGGAGGAGGATGTTCATCCCTTGAACACAAATACTATTGGGGTCTGAACACCTTGTCAATAGTAAAACACCGGAAAATCAACTATTTTATTGGAATACAGCGGAAAACCTTCTTTCTTGATGGACAGGTTCTATCTGGCAGGGATTTACCTGGATGGCAACAGAGCCTGGAATTGAATCAACGCTGATTTTGATTAGGTCACGGTTAACTTCATCAACAAATCCTTCAACGCCCATTAAAGGGCCTTGAACTACTTTTACTTGCATCCCGGATGCAAATTCATCAAAAGTGGTAACTTGACCTTCGTATTTCTCAAGACGTTTCACGTTTTCTATCTGGTTCTCAGGGATAGGTATTGGCCCCTTGCTATTTTTTAGGACTTCCACCACGCCAACGCTTTTCAATACTTCAACGTGAATCTCTGGATTGAGTTCAGCTTTGATGAACATATAGCCGGGGAAAAAAGCTTTTGTCAGGGTCTTTTTTCTGTCTTTACGTTTGCTGAGGGTTTGGTAGGTGAGGTAAAGAGATTTGATATTTTTGTTTTCAAGGTTTTTCTTCGCTATGTTTTCATAACGAGATTTAACCCTGATAGCATACCAATTTTCGCCGGTGAAATATTGCATATCGTTTTTCTGACGAGTATTATCAGGCGTTCATTCAGTGGATATTTTAGTTTTGATCTCAAGAAACTGTCAAACTAAAAATGTGTTTTCTAATTGAGTTTACTTGCAATTTATCCGCCATGCGAAGATATTAATCTTTGATAGTCATTGCTATTTTACCCCAAAGATTTGGAATTTCAGGCTTTGTAGTTTCACTAGACTGCAACTTCAAGCTCTTTTTTTGCTGGATATGAAAAAAGAAATAGTTTAGGTTTAGGAAGTCTCGACTATCAAAGGTTTATTGACTTTCGATGTTCCTTTACAGCTCTAAAAGGCGCAAATAACCAATTACTTTTACTGAATGGCTAATCGATATAAGATCTTGGCGGTCGACGATGATCTTGCCAATTTGAACATTATTTCTGAAATATTGAGCGATGATTATATTATAGAGACGGCGGAATCAGGCGAATCAGCACTGGTAATTGCTGAAAAATTTGTTCCGGATCTTGTACTGCTGGACATAATGATGCCTGGAATTGATGGCTATGAGGTCTGCAAAAAGTTAAGAACCAGTACAAAATTGTCGAACACTAAGATTTTGTTTTTGTCGGCAAAAGAATTACTGGAAGATCGACTTTATGGTTACGATGTTGGCGGCGATGACTACATAACCAAGCCTTTCGATGAAGAAGAACTGGTTGCAAAAATTAAGGTTTTTTTACGCCTGAAGTATGAAGAAGAGATAAAATCTCTTAACAAAATCGTCGAAAGCGGCCAGCCCGAGGTGATTAATAAAATCACCCAGTATTTCAGCAGTGTTTTGTTTATCCATTCCACCTTTCCGTATTGCAAAATTGTCTGCAAAGCGGAAGAAACCGATTCTCTTCTGCTGCGCACAACTCTAAAAGACCTCGAAAATCAGTTTGACGGGCAGGATCTTCTAAGAATTCATAAATCTTATCTAATCAATCCCATAAAGGTCGTATCCGTTGAAAGGAAAGGCAATCAGGACTACGAAGCCGTATTGAAAGACAACGACGAAAAAATTGTTAAAATTCCTGTTGGCCGCAAATATCACACAAGTCTCAGAGAGTTAAATCCAAATTGGTTTTTGAACTAACCTGATCATAACTTTGAAACCTGTTCCTTCTATTTAGTAAAACTTTTTCAGCGTTTTACCTGTTCACAACATTTTAATTAAATTTTCTTCAAGTTGAAATAGCGTAATTCATTGTAATGTAAAGGCTACCTCGCCATTTTGCTCTCTAAAGCATACCCGTTCGCAACAATCTTAAAATTCCCAACAAAATTAACTTGATCCTCGTTTTTGGTCTGATATAATACGCCAAAACTCTCGATGATTTAAGATAGTTTCAATTTTGATCCGTCAAATGCACTAAAAATCGGAGAGTAATCAGTCTCTTAAATGAGAAATGCCTAAGTGCTAAAAGTGATCAATTCAAAAAGGAGGGCCAATGAAGCGTTGGAACAACAGTAAAAAAAGAAGCAATCAGTCGCTCAGTTTTAAACCGAGTCATCAAGACATTGAAAGTGCTGTAAATGATTTCTTGAAAAACGGAGGTAAAATAAAAAAGGTCGTCGCAAACGAGCGTACCTATAAAGATTTCATAGCGTTAAATGAGCTTCCTTCAGCAGCTGATGATTTTTTAAATGATTTATAGCAGGACAGTATGAAAAAATGTCGTTGATTGAGGCTGCAATAGCGGATTCAGCCTCAATAGAAATCATCTCTAACCTTTCAATGCTGACTCCTACTTACTCTCTGCAAACAGTTCGAACCCTCCTGACAAATAACCATTTAAATCCTGATATGAGTCTCCACCAAATCATTTTGTCAAGATTGCCGATTCTACCGGTTTTGTGTTAAAAGTATAATAATAGGGCTATTTTAGCATCAAATTAGACAAACATTCAGTTGGTTAATACGGCTTCAGGTGGAACGGTTGGATTTAATAAGGGATTATCACGAATCAAAAGTGCTGGTTGTAGATGACGACCCGTTAAACGTTGATGTACTTTATGAAATATTGATGAGTGAGGGATATACCAGCATTGTGACCACCACCCGACCCAAAGAAGCCATCCATTTATATAAGGAAAATGAATTCGATCTGGTTCTGCTGGACATTCTCATGCCGGAGTTAGACGGTTTCGGTGTCATGAGCCACTTCAACGAAATAAAAAAAGACAGTGATATCCCGATTCTCATCCTTTCCGCACTATCTGATCACAGCACCCGACTACGAGCCCTAAGCCTGGGCGCGAGAGATTTCCTGACAAAACCGTTTAACACTGACGAAGTGTTGGTTCGCATTCGTAATCTACTTGAAGTCAAACTTGCCCAGGAACAATTGCTTCAACATAATGCCATTCTCGACCAGAAAATCCAGGAGCGCACCAAAGAACTTAGAGACACTCAACTAGAAATCGTAAACAGATTGGGTATTGCAGCTGAATATCGAGACAATGAAACGGGTCTTCATATCATTCGTATGAGTCAGTTTTCCTTTGAAATTGCAAAAGCATTTGGATTTACTGAGAAAGAGTCCGAACTCATCCTCAACTCAGCCCCCATGCATGATATTGGCAAAATCGGTATTCCTGATTCGATACTGTTAAAGCCCGGTAAATTGAATGATGAAGAATGGGAGATTATGAAAAGCCACACAACGATTGGAGCCAGGATTTTAAGGGGTCACTCATCTGATCTGTTGCAAACAGCTGTTGATATTGCTCTGACACATCACGAGCGTTGGGATGGAAACGGATATCCAAACGGACTGATGAAAGAAGAAATACCTGTTTCAGGAAGAATTATTTCGATTGCAGATGTTTTTGATGCATTGACTTCCGTGAGACCTTACAAGAAATCTTGGAGTGTCAAAAAAGCCATGGAAGCTATCGAAAGAAATTCAGGCAAACAATTTGATCCCGAACTCGTCAAGGCCTTTAAATCATGTTTGCCCAGCATTTTGCAGATAAAAGAAAAATATATGGATCAATTCCCCGATCATCAACCATCTAAAGCAGTTTAGGGAATTTTAAAAATATCGGAACCATGACTAATAGAAAAATCAGCTTTTTTAAAAAAAACTTTTCAATGGTTCAGAATTAGATAATAATATAAGCGCTGGAACTACTTGATTGAACGTAATTTTAGCTAATAAATAATCCAGATTCTATCTCCGGGGCATTGTAAACCATGGATAACGAGTTATCAAACGCGACCTTACAAGAAACAGATCAACTAGGTGTCTTGGTCGTCGATGATGATGTGGACATTCTGGCTTTGGTGAATCACGAGCTCAATGATTCCTACCGTATATTTACTGCTGAAAATTCGGTCGAGGCAATGGAAGCCCTCAAAAAGAATGAAATCGGGATCGCGTTGTGCGATGAACGTTTGGCCGGCGAAAGCGGATCGGAACTATTGGCAGAAATGAAAAAGCATTATCCGGACGTCGTCAGAGTACTGATTTCCGGTTACACGGATACCAATGCCATCATGAATGCCATCAACAAGGCCAATGTGTTCAAGTTTATTATCAAGCCTTGGGGTAAGCAGCTAAAGATTATCGTTGATGAAGCGAAACAATATTATCTTTCCCGAAAAAAAAACCAGTATAAAGATTCACTGACCAGCTTAAAAAGCGAAAACACCATCCTGGATACTCTTCATAGTGAAATCAAACGTAGCAGCCGCTACAACGTTAATCTGTCATCGATACTCGTTTCGATTAGTAACCCTAAAAAAGACAGTGCTTTACACGATTTTTTAGTGGATAGATTCCTTTTGAGACGTATTGCCGACATTTTAACCTTGGAACTGCGGGAGAGCGATATCGCAGGGCGGCTCAGGGATAACAAATTCCTGGTGTTGCTGACGGAAACAGATCGCGACGGAGCCAGCACCTTTTTAAATCGATTAATGAAGCGAATCGATCAATTTGAGCAAAAAGTGAACCGGGGATTGCTGCCTTATGGAATTATCACGGCCATTCATACCCTGTCCGGAAAACAATCCATTGAACCCGGTGAGTTAATCACCTCACTTTATGCCCAACTACCTGAATCGGAGACCGGTCTAAACCAATAATAATGACAGATTGCTGTTTTGATATGTTCTTCTGAAATTTGATAACTAATACGTTGTTACACTGATCCTGATCAGCACGTTCCCAGCACTACTGGAGCGAAGACATTCGAGTTGTAAATAATTGTGGTTTTTGCTATATTCGCGACAAACTTCAAACATACAATTGGCTTTCCTTAGCCTTGAATTTTCAGGATGTGGTGTATCATGAAAGAACCAGCAACAATATTAATCGTTGAGGATGATCTTTTAAATCTCGATTTCATTTCAGAAGGCTTGATGGACAAAGGATACGATCTTCTAAAAGCGGAAAACGGCATTGAAGCCTTAAGAATTCTGGAATCAACAGAGAAAGAGATAAAAGCGATCATTATCGATTGGATGATGCCTGAAATGAGTGGACTAGAGCTTATGGGGCTGCTAAAGGAAGACGATGCCTTCAAGCACATTCCGGTTATCATCCAAACAGCTAAATCCCAACCCGAAGATATTATCCAGGGAATGGATTCAGGGGCTTACCAGTTTCTGGTCAAGCCTTTTGAAGATGAGGTATTACACTCAATGGTACGATCGGCAGTAGCTGAATATGACAGATTTAAAGCTGCCATGCAGAAAGCTAATTAGAACGTTGAAGAGTCAGTTCAAACGCTTTAGAAGAAACTGCGCTGGCGCATGCCATAAAACCTTAATCCAAACGGCACTATGAAGTTCCTGATTATTGATGACAATAACGAAACCTTGCTGCTGTTAAAAAAAATCCTGGATGATCATGGTGAATGTGTTACGGCAGACAACGGTCCTGCAGCGATAAAAGCGTTTGAAGCTGCGCATGAAAGCAATGCCCCTTTTCATCTGATTTTTCTGGATATCCTGATGCCGGGGATGGACGGGCATGAGGTACTCAAAGCTCTCAGAAAACTTGAAGAAAGCAAGTATCAGGAAGATTTAAAAGCTAAAATCGCGATGTTGACAGCACTTGGCAGTCCCAAAAACCGGTTCGCCAGCTATGAAGAAGGGTGTGAATATTATCTGGTCAAGCCTATAGTCAAGGCTGAAATCATCGAAACCGTTAACAAAACCAAAGAGTGGTTTGATGTGTTCTCTGAATAACCACTTTTAAGTTCCTGCCGAATCGCTACCTCCAGGTTCTGCAACTGAACCTTCTCAATCTGTTAATCTAAACAAATGAAATCAATTAATTACCTGAAAAAGGTGGCATTCTCTTTTGCTATTGAGGGACAGGTGCAATCTATTTGCGAACTCGGCCAGGGAAACGTCAATGACACTTATTTGGTCATTACAGATGCTTCTCAGAAAAACAAATATGTTCTGCAACGAATAAATCAAAGCGTTTTCAAACATCCGCATCTAATTGCAGAAAATATAGACACTGTTTCCAGGCATATAAAACAAAAGCTTGAGAAAGAGCCCACCAGGCCAGACTGGAAGATCATCAGCTTGATAAATTGTTTGAACGGAGACACGCTGTATAAAGAGTCGGAAGAATCTATCTGGCGAATGACATCTTTTGCCGAAAACACCAAAATCTTTCAAAAGGTTGATTCCGCGGCTTTAGCTAGAGAAACAGGCAAAGCTCTCGGAAGATTTCATTTTCTGCTCTTTGATTTAAACACTAGTCGACTAAACGACACTCTACCCGGATATCATCACACACCGCTCTATTTAGAAAAATATGATCGGGTTGTTTCCGGTTTCAGTGGATCAATCACTCATTCTGACATTGAATATTGCAGAAAGTTTGTAGAATCACGAAGAAGTCTGGCAGACACAATCGATAAACAAAGGCTGGAAGGAAAAATAGCTACCTCAGTTATTCATGGAGATCCTAAGATAGACAATATTTTGTTTAACGAAGTAACCAATGAAGCAATTGGAATGATCGATCTGGATACAGTCAAACCCGGCCTGCTTCACTATGATATCGGTGATTGCCTGCGCTCGGTTTGCAATCCTGCCGGAGAAGAGACCCGGAATTTGGATCGGGTACTTTTTAATCTTGATTTTGCAAAAGAATGGCTTGCAGGATATCTCGACTCAGCAAACGAAATTCTAACTCTTGAAGACAAATCCCTGTTTTACGAAGCCGTTTGGGTAATAAGTTTTGAACTTGGATTACGGTTTTTTACCGATTATTTGGAAGGCAATGTCTATTTCAAAACCAGGTCCAAAGACCAGAATATAAAAAGAGCCCAAGTTCAATTTAAACTTGCAGAGGATATTGAGGCCAAGGAGAGACAAATAAGAAACTTGATAACAGATGTCGAGAAAAAAACGGGATCAGGATAAGTTCAACCCCGCTTTGTTGTTGGCAGTCCGACTAGTTGCTCACTTTGTCAACAATATCGCCCACCATGTTTTTTCCTTTTTGAATAGTATTACCGATGGCATCAGACCCTCGCTCAAATATATTCTTTGGCTTCTCACCTATCAAAGCAAGGACAGGTTCAGGTAAATTACCTCTGGCCCAATTGTTAACCGGCGGTACAAATTTAATAGCTAGTATCACAATAGCTAGAACAATAATAAGCCGAAAAATGCCTTTCTTCTTCATGACACCCTCCTCCTTAAGTTATCTGCAAGTTGTTGGTTCTAAATTGGCTGGTCGATCAATAGAAATTAAAACACCCTCCATTTGACGGACCATATTATCTGACACCATTGAATTCCGCAAGTTGTGATCGTTAAGGACCAGTTACCCCAGCAGCTGCTTCATCATGTCAGATTCGGTGAACAATCCTTTTTTCCCATTAATCCATTCTGATGCCAAAACAGCGCCTGTTGCAAAACCAAGCCTGTTTCTTGCCGTGTGTTTCAGTTCGATAGTATCAAATTCAGAATCGAATAATACGGAGTGAGTTCCAGGAATATGGCCGCCTCTCATCGAAGCAAAGTGTAGCTCCTGAGGATCGATTTTCCTGTCCAGCTTTTCTTCAACTACTTTTGATTTGCGCTCCAGATTTTTTATAAGAATATTTGCCATGGTGGTAGCCGTTCCTGAAGGGGAATCCATTTTTTTATTGTGATGAGCCTCAAATGCCATAACATCATAAACATCAAACTGGTTCATGACTTGCGCAGCCTGTTCAATCAATTTAAAAAATATATTTACCCCAATCGAGAAATTCGATGAATAGACTAGCCCTACTTCCTGTTTTTCAACCATTTGCCTGACGATGTCCATCTGCCCTGTCCATCCGGTGGTTCCAATGACTGCATTTTTCTTGTATTTACAAGCATTTTCGATATTGCCCATGGCTGCATCAGGTTGTGTAAAGCAAATGCAAACATCTACATTTGCCATGGCGCTATCGCTAAATTCCTTGTGGGTTGCTTTTGGGTGAAAAGGGTCGATTATGGAAGCAATTTCCAGATTTCTGTTAATCGCACATTGTTCGATTAGCTGACCCATCTGCCCGTATCCGACAATAGATAATTTCATTTTTGTTTAATCCTTAAATGTTGAGGAAGCTTTCCGCTGAAATAGACTTGGCGGAGCGTTGGCTGTTTTGCATCAATTTTGATAGAAATGTAATAGAATATGAGTATTTACCGGTCTAAGAGTGCAGTTATAGCGGATTTTTTAAAATTAATGAAGACAAAGAAGGAAAAAGAATCTTCCGCAAAATTTGCGAACCAATCAGCTGATCAGGACTTTAAAAAGTTGATGAGGCAATTTGGTGTTGAAGAGATAAAAAAGAAACAGGAGAAAAAACCAACGACTAATAAACAAGGGGAATCCGACCCCGTGCGTTTCAATGCAGATCAAGATTGGAATCCAAATGCAAGCCCTTCCAGCAAAGCAAAGTATGGAGACACCAAAAGACCCACCGCCGTTACAGCGACAAAAAGAAAGCTCAAAATCTCCCCGGGATTCATGCCCGATGCAGAAATCGATTTGCATGGTTCAACAAAAGAAGAGGCTTTGCGGAAAACAGAGAATTTAGTAGCAAAATGCAGGAAAAACAAACATCAGACCGCTTTGATCATAACAGGGAGAGGTTTGAATTCAGGACAGGAAAAAGGAATACTGAGGAAAGCGGTTTGGGAATGGTTAATTAATAATAGCAAGCACTTAAACGTTAAACACCGCTGGGCACCAGCTTTTTTGGGAGGTAAAGGGGCTATTATTGTATTTTTTAATTGATTTAATAGCTTAGTTCTGCGTCAGCATTCTGAAGTCAAAACCTGTGGAAAACCTGTGGAAAACTCGGTTGAATACGCCTGATCTCACGTCAATTAAGGAATTAACTTAACTTATTAAGATCATTCGATTATCAACAAAATCACAATAATTCAATCAATAATTTCAGTTGTTTAAGCTGGTTTTCTGCAATCTCGTAATGCTCTGCTTTCTTTCGTTTTTATTAAATTTGAAAAAAAACAACAGTTTTCAACAGGTTTTCTTGTTTTCGCAACAATTCGGTCAGGAAATCCGAATTTTTTATGGATATTTTAGTTCAACTTGATCGTCATTTTAAAATGGCGAAGAGGAAGTTTTACCACTCTTCATCGTACAGTTCAACTATTTTGTTCATCTTTATTTTGAAAACACCGGAAACCACTTTCTTTTTAGTGATATACGGAATATTCGCCGATTCATTATACAGTCCCACACTTCCGTCTTTTCCAAGATAAACTTCGATTTCCGGTTGTAAGGGATCAACCAGAAACTCCTGGTCCCCGTAATTCCATACAATAGGTCTTTGATTTTTTAATTTATCCGGAATTTGACTATGCTTAGTTTTAGTCAAAACGACATGCCTGTCAGCGCCTTCTCCTTCGGAGTTGGTTTTTAACTTAAACTCCATTGCCAAATGATGTATCAGGCGCCGATAATAAGAATTCATCGGCTCCAGATGTATATCGTTTTCCTCGCTCTTCATGAAGCCTATTAGCTGTTCTTCATATTCAGCCACAAAAACGTCATCTCGGTCTTTCAATTCACCACGTTGCATAAACAGTATGTAAAGATCTTTGGTTTCAAATAATTATAAAAGTCATAGCTATACACTTACCTTAGCCTGCAAATATTAAAACTACCAGAATTATTTGAACTCAACGGTCGAAGAGAGGAATTGTTCATAAACTTTCCGGTAGCATATTCTTGAGTATAGTACGAGAACACTTACAGTTGAATCAAAAGTTACTCACTTGCTCAAGCTCTATCAACACTGATCATGCAATAAGTGTGTTTTCAGACCTCTGCTCTCTTGGATGATATTGAACATTCGCGAACACCGACTGAACCCTCTTGAACTGTCTTCTCAGAGTTTTCTCCAGGCAGTACATTGTCTTTTACTCCAGCGGCCCTGTTTAAGGCACTAAACAGGGCTTTGAAAGAAGCAATACTTATGTTCGCGTCGATACCCACCCCAAAAAAAGCAGACCCGCTTGCTTCCAGCTCTATATATGCGATCGCCTGGGAAGCTGTTGTTTCATCCAAAGCGTGTTCCGAATAAGAAGTGAGTTTAAAATCAGTTGTCAATTGCCTTTTTATGGCAGTTCCCAGGGCATCAAGAGGTCCATTACCGACACCCTCAATCTTATGCATTGTGCCCCGAAGATTGATCCTGGCAATTACCCTGGTAGAATCCCCTCGTGTGCGAATTTCACAGTCCAGAAATTCAAGGGGATTAAATCGATCAGTATACTCTTGATTAAAAAGTTCAAGCATTCTTTCCGGATTCACATCAACACCTGTATTTTCAGCTTCTTGCTGAATGACTTTTCCGAATTCCACATGCATGGACTTGGGTAATCTGATTCCGAATTTGCTTTCCATGATATAAGCGACACCACCTTTACCGGACTGACTGTTGATACGGATGATTTTTTCATAATTTCTGCCCACATCTTGCGGATCTATGGGGAGATAGGGCACAGACCATATGCGTGACTCACCGGATTCGGTATAATCCATACCTTTTTTAATTGCATCCTGATGAGATCCGGAAAAGGCAGTATAAACCAACTCACCAGCATAGGGATGCCTGGGATGAACTATCATTCCGGTGCATTTTTCATAAATTGATGCGATACGATTAATATCGGAAAAATCCAATTTTGGATCGATACCTTGCGAGAAGAGATTCAAAGCAAGATTCATCAAATCAACATTTCCCGTTCTTTCACCACAGCCAAAAAGTGTCCCTTCAACCCTTTCCGCACCTGCCATCAGAGCCAGTTCTGTGGCTGCAACCCCGGTTCCGCGGTCGTTATGAGTATGTACACTGATTATTGCCTGCCCAGGTCTGGAAAAACTGCGACAGAACCATTCAATCATATCCGCGTAAATGTTTGGAGTAGACATTTCTACGGTTGCCGGCAGATTCAATATGACTTTATTTTCCGTGTAAGGTTGCCAGGCGTCCATCACGGCTTCACAAACCTCAAGCGAAAAATCCAACTCCGTACCTGTAAAGCTTTCCGGAGAGTATTGAAAAATAAAATCCGTTTCTTTGATAGAAGCTGCCATTTCACCTATCTGCACAGCCCCATCCACAGCAAGTTTAATGATGTCTTTCTTGTCAGCTTTGAAGACAATGTTTCGCTGCAAAGAAGATGTCGAATTGTACAAATGATAAATGACTCTTTTCGCCCCCTGAATAGATTCGAAGGTCTTCTCTATCAATGCCGGTTTGGATTGAGTCAGCACCTGTATGGTTGCGTCTTCAGGAATTAATTCGCCTTCAATGAGATTTCTGATAAATTCAAATTCCGAATTGGATGCTGATGGAAACCCCACTTCAATTTCTTTTAATCCAATTGCCAGCAACAAATTGAAGAACAATAGTTTGTCATCCGGATTCATGGGAATTTTAAGAGATTGATTGCCATCTCTCAGGTCTACACTACACCACGTTGGAGGTTGAGTAATGCTGGTTCCCGGCCATGTGCGATCGGGCAACTGAATCGGCGTATACGCCTTGTATTTATTCACCGGATTAATCATTTTGTTCTCCATTTATCCGAAGATTGTTTTTGCCATTTTAAATTACGGTCGGATTCAAAATGGCAAAAAAAAAGCCGTGAGCTCTTTGCCCACGGCTTTTTCTTGTGGGCAGAAAGCCCACAATTGGTAAACAACACTGCGGTCTTCCTTCACCTGGTCAAGGGCAAGAGTAGAAGCAGCAGGTTGTTTAAAGATACGGTCATCATTCGTATATTAAGATTTGTTGTTTTTCGTTTTATTGATTTAATGGTTCACTATTTCGATTCAGGCTGTCAACCTCCCATTTCATTGAGCCCGAATAAGCTATACTTTAACAGCTGTTCCAGCGTTCGGGTTCATGGATGCTGAGTAGGTAAACGGTTTCTCTGACTCATTGAGGAGCATACCCATAAATTCAGGGCTTTTTAGGAAATCAAACAAGGCCTCCCTTTCATCCACGTCTTTGAAGAGATCAAACAGCGTCTTTTTAAGATCTTTAATATTCTCGATTCCGTTTTCCTTGAAAAACTGCGTGCTACGCAATCTGGTTTTTTGAAGATCGGTTAAAGACAGGATTTTTTCTTCCAAAGAGGTCGTAATTTTGTCCAGGTCTTCATCTTCCAATTGGTCAAGGTTCAACTTATTTTCAAGCCGTGATAGGATTTTCAGATATTCGTTAATTTCCAGTTTGTCGTTATCTTTATTGCCTTCTGACTCATTGGTTGCTTTTTTGTTGGCAGATAAAGCAACATTTTGTTTGCTTTTGATATTATTTGCCTGTTTGGCAGCATTTTCCGAGGAAACTTCAGACTCTTTCCGTTTTTCGTTGCGTTGATTTCGAATTAGACTGTTTACTTTGTCCTGGCTGGACGAAGTGGTCTGAACGGTATTCATGGGTAACTCCGGGCTATTGTTGGTTATGTCCAAGGTAAATGCGCGAACAGCATCTCTTTGGAACATGGTTTTTCAGATAGGAAATCACTTTCCATGCCAAATGTTTGGACGGCTCTATTAGTAGCAGAATTGGAAGCAGACAGATATTTTTTATAACCTCGTACACTCAATACCTTCATGTCTAGAAAGTCCAATGTCGCAATCATCGGGGCAGGTTTAGCCGGCTGTGAAGCTGCCTGGCAGCTGGCATCCCGCAATATTCCGGTCACCCTGTTTGAAATGCGCCCAAAATTAACAACTCCAGCCCATCAAACCGGAAACCTGGCAGAACTTGTTTGCAGCAACTCTTTTAAGTCGGTGGATACCTCAAACGCACATGGACTGTTGAAGGCTGAAATGGAATGCGCTAATTCCTTAATCATTGAATCGGCAAAGAAAAATTCAGTCCCGGCGGGATCTGCCTTAGCCGTAGATAGGGCGCTGTTTTCTGCCGAAATAAAGTACAAATTGTCTGCATTGGAGTCATGTGAAGTGATATTGCGGGAGATTACGGACATAAATGTTTTACTGAAGGATTATTCATATGTGATTGTCGCTGCTGGTCCGCTTATGTCAGATGCTCTTTCTGAATCTCTGAAATTACTCCTCGATGATGAAGAGTTGTATTTTTATGATGCGATTGCACCGGTGGTTTATGCTGATTCCATCAATATGGATATTGCTTTCAAAGCCTCGCGGTATGACAAAGGTGAAGCAGACTATATCAATTGTCCCATGAATCGCGAGCAGTATGAAGAGTTGGTGAATAACCTGGTTTCTGCTAAAAAAGTTCCTTTTAAAGATTTTGAGCAAGCCAAACATTTTGAAGGCTGCTTACCGGTTGAGGTGTTAGCCAAACGAGGAATCGACGCATTGGCATTTGGGGCTATGAAACCGGTTGGTCTTAACAACCCGAAAACGGGAGAGCAACATCATGCTGTTCTCCAGCTGAGACAGGAGAACCAAGATGCCTCGCTATACAATTTGGTCGGTTGTCAAACCAGGATGACCTGGCCGGAGCAAAAAAGGGTTTTTCGAATGATTCCCGGGTTGGAAAATTGTGAGTTCGCCCGATTAGGCAGCATGCACCGCAACACCTACGTCAATGCCCCCAACCAGTTAAATACCAATCTCTCCCTGAAGGTTAACAATAAGGTTTTTCTTGCAGGGCAGATCACCGGTGTCGAAGGTTACACCGAATCATCTTCAATGGGTCTCTGGGCAGCATTAAACGTTTATCAGTCTTTACAAGGCAACCAGTATTTAGAGGTCAATCCGGAAACCATGATCGGGGGGTTGGTAAACTATCTCCAAACAGCCTCTCCAAAGCGTTTTCAACCGATGAATGCAAACTTTGGATTGTTACAGGCACTGCCAGGAAAAAAAATCAAGAATAAAAAGGAGAAAAGGAAACTCCAGGCTGAATTGGCACTTTCAACCTGGAAAAGTCAACTCAGGCAATTAGGAATCCCATTGCCTGAAATTGTATTTGGTTAGATAGTAACGTCGCCAGTCGGCTTTTGCTCAGAAAAAGCCTTTTTGTAATCTTCGTAATAACGTTCAACGTTTTTCAGATAATTACGGGTTTCCGCAGGAAGGGTTTTAATGGTTCTCTGGAAGAAATTATTGCTGTAGCGATTGGCTTTATACTTGTAACAGTTAAAACCTTTGCATTTGAAAGCCCTTTTCACTCGGTGAATCCCGGCATTGTATGATGCAATGATCAATTGTCGATGCTTGTCAGGGTTTTCAATTCCTTCCAGACGATCTTGCAGGGTTTTAAGATAACCAACACCCAGGGCGATGTTTAACTCCGGCTGTTCTATCAGGTTCTTTTTCAATTTATATAAGGAAACATCCATACCGGACTTGCGGTATTCATCCAGAGCAGTTGTTGGCATCAGTTGCATCAACCCTAATGCTCCTTTATGACTTTTTGCCTGGATTTTAAAATTTGATTCGGCTTTCATTACAGCCAAAACCAGGGGAATGAATTCATCATCATTCTCCACATATTTTGAAATATAAGGCAAATATGTCTCTGCAGCCTTGATATCCTTGGCCGCAAGATGCCCTGTTTCATCCAATCGTATTGTACTGAGCTGCAGCTCTGAAGTAGGGCCGTCAAAGTCTCCGGGTGAAAACAATATGAATCCCAGAAACAGTATTGGAAAGTACAAAAAAAAACTTTTATTAATCATAGCAATCAAAACAACTGTGTCACAGATATTAAGTCTGTTTGTCTCAAAGTAAACCTCAATTTTATAACAACGGACTTAATTTTCTAGTCCAACCTTCCAAAAGTCAGTCAGACTTTTATCCAAATCAATGTTTCAATTGTCCGTAAAAAAGGACAAATGGTTTATATGGTTGAAAGTTTTAAGATTTTTCAATGAATTCTATTCAATGAAAGGAACCAAAAACAGAAAAATCTTCATTTATCATACCAATTGTCCGGAGTATAATACATCCTTGTTGAGATTTTGAAGCGTTTGTTTTGATTACTTGGCTATATTCAGTCGAAATGCCTTTGATTGGCGGGATCTATCATATTGATTCTTCCAACTTTCCGGCAGTGATTCACGATCACATTCTGAAAAACCCAGGCTTTTGAAAAACTCAAACATTTTGGGTTCTATGCTGAGCGCAAACATAAATTCTTTTTTTGCATTTCGCACGGTTTGAATCATTTTTTCTGCTAATTCCCGGGCTCTCCCTTTTCCCTGGTACCTGGGCAGGGTGCAAAACTTGGCTAATTCGATCGCAGCACCATAATCAGTCAGTTTAGCAATGGCCACTATGGATCTATTGACCGTGTATACATAATATTCATGAACCTCCGCCGCAATTGAATCCTCGGATACCGGTAAAATAGCTCCTGACGAAACATAGGGTTTCAGAAGCAGGGAGATATCCATAACGTCTGATTTTTTACCCTTGCGAATGACATTTGGATAGTCGTTGGTGAGTAGGGTTCCCTTTCCTCTGTGCGTAAAAATCTCTTGAAAAAGGCATCCGCTTTCACCTTTTAACAGGACAATTTCAAACCCGTATTCAAGGTTGCTTTTCACCAAAAAATCCAGGTGATTTCTGCCAATATTCACCTCCGAATTGTCTTTCATTTCTCGCTGTGCTTCTTGCGGAGTTAAGTGCGATATGAATGATTCGTTTATTTTTAAACCGTCAAATTTGGAAAGAAAGAAAACCTTATCAACGATAAAATGTTGCGCTAACTCAATCGTAGATTTTTCAATTAGTTCCAAAGAGACATGACGATTTTGTCGAGCTTTAAGACCAATCACCGGAATCTTGCCTTTTTCCGTCAATTCCCTCACGTCAGCAACTGAATTGGTAAAATCGGTATCGCATTCCTGCTGAAAGAATTCAAAAGGATACCCACGATCAGACCATTCTCGAACTGTTTTTGAGAGCTTAGCCTGATTCTCCATCACAACGATGCATTTAATTTTTGATGCATTTAACACCCGTAAATCGGTCACGATGTTCTTGAGATCAGTCTCTGGTGAAAGAGACAACACAAACAAGCGACGTTGGAAGCGATAAGAATAGTGAAAGAATTCAAGTGCATTCAACATTTGCACTTCGATAGAATGATTCATGGGCTTGTTGTTGGCTTTGTTTTTAAAAACAGGCTTATTCGCAGAATATGGGCATCCCCGGCATAAAAAGAGAGCAATTAACCAGACATGTCATGTTATTGAATGTCCTAAAAATAAAGGAGCCCAAAACCGTAGCAAATTAATGAGTTGGCTCGTCCTCATCCAGATAATCTGTTGCCTAGATCAACTTATTCATACTACCATTGCCGAAGTATGTGAAGCAGGATAGTCGCTAAACCCCTTATAGTCATTGAACTAGAGAAACAATGGAAAATCAGTCAACCGAAGAACACAGCACAACAAAAGGTCAAACCGCCGGATCGGGAGCCATGTCCTTTATTGATCACCTGGATGAATTACGCCGTCGACTCATCCGGTTTCTGGTCGTAATGATGTTGTGCGTTTTGGCCACCTACGGATTTAGAAAAGAAATCCTGGATCTTATCAGGGCTCCGGTTGACGCCCCTTTAAAGAAATATACCTCCACCCAACAAAAAACTGTAACAAAGCCCGAACTGTCTGTAACCGACCTGAATTCCTACAATTGCAGCTGTTCTGAAATTCCTGTTACTGCTGCTGTGGCTGTCGTAGAAGAACCTGTCGACGACGCGACCCATGATGCTCAATCGAAAACAGATGTGACTGCCGATGCTTCGACTGAGGAACAACTTGCAGAAATGGCTGATACCGCCGGCAATTGGATTGATATTGCAAAGGAGACTGTCAACGACTTCGTGATTTTCTTTCAGGTAGCATTAGGCAAGGACCCATCTCCCGTGTTCGATTCGAACAAATACCAGACCACTTTGCAGGAATCTCAGGCAGAATCAGGTTTTCAACCACTTCCCGATCATCTGAATCTTAACTGCCAGTGCTCTCTAGCCGTTTCAGGCAAAAAAGCAGAACCACATTCTTCCATGGTTTTTATTGGATTGCCGGAATTGTTTTTCGCTCAAATGAAGGTTGCCATTTTTGCAGGTTTTTTCCTGTCATTTCCCTATTTGCTGATTGAGTTGTGGGGTTTTGTTGGCCCTGCTTTATATAGAAGCGAAAAGAAGATCTTCTGGATTTTTGCCATTTTCTCCTTCATCTTTTTTATCGGTGGAGCGCTTTTTGGTTATTTTGTGGTATTCCCCTACGGTTTTGATTTCTTCCTGAGCCTGACCCAGATGGGAGAAATAATGCCTTCCCTCTCGGTTGGCGAGTATCTGAGCTTCGCCCTTAAGCTTTTGATGGCATTTGGGTTTATCTTTGAATTGCCGTTGGTGACTTTCATTTTGGCCAGAATGGGAGTAGTCACGCCGCAATTGATGATCAAGCAATCCAGGATGGCCATCCTCATTGTATTCATCCTCAGCGCCATGCTGACACCTCCGGACCCGCTTACCATGATGTTCATGGCTGGCCCAATGATATTGTTGTACATACTGAGTATTATTGTGTGCTTTGTGGGACTAAACAGGCAAAAAGCAGCATTGAGGAAGCAGGGAATAGATCCGGACGAGTTTCGCGAAGCTTAATCGTCTTCTTTGAATGGGGTTGTGGGGTCTTTTAAAAAAAGCAGCACCCCCAGGCAAATTCCGGCGATGACTGCAGACAGCTTAATTTCCTGAGGAAAGTCCTGCCCCAGTAAAATAATCTGGGGCAAACGATAGGAGAGATACCCGATCTGAATAAAAAAAACGATTAAGATGACGATCGAAAGCTTTTTCTTCATCTGATCAGGGTAGGTTGGATGTTAACTATTACTTAGCCAATTGAAGAGCGATTGGCATCCAAAATTCCGACATAGGCAATTCACCATATTCAGCCACATCGATCCTTTCCTGATTCCACACCAAATCCAGTGGCCACCTGGCTTTTCCGTCGCGAGTCAATCTACCCGTCGTCAATGAGATTCCCTCATCTTCCTCCAATTTCAAATCCCAGGGCAGGCTCAAGGATTCCCATTTATTTCTATATTCTTCCAGATAACCAATTTGATTAAATGACCCTAAGCATTTGACCCCATTCATAAATCTTAAGACCAGAAATTGTAAAAGGATTCCGGGGCAGATTTTTTTATCTCGCAAGGTTCTGGCCAGTGATTCTCTTCCATAGGTCTGTTCACCGCTCTTTGATCCGATTGTACCACTGTTTGCCCAGGATAGGGTTTCGATTTTTATCGATTTCTTGCTTTTGTAGGAACCAAGAAAAAGATTGGGGTGATCGAACAATTTATTAAAAACAGTTGTTATCCCGTTATCAAAAAGCAATGAAACCAGCGGATGATCATCTTTACTGGTTAATATCTTAATCAAATAGTTACTGATCACACGATTGATATCAAAATAGACGATATTTGAACGGTCAAAAACCTTTTGCTGAATGCTCGAACAAACTCTACATGCCCAACTGGAATACGATCGACTAACTTCAGGCGGTCCGATTTGAGATTTCAATGCTGAGGAAAACTGTTGGTAAATCTCTGTTTGATGACTGGTTAAATCAGTGCCAAATACCAGTTGATCTCTCTGTTTGGAGGGTATCAGCGAAATCCGTCGATCGGAAGTCCCGTCCTGCTCGCGATCCTTGGATGCCTTCAAAGTTTTGTGATAAAGAGGCTTCTTACTATCCAGCAGTTCTTCTGTGGGAATGTCACCGTAATTTACAGCGCCGGACCAGGCTGCGTTGGAAAATGCCACTCCGGAATTGGCAGCAACGAAATATACATCATCCTTGGACAAACCCGCCAGACTAACAAGATCATACGCCAGAAAAGTGGGTCCGTTTGTGGGAGTGACATGGTGCGAGGTCTGAAGCACCGGTCGATTCTTTAAATTATCCAGGAATGCATAAGCTGAATCGGAAGAAAATCCCTGCTCCAGCCATTCTTCCACAAACGCTTCTTCCAGCTCTGTTTCGAATGTGATTGCCTTATTGTGGTAAAGACTTTCTGAATATTTGTTTAGAGGTGTTTCCCAATACTGATCAAAAAAACCGGCAAGCACCGGGTAGGACGCATTGAGAGCTTGAATAAGTTCCGATTTTACCATTTATTATCCAACGCCTCTGCAAGCAGATGTGGAACACCACCAAAGCCTCCGTTGCTCATCATAACAAAAATGTCATTTGGTTGTGCTTCAGCAATACAATACTCAACGATGTCATCAAACGATTCCAACTGCTGAGCCGTTTTTCCCTGTTCGGTGAGCTCCGAAATAATTTTATTTACATCCAATCGTTCATCGGGATCGATAGTTTCCAATCGATGTAGTTTGGAAATAGTGATTGTGTCTGCATTAGCAAAAGCAGCACCCAGGGTTTCCTGATGAATATTCCGAACCGCCGTGTTGCTGCGGGCTTCAAATATCGCATGAATCCTGGAGTCCGGCCAGGCAGTTCGCAGGGCATTGATGGTTTCTTTGATGGCTGTTGGATGGTGGGCAAAATCATCAAAAACCCTGACATACTGATTGGAGGTCAGCTGTTGAAGTCTTCGTTTCACATTTTTATAGTTTAGCAGAGCCTCCTGAACCTGCTCCAAAGGCAGACCTTCATGAATGGCCAGTAGAATAACAGCTGTAGCATTCCTGACATTGAACTCACCCAGGATCGGTATTTCCCAGTTACCTTTATTCTCTTTATAATCCAAATCAAAACTCATCCCCAGCTTTCCGGCAATTGCTTTGACATTGCTGATGACAGCATCACACTTATCTGAAAATCCAAACGTAACGTAAGGCGAGTAACCGGACTTTGCCACTTCCAGGGCAACCGAATCATCACCATTGACAATAATCAATCCGTTTTGCGGGATTTGCCTCAACATTAAAATAAACGATTTTTTAATGTCATCAATATCTTTAAATATGTCGGCATGGTCAAACTCAATATTGTTGATGACCAGCAGATCCGGTAAATAGTGAAAAAACTTTGACCTTTTGTCAAAAAGGCTTGTATCGTATTCATCGCCTTCTATAATAAAGTACCCCCCTTTTTCAACATCTCGCGAAGAGGTTCCAAAATTCTCCGGAATACCACCGATCATGAAACCTGCTGGTTTTTTGCAGTGGTCAAATACCTGGGCTGTCAATGATGTGACTGAGGTTTTACCATGCGTCCCGGTGATTACAATTGATCGATTCCCGCGGATAAATTCGTTCTTCAATAACTCGGCAATGGAAATATAATGAAGATGAGCCTCCAATGCATATTCGACTTCCGGATTTCCACGGCTCAGCACATTTCCTAAAACAACAACATCCGGATGCGGTTTTAAATTATCCTCATGATAAGGTGATTGAATCTCAATCTCATTAGCTTTGAGAAAATCAGACATGGGAGGATACACATTTTGATCGGATCCGGTAATTTTATGACCTCGTTTTTTTAACAGGACTGCAACAGAAGCCATGGCTGTCCCACAAATGCCTGAGAAATGAAAATGTTTTAAAGACATTTCGGTTATCGGTTATCGGTTATCGATTATCGATTATCGATTATCGATTATCGATTATCGATTATCGGAAAATGCCCTTTGCAAGAATAGCTATCAAAGGTTTTTTTGTAACTTGTTCCAAATTTTGGTTTTAGTGAGCTTCTTGCCAGTTTTCACCTGAGTTGGCATCGACTACCAGCGGAACTTTCAGGGATACGGAGTTTTCCATTGCTTCAATTGCCATCTTTTTGAATTCATCGCACTGAGTTTCTGGCACTTCAAATACCAGTTCATCGTGCACTTGCATGATCATTTTGGCTTTTGGATAGTGTGTCTCTATTTTGTTCTGGATATTGATCATGGCTATCTTGATTAAATCAGCGGCTGATCCCTGGATTCTGCTGTTAATGGCCACCCGTTCAGCAGCAGTCTTTGCCATTTTGTTTCTGGAATTGATATCCGGTATTAGCCGTCGTCTTCCAAACATGGTTTCCACCCAGCCATTTTCAAGACA
>JAKSDL010000907.1 GCA_022360105.1 Pseudomonadota bacterium
AGCCAAGGGGATCGAACGGACGCGGTTTTAAGTAGTGGCATCGGTGTTCCTCATACGAATATCGCGATCAGAATCAGACTGAGGAGGCCTGCCGCTTCCGGCCAGGTGAAAAAGAAGATCAGCGCCTGATCGATGCGCATCCGTCCTACGGATGCTCGTAACAAGGTGATGGCCAACATCGCCATGACAACAATCTTGATAACGAACACCAGCAAGCCCAAGATACCGTCCGGTGCATTTGGGAAGAACAGCACAACGCCTAGGGCTAGTGCGATTACCCGTTGCATGGCTTGCATCATTTGCAATAGGCCAAGCGGCGGCCCGGAATACTCAATCAGCGGTCCTTCGAGAACCTCGGTTTCGGCTTCCGCAATGTCGAACGGTGGTATGCCCAGCGTCGCCGGCAGGCACGCCAAATACGCCAGCAAAGCCGGCCAAAGTATGGGCTGGAATAGGTTGGCACCGTGCGCCTGTTGATAAGCGACGATTTCACTGATCGACAAGGTAACGGTCCCACCTTGCATTTGACCGACGTAGACGGCAACCGCTATCAGAGCAAACAGCAGCGGCCCCTCGTAAGCCAAGATCAACGACATTTCGCGCGAGAATCCGATGGCGCCGTAGACCGAACCGGATGAGGAACCCGCCATCATGATGACAATGCCGGGCACCGCCAGGAGATAAACAGGACCAACAAGTCACCGGCGATGGCGGGCGATTCGGAGAAACCCGGTACGGGAACCAGTGCAGCGGCGAATGCCATCGCCGCAAAGCCGAGCAACGGCGCACCTAGGAAGACCAAGGCGTTCGACTCTCGAGGTACCAAAGTTTCCTTGTTCATGAGTTTGAGTACGTCGTAGATGGGTTGAGCCATCGGTGGGCCGACCCGCGCTTGAAGTCGCGCGACAAGCTTGCGGTCCAATCCCTTCAGATACAGGCTGAACAGCAACACGAAGAGTCCGCCCGGAAAGATCAGGCCTGCGATCAGAAGATGAGTCACGTCATTCACGACGCACTCCCCCGAACCAGCAGCACTTTCCTAACCAAGCGCCCCGGGCTGCTGTACAGATGGCTTGCGGAAACTCGAATCCGGCTTGCCGATGCGTC
>JAKSDL010000450.1 GCA_022360105.1 Pseudomonadota bacterium
GTAACAACAATTCCCGCTGCAATTAAGCCGAGGAAAAAGATGGTAACTCGAAAAATCAAACCAGAAATCAAAAAGAAGGGCATTTTTAGTATCCTGATCCTTGCTCTGATTGCCTTAATCATAGCCAGCTGCCAGCAATCATCAGAAGACAGCTCCGTCTCTGCCGCCACAGACCGCACTGCACCTTCTACAACAGTCAGCGTGACTGCTCCCTGTTCATTGTCGTTCCCTAATATTACCCTTTGTGACATGGCACCTATTCAGGTTACTTTTACTGCCAATGAATCTGCAACGATCTACTACGCTCAAGGCACCAGTTCAGGAGTATCGGTTAGTACAAGTTCAAGTTCAATTGCATCTGGAGGCACTATTGACGTTACCGGGACTGAGTTGACGTCCGTTTATGTTGCTTTTTTTGCCCAAGATGCTGCTGGAAATTCTGAAAGTAAGAGAGAACTGATTATTTCAATTCCCGATTTAACGGATCCTGTTTCTAGTTTTACTCATTATTTGACAGCCGATGCGTCTGCTGATTGCACTGAAGTTGTTGTTGATTCACAGTATCTATGTGAAGGCCCAATTACCTTAACTTTCAATATTACCGATAGTGATCCAAATGCGAGGGTATACTACGAAGCAACAACAGACGCTGCAATTGTGCCTCTTTATCCTACTTCTAGCAGTGTTCTTGATGGAACCTCAATTTCAATTGATGTCAGTGATACTTATTTGACTTTTTTTGCTCGAGATACCTCCGGTAACAGAGAAGCAACACCCGATGTTGTCAACGATGCCCGTCTTTTTGAAATAAATGGTGTTACTCCGACAATAAATAGTGGATATTATGCTGGTACGCAAAAGTTTAAATTCAGCCTTTCATCTAACAGAACTTTCGATCCCACGGGATACTACAAACTTTACTATCTAGAAAAATCTGGTACCGATGCATCTGCTGATTCTACAGCAGATATCGATTCGGTTTTTACATCCGGAGCTTCGCCCTCCCCCAATGCAAGTGCAGTAAAGTATACTGATCTCTATCCCGCACCAGGATATTTAGATGCTAGTCCTGATATAACCGCCTCTGAAATGGCAGGAGATACTATAATTTACCAGTTTAAATATAATGTAATTCATGATGGTACTGAAGATGTAAGTGGGGATGTAGTCGATGGATTCGTAGATCAAGAAAACACATTGGTTTTATATATTGATAATGATAATCCAAAAGCAGTTGCAATACCTCCTAGCAGCGGATCATTAAGCAAACCAATCCAATTGTCAACTCATTTTGTTGACACCGGCCACGATAAAATTGAACAATATGCCACTTTAAATCCAAATCTCTCCACAGCAGCCCCTTTGTTACCGTTAACTGCTGGATACTGCCAATCAGCAAGTAATTTTACGACTGATTGTGATGCAACTAGCGATTTTACTCTTCTTACTAGCCTTTCTTTAATGTTTGACGCGCAAGTTGGTATGTGGGGAAAAGATGCTGCTGAAAACAGTATTGTCTGCAGCGCACCGGATGCTCAGTATAACTGTGATACGACGACTTTTTCATTTCACCACTTTTCGGAAATCTATACTCCAGGAATGCTACAAACCAGCTACTATCATGAGAACGAAAATCAAGGTAACACACATATCTTAAACTTCGGCCATGCTGTGGCGGTGGCTGATACTGATAACGATGGAACAACCGACATTATCGCAATCAGTGCACCTGCGTACTCTAATACTGGTGGAGATGCAACTTTAGATGCCGGGGGAGTTTATATTTGGTATAACAAATTTCGCGAACGAGCAATTTTAAATTTGATAGATAATGACGTTACAGTCGATATCTCAAATCGTTACATGGAATTTAATACAGATAACAAACCGTCATCTCTCAGAATATATTTAGATCCATCTACCGATTCGAGCGGCTATGTGAACCCCAAATTTCAGGCAGAAACAGGAGATTATATAGATAAATATCAAGCGACTGCAAGTGAAATATCCTCAGTACTTAATGACGCTTTTTTAAGCTCTTTTGGCCAAACTTATCAGAATTATTTGTACGCCGATCCTAGCACTGATAGTAAACTATCGATTGGGCATATCAATAAGACAATCCAAGGATTCTTTACCTATTCAAGCAATTTTGATTCAACTTCGGATATGTATTATTCTGGAAGCGCTATCAAAGCATATGACTATGCAATTTACGGAGAAAATGACAACGATGAGTTTGGATATGCTGTGGCTATTGGACCGGTCGATACAAGTACTGACACAAGCAGGTACTCTACGCATCAGATTGTCGTTGGAGCACCCGGATTCAACAGTGGAAATGGTGCCATATATGTCATCAGAATACCTGCAACAGATGCCAGCGCTGATTACGGTACCATAAGAATGTTTGACTCGTCAGATGACGCTTATATTGTTCATTCTGTTTCGGGAACTGGAAGGTTAGGACATGCAATAGTCCTCAACGATAGTGATTTCCCGAGTGATGGTTATAGTGATATTTATACTTCAGCACCTTATTTTGACACTACAACCGATGCAGATAGTGGAGCAGTGTATAAAATCAATCAAAGTGTTTTTACATATAGCGATTCTACTAGTGATATTAATGCTGTATCTTCAGACAGTTATGTTTGGCAAGGAGCTGATTTGACAGGAGATGCGCAAGCTTTGTTTGGATTCAGCTTGGCAGCAGGTAACGCCAAAGAAATAGATGCCAATCCATCAAGTCAATATCTTTTTGTCGGAACTCCTGGAGTTGAAGGGAGTGGTTCAGGAGGCAAAGTTGCTTATTTTAACTTAGGTTTCCCCTCACCTTTCGTAAATCCTTTGCCATCCTACATTGAAATTGCATCAGGTCACACAGATGCGAATTTTGGTTATAGCCTAGCAATATTAAATGAAAACTTTGATGATAGTACTCCCAGCAAGTGTCCCTGCTTAGTAGTAGGTGCACCCGATGGAGATGGCTGGTTGGGTTTAGTTTGGATAGTTGGAGATGGATACTCGAAGTATATATCTGGAGTTAATTCACAAGACAGAATCGGATCTAACTTATATGCAAACAAAATTGGTCTGACTGAAAATTTTGACACTCTTTTTATTGCTGCAAAAAGTGACTCCAATAAGGGACACATCATAATTTCTCGTCAACAACAATTGGATGATGCATTTGAAATATCAACAACAACCAATACTGATTTGATTGGCTCCTTTAATGGAGATTATTTAGGGAATGGACTTGCAATAATATCAACTATTGTCAACGGAAGTGCTGCAAAAGCCCTTATAGCTGGTTCGCCGGGAGAAAGCACTTCAAATTTCAGAATTGGAAGTGTTAGAATTTACTCGGGGAACAATAAATTAGGCTACTAATTCATTTAAGTTAAAAACTATAATCCATGGTCAGAAGCGCCTGGGTAGAGCCAACGAAGCGTTTGACGTCGCCGAAGTCTTGCTGGTTGGTAAAATAAACAGCCTGGGCTCCTACTCGCAATTCCCAGAACAGGCGGTAGCTGCCGCCTAATCCTACCATTAATCCAACGCTTGTCGCAGTTTTATCAACAAGCCCTGTTATTGAAGAATACATCGCTGCGGGTCCTGCAAATCCAAATGGTTTTAGATCTTGAGTACTGAGCTGATCAAAAATCACCCGATAGGCCACATATAGAGATATGGTGCTGACCTTATAGTCGTCATCCTCTTCTGCAGCTGAATTCAGACCCAATCGAATATTTGCCAGGAGACTGCTTTTATCCAGGAATTCAAAATAGATATCCATCGGTGTTCCCGATGTTTCATAGCCTTCTTCTTCAGGCACAGTAAAAGCACTTCCACCTATTCCTAACAAGTAGTCTTTTTTTCCGGCAAAAAGTCTTTGGGCTGCTTCAGATTTTCCTTCCTCTACCTCTTCGGTCTCTTCAGTTTCTGCTTCGTCATCTTCTTTTTCATCTGCTGATTCGGACTTTTCGGCCATATTCTCTTCTTCCCCGGCCTTTTTCTCTTCTTCTATTTTTTTCTTGGGTTGCTCTCTACTGATGACAGCTATCTCTTCCTCTTTGATGTTTTCCGGCGGTTTTGATTGTTGATAGAAGCCTTCGTAGGGATAAACAATATGCACCCAGTCTGATCCGGACTCTATCTGGTCGCTATCCACAACTACCTGGATAGTCTCGTTGTAGATCAATTGTCCGATCACCCTGGCAGTGGTAAACGGCTTGGCATAAACCGTCAGACTGCCGGAAAGGGCGTAACGCACTTCGGTTTTATACTTTTTCTTGGAAGATACTTGGCCATAACCTACAGAGCCCGTAACAGCCAAACTGATAAGAAGAATGATGAGGATGAGCAGATATCTTTTCATGAAATCAACGATGCAAAGTCACAAGCAGAAACAAGACTGTCTTACTACGCTACCTGTTGTAAAAGGGCTTACAGCCTATTATTGTTCTATTCCTATCTTTACACCCCAATTCTTAGCACGAGATATTGCTCATTTACCACCCCCAAAATGCGTATTCCTTTTTTACACCAGGAGCCGGCAGGTTTTTGTGCTATGTTTTCGGACGTCTATACATAGCGTCAATTAACTGTGTCAGCCCATTCAAGGGGGATTAGCACTTGAACTATTTATTGAATAGTGACACAAATTCCCCGTATCCGCTTTTTTCAAGGTCCTGCTTTGGGATAAATCTCAACGATGCCGAATTAATACAATATCTTAATCCAGTTGGTTTGGGACCATCATCAAAAACATGACCAAGATGGGAATCTCCGTATTTGCTTCTTACTTCAACCCTGGTCATAAAAAGGCTGTTATCGATTTTTTCAACAATATGCTCACTGACAAGAGGTTTGGTGAAGCTTGGCCACCCTGTCCCCGATTTGTATTTATCGGTGGAACTGAATAACGGTTCTCCGGATACGATATCAACATAGATTCCTTCCTGTTTGTTATCCCAGAATTCGTTGTTGAAAGGAGGCTCGGTGCCTTCATGCTGCGTCACCTGGTATTGCATGGGAGTCAGCCTTTTCTTCAATTCGGAATCCAAGGGTTTGGAATACTTTGCATGTTTCGCCTTATTCTTTTTCATGACTTTCTCCTCACCCCAAACACGGCTTAAAAACTGATCTCTCCCTGAATTAAAACGATAAAACTTATAGCGCAGAGAGTTTTTCTTGTAATAATCCTGGTGATAGGTTTCGGCTATGTAAAAAATTTTGTATGGCGTGATTTCTGTAGCCAAAGGTTTTTTAAAGCGACCCGACTCTTCCAGTTCTTTTCTGGATTGAGTGGCAGTAAGGCGTTGCTCTTCATTATGATAGAAAATTCCCGGTCTATACTGAGAGCCTCGATCCACAAACTGCCCTTTGCCATCTGTCGGGTCCATGTGACGCCAGAAATCCTCAACCAGCTCTTTATAGCTTACTTTTTCGGGATCATAATAGACTTGAACCGCTTCTGTATGTCCGGTTTCACCCGATGCCACCTGTCTATAGGTCGGATTTTTCTCGGGTCCTCCTGTATAGCCTGAAACAGCCTCGATCACTCCAGGTACCTTTTCGAAATCAGATTCGGTACACCAAAAACAGCCACCGGCGAACGTGGCGACCTCCAGATTACTTGCATCCAATCCTTTTGATTCCAGGTATTTTGTCACTCCCGCCGGTTTATCCATTCCGGATATCCAACCGGCTGCAATCAACAAAACAATTGCTATTATTATTGCACTGAGTTTAATTTTCATTATTAACCTCCAAGATATGGACAATATGTTACTTCTTCACCATTACAATTACATTTTAATTGATATTGTATTCAAAGTTGTCACAAATCTATAACATTTGTAGAAAATTGACTGACATACACAAAAATGCCCATGACCCGCAAAATTCTCGTTATTGAAGACAATAAAGATCTGGCACGCTTGTTGGAAATCCATCTCAAGGACTTGTCGTTTGAGGTTGACCTCGCATTTGACGGAATTGAAGGATTATCGAAATACGAAACCAGACAATACGACCTGGTGGTTTTGGATATTATGTTGCCCGGAATTGGCGGATTTGAAATCTGTCGCGAGATCAGAAATCAAAATGCTACAACGCCTATAATTATGCTGACCTCAAAATCAGCCGAACTGGATCGTGTGCAGGGCTTGGAAATGGGTGCGGATGACTACGTCACAAAACCATTCAGCATCAAGGAATTGATGGCCAGGGTAAAAGCGCTGTTTCGCAGAATTGATAGCTCCAATCCTGAACAGACCCAAAAAACCGGAACCTTGCAAATTGATGACATGCTGATCGACCCGCAAAAGAGAAAAGTTTTATTAAAAAACAAAGCTGTGGACTTAACAGCCAAAGAGTTCGATCTCCTGTATCATTTCGCCTGCAATGCCGGTCGTGTCTTTACTCGCTCCCAACTATTGGATGATGTCTGGGGATACGGTCACGATGGGTATGAACACACGGTCAATTCTCATATTAATCGTTTGCGTGCTAAAATCGAAGGCAATCCCGGGAACCCGGATTACATTTTGACTGTCTGGGGGGTTGGATACCGGTTTAAGGAAATTGATAACTAGTGCCTGAACAGAAAATCGCTAAACCCTTATTCAGCCTTATTCCAGATGGCGAAACTCAGCTTGAAAATTAACGTGCACTCAGCGTTCAGCTGAAGACATTGCAATAACAAGCAAAAACCGGCTGAGAGCTGATCGCTGAAAGCGCTAAACTTCGGAGTACCAAGCTGTTTTCAAAGCTTTTATTGATACGGGTTAAATCGGTTTTCGTTCAGGCATTAACTAGGAAAAGCGAATGTTTTCATCACTCTATTCAAAACTTGCAGCTGTTTTAACGGTTCTGTTTGGACTTGTGGGTCTTCTGTTTTTGATTGTGACCCTTTTTTCCACCGATATGTATCAGCAGGAGGTCAATCAGCAATTAAACAGTAATCTGGCAGAGCACATTGTCAAAGAACGAATTCTTATGGAAGAGGGAAAGGTTAATGAAAAAGCATTGAAAGATGTATTTCATATGCTTATGGTGATCAATCCCTCCATAGAGCTTTATCTGTTGGATAACCAGGGAGAAATACTGGCTTTTTCGGCCCCACCGGGAAAAGTAAAACGGAAGTATGTCGACCTTGAACCGATCAAACAATGGCTGGCAAGGAGTGAAAATATGCCCATTCTGGGTGATGATCCTCGAAATCCTGCAGGGCAGAAGGTTTTTACGGCTGCTCAAATACCTGATTCCGGAAAAGCGCAAGGTTATGTGTATGTTATTTTAGGAGGAGAAAGGTATGACAGCATCGTACAAAAATTGAAACGAAGTCATATTTTAAGGTTAAGTGCCTGGATGATTGGTGCCAGCGTTCTTTTCGCCTTGTTAACAGGTCTTCTCCTGTTTGCCTCACTAACAGGGAGGCTGAAAAAGCTGGCTCGGGTCATGGATGGATTTAAACCTGGGGAGGGCAAGCAACAGATACAGATTCCCATCACAAAAAACCTGGCAACAGCCGATGAAATTGAACGACTGGGGACGACCTTCACCCAAATGGCTGAACATATCGAACTACAAATGGAGGAGTTGGTTAAATCCGACAGTTTGAGAAGGGACCTTATCGCCAATGTTTCCCACGATTTGCGAACCCCGTTAGCAACATTACAAGGCTATATTGAAACGTTGCTATTGAAGGATGATTCTCTTTCAAGCGGAGACAGACAAGAATACTTGGAAATTGCCATCAAACACTGTGAACATTTGGGCAACCTGGTGGATCGTCTTCTGGAGCTGGCTAAATTGGATTCCCCCAGTATGAATGTACTCAGGGAATCCTTTAACCTGGCTGAACTGGTTCAGGATGTTGTGCAGAAATTTCGATTAAAAATTGATGACAAAGCAATCAATTTTTCGACTGAACTGCAAGAGCCTTTCCCGTTTGTTAACGCAGATATTGGTCTTATGGAACGAGCCCTGGAAAACCTGATTGAAAATGCCATTCATTACACACCGAATCAAGGTGCTATCACTCTGCGCTTACATACCGCTGATAAAGATGTGACATTCCAAATCACTGACACAGGCCCGGGAATACCGAAAGCTGAACTCTCCCAGATCTTTAACCGCTTTTATCAATTGGATAAAAGCAGAAAAATCAAACCGGGTCATTCAGGGCTTGGGTTAGCCATTACCAAACGAATTCTGGAACTGCATGACAAAACAATTCGGGTAAGCAGTGTTGTGGATTCCGGTACTACATTCAGCTTTGACTTGGACAAAGCACCTGATTAAGAAAAGAACAATCGATTAGCCATAAAATAAAAACTGCTTGTGATACTTACGTGATATTTTTTGGATAAGCTCAACGCTGATTTGGGATATTTTTTGTTCACTCAATCAGAAAGAGGCCATATGATCGGAAAACAATTTAAACTCAAAGCGGCATCGCTTTTGATAGTCACTTCATTGTTTGCTTTTCTTCTCATCACAATGAATTCCACCAACTCTTTTGCCCAAAGCAGCTCAACAGAAGTCTTTTATGTTGCCTGATATGATGTTGGAAAGGCAGCCCTGGACGGGTTGAATGGAATCCTCAATGTAAAAAAAGGCTGGAAAAACGGTCGAGAAATCAACACGGTCAGTTATGATCCCACCCGCATCTCAATCCCCGAGATGGAAGCCGTTCTGAAACAAGCCGGAACCTACCGCGGCAGAGCAAATTGATTCTTTAGCAACCGATTTCCTTTCCATGTCAAAGGGAAATCGGGCTCTTCACAATCATATTCTTTCCTATAACTGTTTCACTCAAATCAGGTCCCAAACGCCGTATTCGTTTTCACAAAGCCCCATGCCGTCCTCATCTTCCGTAGGAGCTGTATTGCACCCCCTACTTGAATCATCACAAATCACCCTGCTTTACCATTTAAGATCCGACCATTAAACTGTCTTTTTTTAACAAAAAATACGACGGAGATTGTGGCAATGATCGAAAACAGCTCTAAAGGCAGATTACAAGAGGACCTACAGTACCTGGTATATTCAATCAAAACCTGGAGATTCTGGCAAACCATCCTTCTGATTATCATCGGAAGTTTAGGAGCTTCTGTTGCAATCAACGGAATTCTGGTGAATAACAATTTTTTCGATGGTGGAGTCAGTGGTATTTCACTATTGATTTTTTATTTGACGGATTGGCCGCCGCTTGGAGTGATTTATTTTTCTTTGAATATTCCAATTTTCATCGTTTGCTGGCGTGAGATGTCATTGAAATTCGTGATAGTCTCACTGCTGGGGGCCATCATTTTCTCTACAGCATTGGTCATCACCAAGGACATCCGCATTAACATTGAAGAACCCATGATGGCTGCTATTCTTTCCGGAATTATCATTGGTGGAAGTGTTGGTCTCTTTATCCGGTTTGGTGGTTCGACCGGGGGGATCGAAATGATTGCCTTTTTGTTAAAGAAAAAATTCTCGATTCCCATGGGAAACACCATCATCACCATCAATTTTATCCCCCTTTGCGGTGCTTTGATTGTTTATGACTTGAATATCGCATTGTATACCGGCATATACATGTTCGTGGAATCTGTGATGTTGGAGAAAGTACAGACAGGATTTTCCCAGAGGAAAACGGTATTCATAATCAGTCACAAACCGGAATTTATCGCTGAACAGGTGATGAAAAGACTGGACCGGGGAGTAACATTTCTGCACGCCTCCGGAGCTTGGACCAAACAAGAGCATCGCATGATCTATACTGTAATCAACATGAGGGAATTAGGCAGGTTGAAGGAGCTGTTGTTCCTTCACGATCCGGATGCTTTCGTAGCGATCAGCAACACTGCGGAAGTAATTGGGAACCGTTTTTTGACTTGGGAAGACGAAGGTTTCTCCCCTGTCGGTTTGGAAAAAAAGGTTTAAACCAATTATATTTTTTTATATCTAAATTGAATCCAGAGGCTGATCAAAAGAATGAATATAATTGGTGGTAAAACCAAAAAGTTAATCATTTTCCAACCAACCCATTGAAACAATACTCCGGAAAAAAGTGAACTCGTGGCTACCACGGCCAAAA
>JAKSDL010000766.1 GCA_022360105.1 Pseudomonadota bacterium
ACGGGGCTTTATGTGAATGTTGATAAATAATCCCGAAGGGATGACAGATAATAGCCGGCGGCGTCAGCCGCTGGTAAACCGGACAACATAAAAAAGTGAGTCCCGTAGGGACGACACACAAGCAGCCGTGGTTTGTACTTCGGATGCTATATCCAGGCATCTCAAATCTAGAAACTTTCACCATGAAAAGGAAAATCCTGATTGTAGACGATGATCCGCAGCAATCCCTTCCCGATTGACATGACTTCTGGCATTAAAAACGTGAGTTAAAGAGACTTTCGATAGCGGCACCAAAAGTGTTTGCAGTGAAGTTAATTGCAAACTGCCAACTGCTAAATGACGAAAGCTTTTGAAACGTTTCGAAATATTTGTTTGCTTTCTGGGACTTGAACAAGAAAAGATTACAGGTGCAAAACTTGAGTAAAACAGTGCAACATGCCACTCAAATAGACACAACGACTTTGATGCTTTGTGAGCTGTCTGAAGCAATTTCGAATGCTTGATCTATTTGATCCAGGGAAAATCGATGGGTGATAAAATCCTTTCGCAGAACAGTCAACAGGGAGGAATTATCCTTTAAAAGTTGGAGTGCGGCAGGAAAACTACCGCAGCGAGAGGTGTGAATTTCCAATTGCCTTTTTGTTAGTGCATCAAAAAGTCTATTTCCAGAGACAGTGGCATCAGCCCCCAGAAGTACGTTTCCGCGGGGCCTCACCAGGGAAATACCATATTCCGGGATTGGTCTTATCACCGCATTTACCTCCTGAAGACCGGCGACAACAGCAACATCAAACCGGGTGAAACCTTCCTGGTGATGGCCTGTTACAGCCTCTAATAGTGCCTCCCGATCGTCAAACACTGAGCAACGGGTAATAGTTGCTTCGGGGCGAAGCATGGCGATCTCGTCTGCCATTTCATCAGACAAATCGCTGGACACAAAAATATTGCGTACTTCGCCGCTTTGCACCTTGTTTAACCAGGAAAACAAGAGATTCCCGGAAGAATAGGGTAACAATCCGATTTCATCCACCACCATCTCGGTCAGATAATCCAAACCTGCCACAGACTGACCGTTGGTGGATTTCAAATGCACAACCCTTTTTGCCAATTCCAGCGCCATCATAAACCCTTCTGTTGTGCCGGTTGTATCGTAAACAACATCAAACTGCCGGCTTAATGATCCCAGATTTTGACTGTCCACAATCACCACATCATCCGCACCAAGATTGGAGCAAAGATCCTTGAGTTTATGATGGCGAACCAGGGCTGAGATGGAAAACGCGGTATTCTGTTTTTTACGATAACCTGCCAGGGAAGCTATGATTAAAGCCCCCAGGCGCCGCGGACCAATAACTGCCACTTTATCTCCCTCACGCGGAGGCGTTCTGTGCACTGCCTGCAGGGCCGCTGCCAAAGGCTCTACAATTGCAGCAGTCTCAGAAGGTAGAGTCGCAGGAATCTCTTTTAGCCCGTTCACAGGGGCCAAAAAATAGGGAGAGAATCCACCGGGCAACCGGTCGATTCCCAGGGTGATTCTTTCAGGGCAATGACTCTCCATGCCGGAACTACAAGGAGCGCACATGCCTGCTTCCAGGTTTCTAGCTAGATGAGAGGCATTGATTTCAGAAACAACTGTCTTGCCGTTCCAGGTGCCGACGACCTCGTGTCCAATAACCTGGGGCAGTGGGTAGGGAAGAAAGCGCCGGGCCAGATCTGTGGAACAAACCCCGCAGTGCAAGGTTTTAACGAGAACATACCCGGCTCCCAGCCCCAGAACCCTGTTACCATTTCGGGAAATGATCCAACCGGAAGATTCATCTCCCTCAAAGGTATATTCTGAAGAGGTAAAAGAACCATCCAACTGATAATCGGGAGCTTTAAAAGTAACGGAATCCATGTTGTTCTCATCTAAGGGGATTGAAGAAGCTAAACCGGGCACTACAGATGATCAGCTTGGGTGATTTACCTACCGTTGTCAAATCAGGGCAAAATATAACCGCAGCTCTTCTGATCTAAAGAAAGCTCCGATTTCTGAATATGTGAACTGTAGCTGGGCATCTAATCAAAACAGTTTAAAAGACAGAAGTTACTGCTTAACCGGAGAGATGGTTTTCCATATTTTATCCGTGCTTAAATAATTGTTCCACAAACTGATAACACCGTTAAAATCGGAATAAAAACCCGTGTTTGAGAACCAAGTATGACTAATCCAAACCCCAAAATGCGTGTTTATAGATTTATATCGTTTACAGAGGTTGGCGTTTTTCCTTATTTTGAGAGCTTATGGGACAAATCCCGGTTAAAAACAAGCAATTTCGATTAATAGCCAACTAAAATTTAAGAAAAACGAGAATCAACTCGTTTGGAGACACAGGGTAAAAAAATGAAAAAAGTAGTTTTGGCATACAGCGGAGGATTGGATACTTCGGTCATTTTGAAATGGCTGGCAAACAACGGTTTTGACGTCATAGCTTACGTTGCGGACCTGGGACAACAGGAAGACTTCGAAAAAGTCCGGGAAAAAGCCCTCAAAACAGGAGCTTCCAAGGTTTATATCGAGGACTTAAAGAAAGAATTTGTAACCGATTTTATCTTTCCTGCCATCAAAGCCAATGCACTTTATGAAGGAAGGTATCTTCTGGGAACCGCTCTAGCAAGACCCCTGATTTCCAAACGGCAGATCGAAATAGCAGAAATTGAAAACGCCGAATATGTATCCCATGGAGCCACTGGAAAAGGCAATGACCAGGTTCGTTTTGAGTTGGCGTACTATGCTTTGAACCCGGATATCACTGTGCTGGCACCATGGAAGATGAAAGAATTTCTGGATGAATTCAAGGGCAGGGATGAAATGATTGCCTATGCCAAGAAATATGGAATTGAAGTTAAAGCAACCAAATCAAAGCCATACAGCGAAGATGACAACCTTTTTCACATCAGTCATGAGGCCGGTATTCTGGAAGACCCCCTGTATGAGGCAGAAGAGGATGTCTATTCCAAAACAATTGCTCCTGAAAACGCTCCTGATCAAGCCACAAAAATCGTTATCGAATTTGAAGATGGCATTCCCATTAGTGTGGAAAACCAGGATGACGGCACAATCAAAACCGATCCCCTTGAATTGTTCACCTATCTGAACGAACTGGGAAGGGAAAATGGTATTGGTAGAATGGATATGGTGGAAAACAGGTATGTCGGCATTAAATCGCGCGGGATATACGAAACACCGGGTGGAACAATCCTGTACATCGCCCACATGGATATTGAGGGAATTGCCATGGACAGGGAGGTGATGAGACTCCGCAATATGTTGACTGCCAAAATCTCTGAAATTATGTATAACGGCTACTGGTTCAGTCCTGAAATGGAATTCCTGATGGCTGCCATTGACAAGAGCCAGGAAGTGATCGACGGTAAAGTCTATCTCAAGCTCTACAAAGGCAACGCCTATGTTGTAGCAAGGGAATCTTCCACATCACTATATGATGAGAAGCTCTCCAGCATGCACATTGAAGGTGGTTTTGACCAGCAGGATTCCGAAGGATTTATTAAAACCAACGCCATCCGCCTCAAGGCCCACGCCGCCATCATGAAAACCAAAAGGGAAAGGAGAACATAAAGGAGGCTAAATGTTTCAGGCTTTACTGATAAACACTCTCTTCTTTTTTGGTCTCAGCCATGGAAGCCTGATGGCTTCCGCCATCCTTACCCTCACACACGCAAAATGGGGAAGGCCTGTTAAACGACTGGCCGAATCCACTGCTTTTTTCATCCCTGTCAGCTGGATTTTGTTTCTCATCCTGTTTGCCGGCATGGATCACCTGTTTTTATGGGCCGATCCCCAGCAAACTCTTCCGCAAAAAACCTGGTGGTTGAATCGCCCTTTCTTTGTGATTAGAAATGCGGTTTTGGTTTTTATAACAGGGCTGATCGGCATTATTTATGTTGCAAAATCCATAAAGCCTGATCTTGCTTATCTTCAAAAAAAAGAACCCGCGTTGCTCAGTAGGGGCGCTAAAAAGTTGACAAGATTTTTAAAAATTCAGGAATCAAAAAACAGTGATTCTCAAGTCGCATTGGCTGCTTTGTATGTTGCCTTATTTATTGTTTTGTGCTGCCTGGTAGCTTTTGATTGGATGATGTCTCTGGATCAGGAATGGATCAGCACGGCATTTGGGTTCCAATACACCGTTGCAAACCTTTATGCTGCTTGCGCCTTTTTAGTGCTTGGTTTTGCGCTTGCTCGTCGTCATAAAGCATTATTGCCCTATTTTAGTCTCGAAAGATTGAATGACTTATCCCGATTATTATTGGTAACCAGTCTTTTATGGACTTACCTGGTGTTTTCCCAGGTTCTGGTAATCTGGTATGCCAATCTTCCCGAGGAAACGCCATACCTGCTGTTACGCATGAAAGACGCTCATTGGGACTGGCTGTTTGACTTGCTGTTTGTCTGTCTGTTTGCTGTTCCTCTTTTGGGCCTGCTCACCAAAAAAGCCTGCCGGTCTCCTCTGGTCAGCTCTGGTGTTGCGATAATTTGCCTGATCGGATTATGGCTCGAAAAATACTTTTTGACTGTCCCTACTATTCAACAGCATCTTCAGTACCCAGGTACAGGGCCTCTTCCTTATTTCAGCATTTTTGATATTGCCATCTCACTTGGCATGTTAGCTGTTTTTTTGCTGTCTATTTATTATTTTTTAAGAATCTTTCCCATCTTGCCATGCTCTGATCCTCTGCTATCCAAAGAGTAATCCCATAAACGCTTGTTTAAGGAAATTTCGGACGTTGTCATTTAGTTTAGTTGATGGGCAACAAGCTGCCCATGCTACAATTCTATTAATCAATCCTCCCTAACATAATCTGACACCCCATATCACCAGACGTAAACTGACAGTACCTTTGTATCTCCCGCGTTATTCCGTAGCAATGTTACACCTAGATTTTACAAAAATCAGATATTTTTTAGACATTTCGTTTTTTTTTTATTGCTATAGTTTCATCATACACTTTGAAACCGTATTGAAAGGTTAGATAATTCAGTTAAATGAAGTACATTTACTCACTATCGTTTTAACCTTCATTGAGCATGGCAAAACCAAGGTTAATATGAAATCACATGCACAAATGGTAGAGAGAAACAGCTTCAAGTATATGGGAAAACAAAGCCCTTACCTGGCATTGGCTCCCGAATCCCATTTCGTAAGTCCAAAACAAATTCTTCTATCGCTAGAGGGAAGTTCGTTACCCTTCTCTTTGGACGATACCACTGCCGGTATTGAAAATGAGTTTCAGGCTGCAGTAATCGGAAATAACGAAACGGTTGATCTGCCGAATACTATTGCTAACTCCAGTTACTTCAAAAATATCATCAAGAAGGCAAAATCCGGAGACTCCCCCCGGCAAGTGCTCACCTCACTAGAAGATTTTCTTGAAGAAGAAAACAATAATGTCTGGGAAAACAGCTGGGTGCGATTTCCCAGAAAGTATTTAAGCCCAAGAGCTGAAGATGTTTTCCAGAGGGATTTATTGGCCGATAAAAGCTTTCCAGCTTTAGGAACACGTTCGGATATCAAACAGTTTTCTTTTGTCGAGGATGGAGAACTTCAGGTTCGCATCCCAATCAGTTACCTTTTAAAGCTGGCGTTAGCAGATGTAACCGGACTTCCGAATACGCCAAACAGTTTAAGTGAGATCGCCGATAAATTAATGGGGTGCTTTCTTAGTGATAATACCTCTCCCGAAGTCACATCATTTTATATCACTCCCTTGTCAAAAAAGTTTGGTAAAGGGAGGAGTGTGGCAGATGAAGCTTTATTAAGGTACCTCTCATGTCAGCTTTTGATTCAGTATGCCAACAAACAATTTAATCTTACTGAGTCCGGCCAGAAAGCCCGCATCTATTTCGCTCCCAACCCACCGGTTCGTCAACGCAAGCTTAATGAACTGATTCCTGATTCCTTTTACAGGGAGTTGTTTATGAGTCCGTGTTTGTCGGGCTGGGACAAAGGAGAAGAAAAGCATCACTACATGGGGTTTTGTCACAGAACCCTTTCCAACAGTCAGCTCAACGCGGTGTACAAGCTGAAGGAAGCCGGTATCATCAGTACGAATCTGGTTGTGTTGCCGAATACTTCCAATACCAGCCTGGCGAATAATGGGACCCATGTCAGCCTTGGCAGCGATATTCTCAGCAAGGTCCTGTCCGATCCTGCGTCCGGATTTTCTGCAGTGGAAGAGAAGTACTTCGGGGATTTGGTCATTAAAATCACAGAACATTTTTTACCCCTATTCGTCGGCCAGTACTCCGGAGCTCCTTATCGTCTCGATTTCTGGGATTTTCATCCGGAAAAGGTGTTGGGTTATTTACCTCACCAACTGGATTACACACACTTGCGGATGCTCTGGCGCAGGTGGAAAAAGAAAGCACACCTGAAATTCCTGGGACGCCGGTTTACTCCATTCGGACCGGAATTGTTCGATCGAATTTTCAGCGTCCTGGCAGGCGTTAAAGGTGATTTTGTCAGTGATTATAGGTTGATAGACTACTTTATTTCACTGTTAAGTACGGAGCACAGTCCTGCTCTCAGCGGAAAACTTGGCAATGATGAGAAATTGAAGAACGATCTGGCTACCATGGGTGTCTTTGACCAAAACATGGCAACCTATCTTTTGTGCCGAATGAGACAATATGCCACTATGGGATATTCAGGTTTCGAAGCTCGTTATTACAGTCAATTTGAACAGATAGGTGACGACCTGGGAGAGGCTGTTAATCTTCAGGTTCTGATTAATGCCCTGGCTTACAAATACGTCTTGAACAATCAATTCTGTCATTTTGATATACCTGACAGCCCCTCCATTGAAAGCGAACGCAGACAGGTGTTTTTCGGATCAGCCATAGGAATTCCGACATTTTTTGTGCAGAAGGACACGGAAAACAGATTTCTAAGAAGGATTCTGGAAGTTACGGAACGTAAAAGGCCAAGTCGACGCTACAATGGTTATATCCGGGTTTACAATCATGAATATAAAAGAGCACTGCTTCGGGTGATTCGGGACGATGCAAAAGATCTGATCGAAATGATGGGGATGGAACCAACCCTGAATGACCTGCAAATGAGATTGGATTATCCGGAGGATTCATCGGTATCGGGAAAACTGACTAAAGGCATTCTTGCGGAAACCGGCTCTTCCAAGGCAATGAAACTAAGCGGGGAAGAGTTTAACACAGCAGCCGAAACCTACTACCGTGAAACTCTCAGAAAAAAACAGATAGATGAGGCCTTTATGGTGTTACAAAAGGATGCCATGAAGATGGTATCGCCGCTGCTCGCTGTAAACTCGTCTTTATATAAAAAGCTGGAGTCGATCACTGAAGGCAAGTCTGTAGTTGAATTTATCAAAGGTTTAAAAAAAGACGCACTTGAAGAAGCCTTACCACTCGATAAATTGGTAAAACTTATTCAACTCACCCTTATGGTTGTCGACAGCAACAAGCAATTTGCTTCAGCAAACAAGAATACTTCCATAAATCAGCAGGAGGCTAATGCATCAGTTTATTGATAGAGCGGACGCATCGGTGATCACGGAGAAGTTGATCGCTGACGGCACCGTTAACCTCATATATTCCAAAATCAGGGAGAACTCAGGATTTTTATTCGATCTGTTAACCTCTTCCCGAATTTCGTCACTGCTTGGATTTTTCAATTATGATAATCCCTTGATGAAGACTCCTTTCAAGATATCCAAAATCATAAAGGAACTGGATATCAACATGGATGAATGTCTGGAGTCCCCCTCTAATTTAAATACTCCCAGAAAGCTTTTTGAACGAAAGATTAAATACTGGGATTACCGCCCCATGGATACCAGTTGCGGAACAGTAGTTTCACCGGCCGATTCACGCATGTTGATCGGCTCTTTTGCCCAGGACTCCATGTTGTTTCTCAAGGAAAAATTCTTTGATTACGAACACCTGCTGGGTGGGGATAAAACAAAATGGCTGGAAACCTTTCAAAATGGTGATTTTGCGATATTCAGACTGACCCCGGAAAAATATCATTACAGCCATCTTCCGGTTTCGGGCAAAGTTGTCGACATTTATGAAATTGATGGAGCATACCACTCCTGCAACCCGGGGGCTGTGGTTAGCGTTGTTACTCCTTTTTCCAAAAACAAAAGGGTCGTGACAATTATTGATACTGATGTTCCCAGTGGCGACAAAGTAGGGCTGGTTGCCATGATTGAAGTGGTAGCTCTGATGATTGGCGATATTCAGCAGTGCTACAGCACTTCCTTTTATGATGATCCCTTTCCAATAGTCAAGCAGATGACCCTTCAAAAGGGTTGTCCCAAAAGTCTTTTTCGTCCCGGCAGTTCAATTGATGTCTTAATTTTTGAAAAAGATGCTGTGGAGTTTAGTCAGGATCTTTTAACAAATCAACAACGCACGGATGTTCAAAGTCGGTATTGCCGGGGTTTTCAAAAACCGCTGGTGGAAACTGAAGTTCAAATCCGTTCAACCATTGCACATAGGAGATCATAATGGTTAATACTTTGTTTATTTTGTCAATATCAGTGATCTTTTCGGTTTTGTTTGCCTGGAGCTTTAGGACATTGCAAAAGGAAAAATGGCAGATTCTGGGCACCATCCCAAAACATAAATGCGATGACGGTGCATGGCAGGGCACCAATTTTACTTACTACGGACTCTTTACCGCCATTGCCGCCGTTTTCGCCTGCAGCATCGGACTGATATTGTTTGCTTCGCAAGCGGTTGACCTGACGACCATGATGATTCTTTCATTGGCTATATTGGTACCTTGTATGGCAGCTGCCAAGCTTGTAGCCGCTATAGTGGAAAAAAAGGAAGCTACCCTAAGTATAGCCGGTGCTTCATTTATTGGCATCATGTTCTGCCCGTGGCTGATTCTGGCTTCGCAGCATTATTTAGGATTGAATCTTCCCATCGTATCCGCTTTGGCTGTTCTCTCTATTGCCTATACCTTTGGAGAATCCCTGGGACGTCTGGCTTGTATCAGTTTTGGCTGTTGCTATGGCAAAAGAGTGAAGGATCTTCCTGACTGGCTGGGTAGAATCATCAAGCGGTTCTCATTTGTGTTTGATGGCGATTTAAAAAAGATCACTTACGCTCACCAGATGAATGGTGAAGCGGTGATACCGATCCAGGGAATCACTTCCGTTATCTATGCTTCAACCGGAGTTGCCGGCATTTACCTTTTCATCAACGGATATCATACAGCGGCATTCCTGCTGACCATGATCGTCACCCAGGTTTGGAGACTGATCTCGGAAATCTTCAGGGCAGATTACAGGGGTGAAGGTAAAATCTCTGCTTACCAGGTTATGGGGGGCATTTCCGTGTTATATGTTATTGGAATCGCCTTTTTGTTTCCCATTAGCACCGTTCCGGTTTCCGATGTGGCAGTTGGATTGAAATTGTTCTGGAATCCCGGTGTTATTCTCTTTCTGGAATTATTGGGACTGGCAACATTCATCTATACAGGTCGCAGCCAGGTCACGGGCGCTACCATGACATTCAATGTGCATACACATAAGATTTAGGAGTTAGGAGTGCTGCAAGCTTCGCATCTCATGACCCGAAATCTAAACAGGTGTCATCGGTTCGCTGGTTTTAGCTGCCGGATTACATCCGGCATGACTCAAATTTATAATTATTACAAATTGTTAAGTTTGTAGAGCGGATCAAGTAAAGCGGATCCGCCA
>JAKSDL010000692.1 GCA_022360105.1 Pseudomonadota bacterium
AACTGTCAGCGACCAGGGAGTCGGCATCCCGGAAGACCAGATAAACTATGTCTTCAATATGTTCAAGCAAAGCCGCAAAACAAGAATCGGAGAAGGTTCCGGTCTAGGTCTGCCGATTTGTCGACAAATCGTCAATGCCCATAAAGGCAAAATCTGGGCAGAAAGCGAAGGCGACCGGGGAGCTAAAATTCATTTCATTGTGCCTTACGACAATCTAAGTGATTAACCTGAATACACTTTTAATTCTCAAACAGCCAAAACAGTCACTGACAATCCAACCTTCTCACAAACTCAAAGCCGGTTTCCAGCATTGCTGTATTCAAGCTTGTATTTTTGCAGGATCACTCCATTTGAATATGATTTAGTACCAAGCAATTGAGCATGAACAGGTTTGGACGGATAGTCAAAGAGCCGAATACCGTCACCAATAATGAACGGATTGACTTTTAAATAGATTTCGTCGATCAGCCTGTTGTTTAACATGGTACTCGCCAGTTTGCCTCCTCCGCATAACCAGATGTTTTTGCCCGGTTTTGTTTTCAGCTCACGGATATAACTCTCAGCATCAGTATCCAACAACTTCACCTGGTCATTGCTTTCGAACGTTAATGACCTGGAGACAACCAGGTGTTTCAACCCCTGGTATGCCGGCTCACCGGGTTTGAGTCCATATTGGAATCCAAATTCATACGTTTTGGTGCCCATGATGACATAATCAAAGGATTGCATCGACGCCATAAATTCATCCGCATGCTCTCCTTCTATTAAAAACCCGGAGATTGAACCGTCTTTTCTTGCTATGTATCCATCAGCAGATATCGCGATATAATATATTATTTTTCTCATTTGCACCTCCTTAGCTTTTTTGTTGTAAATCAGAACTGATATTCAGGTTAGGAGGCTTTTAAATGCCGGTATTGTATTTTTTTTACCTGCCCCTACCCATTGGAATTACGTGAGGATATAAAAGGTTGGATTTTTGGTAGGAGCCGGGGGTGGTTCCTGCAAATAACCCGAATTCCTTACTGAAATGTGACTGGTCAAAATACAGACATTGAGCCGCTATGTCCGCATAAATTGGTGAGTTAGCCGAATGCAACAAGGAAAGGGCTCGATTAAAACGAAAAATTCTCTGGTACTTTTTAGGAGACAATCCCACATGTTTTTTAAAAACCTGGATTAGATGTTTTCTTGAATACCCCGATTTCCTGCTCATTTCAGTATGACTTAGATTTTCCAAACACACATTTTTCGCGATATAATTTACAATATTCCTTTCGGCTTCAGAAACTATCAATCTTTGTTTCAGATAGTCAGCAGCGGCGTTAAAAATTTTAAACGGCTTATCACAATCAAGTAAATACTCTCTAAGTTGAATGACTGATCTTCCCAGTAGCAACGATGCGTCGATCATCTTGTCGCTGACTTCGGTCGCAGGGAATCCTAATAAAGCATGAAGCCCGTCAGCCTCAAACTGGATGCACAATGTACTTGCATTTTGTTCCGAATGATAGATTACCGGTTTAGTCTGGATTCCTGTTATCCAGGCCGATCTAAAATAAAGATGTGATTGTTGGTTCGTGTCTTGTATCTGCCTATATTCACCATCCAACTCGATTATCAACTGGGCGTTTCCATCCGGCAACAATTTTTCAAAAGGACTATCGGCAGTATAGTCTCGATAATAAATCATT
>JAKSDL010000565.1 GCA_022360105.1 Pseudomonadota bacterium
CTGACCTGAAACAAGACTGCTACCGGGTCCTTCGTACCTGCGTAAAGCAGACTTCCGACAATGGTGCAAAAAATAAAAGTTATTAAAAGCTTTTTCATAATTTTCTCCCTTAAATCCAGTTCACAAACTCAAACTGAAACAAAGGATCCTACCTTTTTCAGTTTCATTTCCGGCTGATTAAACATCTAGAAACATCAATCGGTTCCCATCGACCCTCAATTCTGAATTGTCGATTTACAAAACAGTTTTGTCGAAACCTCTTCTACAATGCAAGCAAAATTGGAGCTTACCGGCTAACGTTGATATCACTGCAACCTTTGTGACAAAGAAGTCGATTTTACAATTTTTTATACCGTTATGTTTGTGCGATCCATTGTAAATAAAGACTCTAATTCGAATTAGCAATAGTCTTGTTTTTCCTCAACCGGAATTGATATAATTGAACATGGGATTTCGAAGGAAACACTGGGCCAACTGATTCAACATGATAACAAATGCATAGCTATGCTCGAAATCAAGGTAAGCGACAAGGCAAAAAGTAAACTCATTTCATTATTGGCTAATGAGACAAGTAAATATGCGCGTCTGGTTTTTCAAGGTGTTGGTTGAAAAGGCAGCAAATTGGAATTAACTCTGGATGAGTTAAATGAGAACGATGGGAAGGTTAATGTGGATGGTATTGACATTATCTTTAACAAAAAAGACAAGTTGTATATTCATAAAAGTGCGGTGGATTATAACGATTCTAACCCTGGAAATGGCTTCGCGGTGAAGGCTTGGTTTCAAGGCTTTTAAAAGTCATTATGCAAAAACTAAAAGAAAAGTACGAAAAAGCAAAACAAAAAAGTAATTACACAGATATATTCGACTAATATAATGAAAAAGCGATCACCCATAATGGTCTCCGGTTTGATTCATTGCCGGCGTTCTAAAATCTGAATTGCTGGCTCGCCAACAGCCCTGTTTATTAAGTTATTCAAAAATCAAACCAATTCCCAAGCCGTGGATCCAACCCTTAACTACGTTCGGGAACGTGAGACGGGTTATTTGGTTCCACTCAAAAACCCGCATTTATTAGCTAAACAATCTAACAGCTCTCCAAACACTTTAAATCGCATGTAATATTAAAAACCTAACAAACTGGACGCCCATTTTATAGAGTTTGCATGAATTATTCAAGTTTTTTTATTTTTTATCGCAAACCGTCTATTTAACATCACCGTTGTATTATAAGCTGACTTACCAAACCTAAAACATGAATTAGCCCCGTCAGGTGGTAAAAAATTCAGAGAATTTGCCATCCTTCCTTCATAACATTGGCATTTAACCATTTGTTTTGATCAGTGATTTTCTTAGACTTTTTACATTCGATTAATTATAATAAGTTTTACCGAAATTGTTATAATCCTTTGATCATTATAAGAAAATTAGTCAGTTCCCATTCCAACAAGTCTGTTCGTATCGGTGAAACAAAACATGACAAAGGTCCTGATTGTTGAAGATGAAGTAGTGCTTTCAACGCTATTGAAAGCGCAATTGGAAAAGTTAGATTATGAAGTGACTGCAATAGCCAGTTCCGGAGAACAGGCTATTGCATTGGCAACAGATTCCCGGCCAGATCTTGTACTCATGGACATCATGATGCCGGGTAAATACAATGGCATACAGGCTGCGGAAATCATCATTCAAGAATCCAACATTCCTATCATTTTTTTAACTGCTCGCTCTGATGAAGAAGCAATTAACGAAGCCAAGACAGTCAAGCCCTATGGTTACCTGGTAAAGCCTGTCAAGATATTTGATATCAAGGCCGCCATAGAAATTGCGTTGAGTCGCAAAGACCTTGAAAACAGGCTATTTGAAAGCGAATCTCGTTACCGTGCAGTAGTCGAAGATCAAACAGAACTTGTCTGTCGGTTCACACCGGATAAGAAACTGACGTTTGCCAACAAGGCCTTTTGCCAACATTTTGGATTTAACAAGGATACATTGGTTGGTTCCATATTTGGATACGCCACAGCCGATGAAGAGTTGCCAAAAAATCCAAACAACCCGGTAATCACAAAAGAGCGCCATATCGTGATCGATGAGCAAACATCCCACTGGTATCAATGGACAGATCACGCAATTTTTGACGAAAGTGGGAATCTCACCGAATACCAGTCTGTGGGCTCGGATATAACCAGTAGAAAGCTTGCAGAAGAGGAATTGAAAAAGCACCGCAACCATCTGCAGGAACTGGTTGACGAGCAGACCAAAGACTTGAGAATCGCTAAAGAGGAGGCTGAAGAAGCAAATCGCTCCAAAAGTGAATTTCTAGCAAACATGTCCCACGAGCTTCGAACTCCGATGCATGGAATTTTAAGCTTTGCTCAGCTAGGAATCACGAAGATCGATAGTTTATCAAAGGAGAAGATCCAATCCTATTTTTCAAAAATAGAGATTAGCGGTAACAGGCTACTGTCTTTACTCAATAACCTGTTGGATCTTTCCCAGATGGAGGCAGGAAAAACGAGCTATCTAATGAGTCAAAGTGTTCTGTTGTTGATATTAAACCAGGTCGTTATTAACCTCCAAGAGCAGCTAAACGAAAAGAAACAAACGATCCAGATTACCGAACCAAACATCCCAACTAAAATTAAATGTGATAGTATTCGCATAGAGCAGGTTATTCAAAACCTGCTTTCCAACGCAATAAAATTCTCACCGGAAGAAAAAAACATTTTCATCTCTTTTGAATCAGCTGAGATTGTTCACAATGGCAAAAACATCCCTTCTTTGAAACTGATCATCAGGGATCAAGGTGTCGGCATTCCTGAAAAAGAGCTTTCAACTGTATTTTCGAAATTTATCCAAAGTTCACGGACAAAAACAGGTGCGGGAGGAATTGGTTTGGGTCTGGCTATTTGTCATGAAATCGTGAAATCACACCACGGCATTATCGAAGCCGAAAACTACCTGGCAGGTGGGGCTGTTTTCTCCGTTACCCTGCCTTTAAGCCAAGATCATTTTTAACTTGGCATCCTCAATAGACTACCCGTTTAAACAACTTATTTAATTAACTTTTTTGTTGCAATTCCGTACTATTGTTCGGTTTTTGTTAAGAAATAAAATGAAAATCAAAACTGCAACGTAACTTGCCTTGACAACTTATCCGATTCTATCATTTATACTTGTGTACAAACGCCCGATATCTGTTTACTAGAGTACAAAGGAGCGGCTCAGTTTTGGGTGTTTCAATTAGATGAGATGAAGCATTTTTAGCCCAATGATTCAAATCCATCAAGGATACTATCATTAAATCGGGGCATTCACCAATTAACTGGAGGAATTGGGATATGGCACAACAACTGGCAGATTTAAGGGATATGGAATTTGCTTTGTTTGAGCAATTTAAAATTGATGAACTAGCTAATCACGAATTATTTGCTGATTTTAATAAAAAAACCGTCAAGATGATAATTTCTGAGGCCCGACAATTGGCAATAAAGGAATTATTACCAACCAACAAACCTGGAGACGAAGAAGGCTGCACGTTTGAATCTGGCGTGGTTAAGGTACCGGAATGCTTTCATCGAATATATGACCTCTACTGTGAAGGTGAATGGCTTGCCATGGCGGATGATCCCGAAGTCGGCGGAGGAGGAATGCCGCATACGGTTTACCTGGCTGCAAACGAATTATTCCAGGCAGCCAACCTATCCTTCGTCCTTTATTCCGGATTGACCCATGGTGCTGCGAAACTGGTGGAAACGTTTGGAACGGAAGAACAAAAGAAAGTTTATTTGAAGAACATGCTCTCAGGAAAATGGGCAGGCACCATGCTGCTCACAGAACCTGAAGCAGGATCAGATGTCGGAGCCCTGACTACCGTCGCTAAAAAGAATGAAGATGGAACCTATAGCATTTCCGGTAACAAAATCTTTATTTCCGGAGGTGAACACAATATGACGGATAACATTATTCATCCCGTCCTTGCCAGAATTGAAGGAGCTCCGGCAGGTACTAAAGGTATTTCTCTCTTCCTTGTTCCCAAGTATCGTGTAAACGAGGATGGAAGCCTGGGTGAATTTAACGATGTCGTCTGTACTGGTATTGAAGAAAAAATGGGGCTGCATGGAAATGCTACAGCTTCATTGACGCTGGGGGCTAAGGGAAATTGTGTTGGTACTTTGCTTGGAGAGGAAAACAAAGGTATGAGTGCCATGTTTGTGATGATGAATGAAGAGAGACAATTGGTTGGTCAGCAGGGATTTTCATTGGCAACAGCTGCTTACATCAGTGCACTGAACTATGCTCGGGAAAGAGTACAAAGTGCGTTCATCTTGAAGCCAAAAGATGGTGGTGTTCCCATTATACAACATCCGGATGTAAGACGACAGCTGATCATCATGAAGTCCTACGTTGATGCACTTCGAAGCCTTATATATTTTTCAGGTACCGTATTCGACAGGATAAAAACATCTGATAATGATCAGGAAAAATACGATCTGGAAAGAACCTTGGAAATTCTTACTCCAATCATCAAAGGGTACATTACAGATAAAACCCTTGAAGTATGCAGCCATGCAGTTCAAATCTATGGTGGTTATGGATATACAAAGGAATATCCGGTCGAACAATATATGCGTGACTCAAGAATCCTAATGATCTACGAAGGTACCAACGGAATCCAGGCATTGGATCTCTTTATGAGAAAGCTGAGAATGAATGAAGGAAAGCCATTTATGGATTTTCTGGGTAGGATTCAAAAAACCATAGATGAGGCCAAAGGAAACCCGGCCGTTCAAAATCTCGTCCCAAATCTTCAGGATACCTTGGATAAGTATCATGAGGTCGCTGCAATACTCTCCAAAGCTGCCTCCTCGGATAAGATTCTTGAAGCTGTGTCGCAAGCAACGCCACTTCTGGAAATCACTGGTGATTTGGTATCCGCATGGATGCTGCTCTGGAGAGCAAATGTCGCAGCAAAGGCATTGGAAGAAAATCCAAAGAAAAAGGATATCGAGTTTTACAACGGTCAGATAAAAACGGCTGAATTTTTCATCAGTTCAGTATTGCCGGTGACACAAGGGAAAATGCAATCGGTTAGGGCAATGAATAGTGCAATTGTTGAAATCTCTGAAGCTGGTTTTGGCGGGCTTTAAAATTTATTGATCCGGGTGCCGTTCTGGACCCGGGTCAACCTGTCTCTCCCTCGAATCCATACAAATTGTCTACTGCAATCGTTGTCATAAAATAAGGCATTCCATCATCTTCTCCGCTAAAAATATCCTTCAGCACCTCAGCGATTTTAACGATCATTTTATCTTCCGCTACAATCAAAATTAGTTTATTGCTAGGACTGCTTCCTGCAAAAGCATCTCTCAATCCAGCGAAAATTGGAATATTTTGAGATATTATATGGCCCATTCCCACAGTATCAAGCACAGTAGCTCCGGAAACTCCTATTTCCAGAAAGGCCGCAAGCAGTTCCTCAAGGTATTCAATTTTATTAAGAAAAATCAGGGCAAGCTTCATGACGTTTGATAGGCTTAATGAAAGTGTTGTTCTTCATATTGTTGAAATACTTTGATAACTTCTTCCGGCGATTTACTTTGATACAATTCATCGTGAAGGGCTCTATGCTGCAATACACGTGAAACTCGGGCAAGAAATCTGAGCTGAAGGTTTACTTTGTCTTTAGGAAACAGGATTAACAGTACAATTCGAACAGGTTTACTATCCAATGAATTGAAATTTATACCTTTTTTTAGCAGCCCAAATGAAACCGAAATACTCTTACAGCTGCTCACCCTGGCATGAGGTATCGCAATACCCTCTCCAATTCCAGTTGATAACAATTCTTCGCGTTCATAAAGACTTAAAATGGTTTCATTCCGATCGACCTCCGGATGAGCATTAAATTGCAATTCCACCAACTCTTTTAGAAGATCATCTTTTGAATTACATTCCATGTCCACACGGATGCACTCCGGTATTAAGAATTCAGAGATCAACATAAATTTCCTTTGTATAAAGAAAAAACTCAGCAATACCGTTTTTCCGGGTCAATTTGCTTGTTCCTGATATTTGTACTTATGACGAAGGTCCCGTTTTTGATAGTTTTAATAATCCAAAAATGCTTATCAATAAGATTTTGAAATCAATATTCATTTATATTGATTTTGACAAATCATACTATGAAGGCGAATGTTCGCCAAGATACAACATCCTTAACGATGTTTCCAAAGACTATAAACACGTTAAGTGACAGTAATTTGCTTTTTTAATGAAACATCACTTTTTTTAAACTGAGCCAGAATTAATCTAGGACTAATCAACTCGCTCGCAAAAACTGAAAATACAACAATTGTTATTAATGAATCCGCAACAGGAGGATACAAAAACCTGAAATTCAGTATGATCGCGATCACCAAGCCACCTTCGGAGATCAATCCCAAACCCAGTTTCCAAGGTACTTTATAGAAAGGTTTATAAATGTGAGTTGCCGTATAAACACCAGCCACTTTGCCCAGAATGCGAGCCAGGAAATAAGCGGCTCCAATCAACAGGCTGATGTCTAACTTAAATCGCCACAATGCGCCTATGATCAAAAGTAATATAATATAAATCGACTTTTCTGCTTGAACGACAATTTGTATCGCTCTCACTCGATGTCTGCAAAAATTAGCAACAACCACACCGCATATCATGCCCGAGATCAGAGGAGAGAATGACAGTTGGTGGGACATGCCCCCACAAAAAAGAATTGTGCCCACTAAAAACATGGTAAATTCCTGGTTGGAAAATCGAGATCTACCAAAAATGATTAACACAACACCTGGAAAAGCACCGATAACAATGGTGATTAAAAGCCATTGTAATGATTTTAGGATTCCGGCACTTTCAGTAGTTACCGTATTTGGAAAAAACACCAGTACCAAGCTAAAGAACAGCAGAGCAAAAATTCCATCCACACTGGATATATATCTCATCAAATCTAACAATCCTCTATTTTGAATACGATAATTCTGATTGACAATTGCAATAGCAGACTGAGCAGTACATGACGCTGTTGCACCTAAGGTAATTGAAGAGAGGAAAATGATTTCTTGAGGTAAATCCAGCAGGGCGGAAAGAATCGGGTAGATTGAGAATCCCACAACAATAAAAGTAATCGTTGATTGGATCGCCGTGATCGAAAAATAATACTTGGGCAAATTTTTCAGCAATCGGAATTCAAATTGTAATCCATATAAAAAACCTATCCAAGCCAATCCGAACAACAGAATTGAATCGAGCTCCACCAGAGTTTCAGTGTCCAGGATGCGAAAACCGAACTCTCCTAATAACATTCCAATAAAAATGTATTCTGTACCCGTAAACAGAATGTTCCTTAACCCCAACGGCAAGCGCCTATTGAGAAAAGTCACCCTGGACCCGACCAGGGCAATCACGGCAATGATGATAATTGCTGCCAGAAATTTCATGCTTCTAAATCAACAATATTAGTTGTCTTGGTTTCCCAAATCAAAGGAGCAGGAAGAAGTTGTCCCAACCGGATGTGTCATAATATTAAGCAGTAATGGATGGTTTGTCTACGGTGCGAAAAATCGATTTGATTAAAAAAAATCGATAATCGCTTGTATACGATCAAGATTTTTGGATCATACCGCTCCATTTTCAAGAATGGGAAATCGGCTTGAATCTCTTTTTTTGTGAGAAATATTCCACCAGGCTTCTATTCATAATTATTTGTTTTTACGTTTTATTTATACATTTTTTCTATCAAACACTATCTATAAGACGCATTGCTTGGAAATAAAAAAAAAATTTTTTCTTGCAAATTGATTGACTTTTCTCTAGCATATTCGAATATGTAGAAACGGATTACCAATGCTTTATATGTATTAGTAATCCAAAAACTTATGAACATTTATCGAAAGGAAACGATGTTATCACCTGAAGAGATAAAATCAAAATTGGTTCTTAAAAAAGTAACGCAAGCAAGATTGGCTGAGGAATGTGGTATTTCCCGTTCACAATTCTCAACCATTATCACCAAAACCCAGGTTGTGCTGCCAAAACTGGCGAAAATCCTGGGAGAAAATCCGTTTGAAATGACCCAGCCGAAAAGGGGGAGGAAAAAAAAGTAAAATCTGAGTGACCGGCTAGCATGAGGCCGGTGACTCCTCCTCTCTGAGCCTCCTTTATAATCACAATCTTCTTCCTATATTAGCCCTTTTAATGGGGCTGTGTGCAAATCCCTCTGGCATTTCCAAACAGATGTTGACCTTTTGCAATTAACGACTGGTTTTTGGAAAGCCAAGATAATTGCAATTCTGTAGAAAGAATTATTAAAAAATCTATCCCAGACAATTAAATTGATTTGTTTTTGCTATAAACTGGAATCCGGAATTCAAAAATAAATTGGAACTTATTGATTTTTAAGCAATGAAAAACAGACAAGCGTGCGATTCTCATGGCATCGGACCAACCCTAAAAACAGATTTTCTTCAGGTAACAGTGACGGTGGATAATCAGGCGGAAGCTGTTAAACTCATCTCAGATCTTTCTAAAAAACAGATCGTCGCTTGTGCCCAAGTCCAGGGCCCTGAATCCAGCCTTGCAGATAATGCAGTCGATTGGAGATGCCGATTTAAAACTTCCACTTGGTTGTTTGACAAGGTTTGCAGAGAAATCCAAACAATTCAGGATGGTAGAACATATACAATTAGCGACTCACCAATTGTCAAAGGAAGCGATCAATTTTTGAATTGGCTTCAAACACAGTTGGTTTCTTCTTAAACAAATCCTTAACAATTTATTCTTGATACATGGCTGTGTGAATCTCAGAGCCGGCTTTTAACCAGGCCCTGTACATCCCTTCGGAATTGAACGGTAAACTGATTGCACCACTTTTATCCACTGCAATCAAACCACCCATTCCCCCAACTTTTTGCAGCTTATCATGAACGACTATTTTGCCGGCTTGCTCCAGGTTTAAACCTTTGTATTCCATAAGCGCGGATACATCATAAGCGCTGACTGCCCTGATAAATCCTTCCCCGATTCCAGTGCATGACACTGCACAAGTCTGATTATTGGCGTAGTTCCCACTTCCTATCAACGGTGTATCACCTACCCTGCCCGGCAGTTGATTGGTCATGCCACCGGTTGAGGTAGAAGCAGCCAGGTTGCCTGCTTTATCCAATGCTACTGCTCCAACTGTACCAAATTTACCATCATCGTCTTCAGAATGATCCAGTTGGACTCGATCCTTTTTTTGGGCATTTTTTAATTGCTGAAATCGATGATCCGTGTAAAAGTAGTTGTCTTTCTCAAATTCAAGACTATGATCCCTGGAAAAGGCTTCGGCATCTACGCCGGACAACAGGACATGTGTGCTTCGTTCCAGCAACACTTTTGCAGCCAGAACCGGGTTTTTAATATTGCGGACACAGGTCACAGCGCCAGCAGCAAGTGTGCGACCGCACATCACAGACGCATCCATTTCAATAAAACCCGAACTGTTAAAGACCGATCCTTTACCTGCGTTAAACAAAGGGGAATCTTCCATTTCAACAACTGCGGCACAAGTGGCATCAATGGCAGAACCGCCGTTTTCTAAAATGTTCCTTCCACTAACTATTGCGGTTTCAAGGCATCTCTGCAGCTCGGCTTTTCGTTCTTTCGTTATTTCACTCTGACGAATAGTGCCGGCTCCTCCATGGATGGCTATAGAAAACGTACCCTTCATAACACCTCCTTACAATATGCATAGATTCAAATCATACCTGCCTGTCTTTTTAAGATTGCTGTGAGTTCCCGTCAGTTGTCAATCAACCTTTTTGCATGTCTGCCAATAAAGACAAAAATTTAACTTTGTGAGCAGCACACAATCAATTCTGACAAAGCGACTTTCGATTTACGTTGTTCACTGCTTACTTCTGAGCAATCAGTTGTATCAAAAAAAGCAGCGTGATAAAGTAATCCTCAGTGATAGTAAAATAAATTTTATCTTTTGATGTAACGTATTATAACAATCCAGAGAGGATAATATGGATAAAATGAAAGCGATTGAGATTGCACTCCAAAATGAATTGAGAGAGAGAGATTTCTATCTCAAACAGGCAGACAAAACACAAAACCCTGTTGGCAAAAAAATGTTTGCTGCCATCGCCGAAGATGAAAATGAGCACTATGAACAGTTGAAAGCCATTCACCAGAAACTGGAAGCCAACGGAACCTGGCCAGAAGAGGTTTCAGCAGTCATTCAGGACACTGATGTGAGAGAAGTCCTTCAAGATTTGCCCAAACTTGCGGATAAAAACACTGAAACATCCTCAGATGACAGAGAAGCAATCAAAATTGCAATCGATTTTGAAAAAAATGCATACAAATTCTACATTGAACTCCAAGAAAAAGCTGTTGATGCCCAGGAAAAAAGCTTTTTTGAGCATCTGGCCAAAATCGAATGGGACCATGTTAAATCACTGGAAGATACGCTTCTGTTTTTTGAAGATCCCGCTACATGGTACGAACAAAAGGAAAAATCGCAACTGGATGGATAGCAGGAACAATTGGCAGCAGTACTGTTGGTACTGTGTATAAGAAAAGGCTAGAGTTTCAACTAATGTATATGAAGAATATTACCGATTACGGGGGTAAAGACGGTAATATTCTTCACTTTTGCCAGCAATTCATTACCGCTTTGCAAAACTAATCAAGCAGCTATTTTACAATTTGTCAAAGAAAAACATTGACCTATAACAAACCACCTGAAATTAAAACACTTTTCAAACCAAGCCGATTGTAACGGGCGTTGCACCAAATTCTTCACTAGTAATATATACTGTCTCCGTTCTCGTGTTCTTATATTTTTTTCCGGGTCTTTGTTCAACAATCCTTCTTGTTTTTTGCCATTGATGCCTCACAACCATTGGCTTCACATAAAAGTCTTTGAAACATTTATCTCTGAACGTCATGGAGTCAACATGACCGTCACATATAAGTTGTGATGGATCACCTTTTTGGTCCAAATATTCATAAATTACAAATTGTTCGGCACTATTCATTGTCTACTCCAAAAAAAAGAGGGTGAAATGGAGCTAAAATTCTTCTATTCAATACTCCACTTGACTCCCAGTCATTTTTATGTGTGAACAAAATTACATTTATAAGTGAACATAAATACACTTTATTCACTCTTTCCTTTCCTGTCAACTTAAATTCTCCGTCCTTGAATTTTAAAATTAATCCTATTATATCAATTTATTACCTCATATTAGGTTTTGCGGGTTATGGAATATCAGCATGATAAGATTTGAGGGAGTGTTCACTTTCACAAAGTGTTCAAATGAACAAAAATTCAGATCACTTCGAATTACAGGTGAAGGTCGGGCGTTGGGTCGCGGCTGGTATCAGCGCAGTCGGATCCCCGGCAGGTCTGTTCTTACCGATAGGAAGCTCACATCTAAGGCGAGGGAGGACAAATAAGTCTTATTTTATATCGTTTTTAAGATTTCTCCGGCACTACGAAGTGTTTCGTCATTCTTGGCAAAACAAAATCGCAATACTTTGTGATCGGTTTTTTGATGGTAAAAAACCGAAGGTGGAATGGACGCAATACCTTTTTCTATGGTCAACCATTTAGCAAAATCCAAATCCTTATCTTTCGATATCTCAGAGTAGTCCAACATTTGAAAATAGGTACCTGAACATCGCAGAGGCTTAAAACGCGATCCTTTGATCGAATCCAAAAAGGTATCTCTTTTCCTTTGGTAAAACTCTGATAAATTTAAATATCTCTTATCTTGGTCCAAAAACTCCGCATATGCATGCTGGATGGGTGTATTGCAGGCAAATGTCAAATATTGATGGATGCGGCGAAATTCTTTTGTTAACGCCGCGGGGGCAATACAATATCCGGTTTTCCACCCAGTGGCATGAAATGTCTTTCCAAAGGAGCTTATCACAAAACTCCTTGCCGACAATGAAGGATAACGAAGCATGCTTTCATGTCGTAAACCATCAAAAACAATATGTTCGTAGACTTCATCGCTTACAATAACAATCCCGGTATTTTCAACTAAATCAGATAGCACTTCCATATCTGCTGATCGGAGGATCGCACCCGAAGGATTATGGGGAGAATTGAATACTATCATCTTTGTTTTTTCAGATAATAATGACTTAACCTGATTCCAATCGATATCATAGCCTGGATATTGCAATTGGCAAAATACCGGTTTACCCCCACTCAGTCTAATCGCAGGTTCGTAAGAATCATAAGCCGGTTCGAAAAGCAATACCTCATCTCCAGGTTTGATAATAGCAGTGAACGCAGCAAACAATGCTTCTGTGGCGCCCATTGTTACAGTTATTTCCGTGTCCGGATTTGCTTTGTGACCATACACCGCTTCGGTTTTTTCAGATATTTTTTCCCTCAACGAATCCACACCCTGCATCGGGGCATATTGGTTTTTTGCCTTCTTCATGTATTTACCGACTAATGAAACCAATTCCGAATCCACATCAAATTCCGGAAAACCCTGGGAAAGATTGATAGCATTGTTATCCATGGCTAGCTTTGACATCACGGTAAATATTGTAACTCCGACATCCGGAAGTTTTGAAATTATTTTCATTGCAAAATGACCTGATCAAGTAAATTAATGTAAGGGCTTTTTTCCGCCCATAGTATATCAAATGATATAGGTGTACAACTAGCTCTGACCTTGGTGCATCAGGCTGTCATGTGAATATTTGGTTTGGTTTCATTTTAGAGTACCTGATGTTAAAATATGCCAAGCGTGAGAAGAGGACTTTCATATTCTCTTTTATTTTATCAGAAATTAATATCAATGAGGAATTATGGCGCGGATAATAGGGCTTGGCGGAGTATTTTTCAAAAGTAAAAATCCCGAATTTCTGGCTAAATGGTATCAAGAGCATCTGGGATTCAAGATTAGTGATTTCTGTGGCTCAACCTTTGAAACGGACAAATCCATTCCCTACACTGTATGGGGACCATTCAGAGAAGACACAAGTTATTTTGATCCTTCTCGCAAAGAATTTATGATTAATCTGGTAGTTGATGATGTTGCAGGTGTCTTGGAAAAAGCGGAAAAAGGAGGAGCAACCATTGAAGGAGAAATTCAAAAAGAAGCCTATGGGGAATTTGGTTGGTTTATAGATCCGGAAGGGAACAAGATAGAATTGTGGAACCCTGAATCCAGACAAGATTAATTGAGTACTTGACACTGGCTGACGGCCTTTTACATTCCTGTCCCTGACTTCCGTGTAATTTTCATTTTTCTTGCTGTGTTGAGGGTTTACATCTATAATAGGAGGAAAATAATACTTTTTCGCAATCATCATTACCAGTTTTGGTTCTTCATGATGTTTATCAAAAACAACAAGTCGCCATTAATAATCACAAAAGATGACGAACTTGCTATTCGCAGAAGCGTTAAATACTATCTGGAAGATTTCGACTTCGAGGTCCCTGAAGCAGAAAACGGTGCCTTAGGAATAGAGCTTTGCAGCAGAAGGCAACCGGATCTCACCTTATTGGATTTATCCGTGTCTGAAACGGATGGTTTTGTAGTTTTAAGGCATCTCACCAAGGCATCCCCGCAAACTCCCGTCATTGCCGTATCCAGTATAGGTGTTGTTAGAGACGCTGTGAAGGCATTGAGATTTGGAGCCTTGGACTACTTGTTGAAACCCTTGAAATCAGTCAAAAAACTTTAGAAAAATACAATAATCCCGACACTGCAACTTTGTACTAAGAATGCAAAAAGATTTGAATAAACAGCCCTTAGTCTTAATCGTGGACGATGATACCATCAACATTGACATCCTGGTAGAAGTTCTGCAGGAAGATTATCGTATTGGCATAGCTAAAAACGGACTAAAAGCAATCGAATACGTGAATAATAACAAACCTGATTTGATATTATTGGATGTAATGATGCCTGAATTGGACGGTTTTCAGGTTTGCCAAAAATTAAAGTCTTCAAAAGGAACCAAAGATGTTACGATTATTTTTTTAACTGCTTTGCAGGATACAACCAGTATTCGCAAGGGATTTGAATTAGGAGCAGTGGATTATATTACCAAACCTTTTAACACCATCGAAGTCAAAGCCAGAGTTCAGACCCATCTTTCCGTTAAAAAGATGGGAGAAGAATTGGCGGGCCAAAACCTCATTCTCCAATCAAAAGTCGAAGAAAAAACCGACCAAATTAACAGTGTATTCAAATCTACCATACAGGTCATGGCACAAATGGTTGAAACCAGGGATCCATATATTGCTGGTCATCAAATTAGAGTCGCGGGCCTGGCTTGTGTTATGGCTGAAAAATTAGGATTGGCATTCTCAGAAATTGAAACAATCAGAATCGCTGGAATCCTGCATGACATTGGTAAAATACGAATTCCTATTGATATTTTGAACAGACCGGGTGGAATTCTTGGAGCTGAATATGACCTTCTAAAAGTACATCCTCAAATCGGTTTCGAATTACTTAGCGGTATTCCTTTCGAGCAGCCTATTGCTCAAATAGTTTATCAACATCATGAAAAGCTAGACGGTTCAGGCTACCCAAGAGGCATCACCGAGGAATCTATTCTAAAAGAAGCCAAAATCTTAACTGTCGCAGATGTTGTTGAAGCTATGAGTTCACATCGTCCTTACAGAGAGGCATTGGGCTACCAGTATGCTCTTGACGAAATCATCAACAATCAAGGGATTCATTATGATTCAGATGCGGTTGAGGTCTGCAAAGAGTTGTTTCAGGAAGGCTTCACATTTTAGCATTTCGATTCAAACATTTCATTCCCTGCATCTGACCCGCTGGCTCAAGTTCCTATTTGATTTGCCGATAAAGAAATAGTGAGTATCTATTTCGGCACGTCAATGAGGATTGTTATGATCTCGGATCGGCACGTTTTAAAAAAGGAAAACCCATATTCAAAATCACCTGCGGCATATTCAGATTCCACTCAACC
>JAKSDL010000555.1 GCA_022360105.1 Pseudomonadota bacterium
AACTGGTATCAATGCCGTGAATATAGGAGGAATTTGTGGAAATAATGCTGCAGCTAAATTTAATAACTGCTATGCAATTTGTGATATTGATTGTGGAATTGGAGCAAATAGTATAGGAGGTTTGGTTGGCGTTGGTTCAGGAGCTGGAATGTATAATTGTTATTCTGCAAGTGACATTGACTGTGGGACTAGTTCGGCTAATATTGGAGGTTTGTTAGGAAAAATCGGTAGCGGTTCGTTAAGTACTACTTGTTTCTGGGATACTACTGTTTCTAACTTAACAGATGGGATTGGAGATAGGAATCCAGATCCAGCAGGAGCCATTGGAAAAACAACGTCTGAAATGGAGGATATTAATATATATCTAAATGCAGGTTGGGATTTTTTGTCAGAACCAAATAATGGAGAGGAAGAATATTGGTATATGCCTGCAAGTAGTTATCCAGAATTGACTTATCTTGCTGATGCTCCATTTGGTACCGGAACTGAAACAGATCCATACACTATCTACGGTTTTAGTCAATTTGAAACATTTGCTGATCCTGCAAATGCTTCCTTATATTGGAATAGTGATGATTATGCCAAACTAATGAAAGACCTTGACCTCCGATGTAAAGAGTATAGCACTTCTGTTATTGCCCCAGATGCCATAGGTTCAGGCTATGGTTTTCAAGGATATTCTTATAACGGTATTTTTGACGGTAATAACAAATACGTTATTAACCTAAGATTTGATACTTCAGGTGAAGCGAATGATTACATTGGTTTATTTGGAATGATACAAAGCAGTTCCAAAATCGAAAATTTAATTCTGGAACTTGAAGAAATTGATGCACCAAATAGTTCATTTGTTGGCGGTTTGGTTGGTTATGTTTATGATGGCGAACTTTCCAATTGTATTGTGGCAACAGGTGAGATTTCAGGTTACGATAGAGTGGGTGGTATAGCTGGTTCCAATAGAGGCACAATAAATAATTGTAGTTCATCAGCTAAAGTATCAGGTACTTCGTCTGTTGGCGGTTTGGTTGGTAATAATAATTTTCGCATTCTTAATTCTGCTGCAGATGGTTATGTCGAAGGGGATACGCATGTTGGAGGTCTTATTGGCTACAGTTCTGTTAGTGATGATTCTGCAACAGGTTATGATACAATTATTTACAATTGTTCATCATCA
>JAKSDL010000648.1 GCA_022360105.1 Pseudomonadota bacterium
CTGGCGAGGCGGTCTCACTGGAGTAGTCCTATATGCCGCCGCCTCTCTGCAACAGGTTGGTCTGGTATACACTACTGCCGGCAAGGCAGGATTTATTACCGGGTTATATGTTGTGATTGTACCAATTATCTGGATGGTTCTTGGACAAAAATCGGGCATCAACACATGGATGGGAGCTATCCTGGCAGCGATCGGTCTTTATTTTTTGAGCGTCAAGGCCGGCTGACGGTCTGGTAAGTCTGTTCGACATGACTCGCTGATCCTCTTCAGCCATGCCGAAGCAACGTAACTGTGACGACTAGTATTTAAACGACATTATACCGCATTGCACGCCAGCCGCAGGTACCACGACAAATACGTTGTTACCCCGTTTTAGTTTGTCTTCTTCCTTGGCCAGGGTCATTGCGATGGGAAGACTGGCTGAGCCGACATTTCCGAAATTTGGGAAAAATGCCTTTTTCGCTCCTGAAACATACATATCAGCGTCTCTGAGCATTTTTTCAATCAAAGAGTCCACAATATTACCGACATTATGAAATATCAGATTGTCGTATTTGTAGCTTTTCCACTCGTCCATTTCGAAAATTTCCTGGATCAGCTCCGAAGTGGCTTTTTGCCCTGCCCTGATTAAATGCTTGGAGTGTGAAAACAGGCGATATCGTTCACCAACACAATAGTTCAGCCCAATGGTGCAAGCGTTGAATTTATCACTAAATAGCTTGTAAAAGAACTGGAAATGATGGGGATCATCCGCATAGGTTCCATCATCACTACCTTCGACCACAATGGCTCCGGCTCCGTCTCCAATCGTCAGGGAGGCGAATTTCCACACGAGTTCACCAGGTGTTTTACAGGTGAAATCGGCCCAATCAAAAGATCGCTCGCCGGATGCCACCAGAATCTTTTGCGCTTTGCCAATTTTTATCATGGCATCAGCCAGTTCCAACGACTTGATAAAGCTTGTGCAGGCATCCTGGGTATCGATGACGTTCGCCTTGGTCGCATTCAAATTATGTTTAAGTACGTGAGCAGTTGCCGGTTCGACGAATGCCTTTGACATTCCCGTAAATATGATCAGGTCCAGCTCTTCCGGTTTAATTCCCGCATCATTCAAGGCATCGATTGACGCTTTTGTCGCAATGTCGGTGCAATACTCATCCTCTTCGCAATAGTAGCGTGTCTTGCTTCCAACTTTGTCCAGCTTGTCTTCTGCTTCTGCAACCAAAGCTTCTAATTCGTCAGGCATTAAGAAACCCTGACTTGACTTTCTTAACCGTTCAACAACCATTGCGTTATCGATTTTGTTGGAAGGAATATACATCCCCACACCTGCGATTTTTGTACAACTACTCATAGGCCTCCTATTATTAAATACTGCTTACAGAATCTTACTAGGGCTTAGTAAAACGCCTCACTTCAAAATCTGTTTTACAATGATGAGAAAACAATTCTGATTGAGACTGTGATCCAGAGCCTTTTGAGACCTGCATCCAATGAACTTCCCATCCGATAGTGTAGCGATGCTTCATTTATATCTTTCGATATTCTCCCATGTCAATTATGACGAAATGAAGTCGTCATAGGATTTGTTAAACGTTAATGTACTGCCAGGTTGTTCATGGGCCGAAGCACTGTTTTCTATCGATTTCCTCCCAGTCTGCAATTGATACGGTGCTTTAAACAGATTATCATCACCTGTTTGGCGTAGCTTGAAGCGTTTGGTTAACTGTTCCAGTAAACTCATTTCATTATCCATTTCCTGGCTGGCTGTGGCAGATTCTTCTGCAATCGATGCGTTGGATTGGACTACCTGGTTCAATTGATTCAATCCCTGGTTGATTTGGGTGATTCCCAATGATTGTTCGTTACTTCCCGTTACAATATTGTTAATCATATTGGTTGAAACAGATGATCCTTCCACAATAGAGGCCAGGGACTTTGCTGTTTCGTCAGCAATAGCAGCGCCGGCTTCGATTTTCTTGATAGAATCGGTAATCATTTTATTCGTTTCCTTGGAGGCTTCTGCACTTCTTTGGGCCAAGTTCCGAACCTCTTCAGAAACCACTGCAAATCCTTTTCCATGCTCTCCCGCTCTGGCGGCTTCTACAGCGGCATTAATGGCCAGAACATTGGTTTGAAAAGCAATTTCGTCAATCGTTTTAATAATATTTGAAACATTTTCCGATGTGACATTTATTTCGCGCATGGCTTGCAGCATTTTACCCATGGAGGAGTTGCCTTCCTCAGCAAACTGTTTGGCTTCGAGACCCTTCTGATTGGCAACATTGGCATTCTCGGCATTTGACTTGGCCTGGCCTTCTAATTCCTCCATGGAGGATGAGATTTCTTCCAGCGATGCAGCTTGTTCGTTTGATCCTTCGGAAAGGTTTTGGCTGGACATGGAAATCTGCGATGAATTCATTTTGATTTTGCGTGTACTGACCACCACGCTGGTTAACAAGTCATTCAGGTTATCTGCCATGCGTTGCAAGGATTTTCCGAGAGTGTCATTGTCAGAGGCCAGCACCACTTCCTGGGAAAGATCCCCCTGGGCGATTTGCTCAGCCAATTGCGATTTTTCCCTTAGCGCCCAAACCATCTTCTGCAAAGCTTCTCCCAACGCATCATGATCGGATGCCAGGGTAACTTTCACATCCAGATTTCCCTTGGCTATCTCCTGTGCCAATTGAACTTTGTCGTTCAGGGAATCTATCATGTTTTGTAATACATTCTGTTTTCCGCTTTCTATGCTGCCCAGTGAATGCAATTCTATGTTGGTATTGCCCTCGGCTATTTCCTGAGTGAGTTTGAGGAGATTATTGATGAAACGGTTATGATTTTGGCGAATGGTGTCAAACACAACGGTAAAGACCATGATGACAATAATCAAACCGGCTGAGGCGCTATATTGGAACATAAACATGCTTGCAGAGGGCAGGTCCAGTTCAGAAAATTCGTAACCAATATGCACCAGGTAATAAAGAACGCTTACCCAGGCAATCGAAGCACCTGACCAAAAGATTCCAAATTTTACACCGATCAGCAGTACACTGAGAATTGGGACGATAGCATACCAAATAGTTCCGACCGAAAGTATATTACCAACAGTAAAATTCAAAAAAACCAGTATGGAAAAGAGAGCCAGAATAATCATGTTACCGGACAACTTCAGCATTCCGGTTAATTTGATCACAAACAGGGCAGGAATCAACAACAGAAGACCGAAGGAAAGCAGGGCAAAAACCGCAGTATACTGCTTAAGCGACAAGTACATTTGGCTGTATCCAATTACCGCAATGATTAAGGCAATAGCAACGACAACCAGAAGTTTTCCTGTATTATAAGTACTGTCATTTTCTTTCAATTCATCGGGGATAAACCAATCAATAAAGCCTTTTAGTTTCATTTCGTTCTCCTCGGTTTCCAGGGATATGTCGTGTCTTTAATGCAGGCTAACTATTGCCCCCTTTTACTTAAAGACGTCGGTTAATCGTATTTTTGAGGTATAAACAGGACTTTCAACTGCTTCTATCTAATGAAAGCTAAAAAATCGAATTTCTTCTACTGTATCAGAATATTTAAAGAAATTCCTAGTATAATTATCATTGATTTAATTTTGTGACCCAACTTTCTTCAATCACTGATCACTTATAAAAATATTTAATATGGAGAGTTCGACTTGAAAACTGTTTCCAGCCACTAACACAAACGAAAAACACTAAAGACAAAAACATAGTTCGTGATTTTCGTGTAATTTCGTGGCAAAACAAAAGTTGAGTTTGTTACTTGGATCAAAAATAAACTTAGAGGGACATTAATAAAAAAAGGAGATAAACATCGATGATAAATTCCCAGGAAATCTCAATGAGTCTGGAGCAATCTATTCGTAATCGCCGTTCCGTACGCGGCTTTCTGGACAAACCGGTTCCCGAGGCAATAATCAACAGGGCCTTCGAACTGGCACAACTCTCACCTTCAAATAGCAATGTGCAACCATGGAAGGTGTTTGTCGCCTCGGGTGAAACAAGGAATAAAAAAAAAAAAAAAATGTATGAACTCATCACCGGTGGAGACCTGGGAAAACCTGATTTTGAATACCCGATGAAATTTGATGGAAGTTACCGAAAACGCCAGGTTGATTGTGCAGCGACCCTTTATAAAGAGATGGGTATAGCCAGGGAAGACCAGTTGGGGCGAATGAATGCATTGTTGAGAAATTTTGAGTTTTTCGGTGCTCCTCATATGGCATTTGTTTGCATGGAAAAAGAATTTCCACAGTCTGTTGCCGTAGATGTGGGCATGTATGCGCAGACCTTAATGTTAGCCTTTACCGCTCTTGGTGTGAGCACCTGTCCCATGGGAGCTATGCGGAATCACCCTCAGTTGCCCAGGGAAGTATTTGAGTTTGAAGAGAATATTGGTGTATTGTTTGGGATAGCCTTTGGTTATGAAGACACCAGTGTTCCGGCCAATAAGACCAGAATGGGACGAGTCCCCTACACCGAGTGTGTTGAGTTCAGGAATTAGTCAACAGAGGAACGGGGGACTAGCCGGTTACCCATTCCTCAATTAATTGTTCTATCTGGTTGGGAATAATTCCCAGCATTACGGCCAGATCGAGTATTGTAAAACGCTCTCTCATTTGATTCGCATGGTTAACAACTTCTAAAAATTTGCTGTGCTTCAGGCTTTCATCATTATCTCGAATATCCGAATACCGATGTGCTGCCTCGGCTTTCAACAAACAGTTTTTCAGTTTGGATGCTTCAATTAACTTTGGTTTGATAAGGGATCGCAGGTTTTCCCAATTCTTCGGCACTGACAGAAAGCTGGCGGCTTGTTTGATTTTTGGTAACTTTTTTTGGTACTCGGGCTGCACTACTTTTGCAAGAGTTCCCCAAAATCCCAGGTCGATATTTTCCGGAACTTCACAAAATTTTGGTTCTTCAATGCCCATAATTTTCTCATAGAGTGCGGCCATTAAAATAGATGCGACACCGACCTGCCTGCCGTGAAGATCATGCTTCCTGAAATCCCTTCCTGCCAACATGTCAATTGTATGTGAAATCAGATGCTCACCACCTGATGCGGGAGACGATGTACCGGTGATCGTCATGGCAATACTTGAATAAAAGAGAGCTTCAAATAAAGCCTGATAGGCTTCCGGGTCTTTGTTTCTGATTTTTTGGGGATTGTTCAGGTAAACCGGCTCAAGATCTTTCAGCAAATCAACGGAAAACTGACAATAGTAATCATCAAAGAGAAATTGGTTCAATTTCCAGTCGGCCGAACTGACTGATTTTGCGAGGACATCACCCAGGCCGGATGTGGTCAGTTCATGCGGTGCGTTTATGATAACTTCGGGACATGCAAAAACAGCCTGACAAGCCTGAGCATGGAACAAGACCTTTAAACCATCAATGGTTGCTGCAACGTTTGCTGAAGCATAACCGTTCATAGAGGCAGCCGTGGCTACCACCAAGTATGGTTTTTCCCTTAAATAGGCAACCCATTTGACCAGGTCATTTACAACACCGCTTCCGACGGCAATATAAAGATCAGCTTGAGGAGCCCGGTCCATCAACGAATCTTTGGTTAAATCATCAGCAACAGGAGATTCACCTTGGTCATCCGGCACGATATGGATATCAACCTCGTAAGAGGCTTCATTCAACATCCTGACAACATCCCGACCCGCTACCTCAATTGTCCTTTGATCCGCTACTACCAGTATCGAATTGTGATTTCCCAGGGAAGAGATGGTTTCATCCAAAAAACTAAGGGCATTATCGCTGAAATGCAGCCGCTTGGTTGGAACCTTATGCTGCCTGCCGCATTGACATTGAAAGATGCTACCCAGGAGTGAAGACTGGTTCATGGCAATATAGTAATTAATTGAGCAAACAAATCGTTAACAATCCAGTAGCCGTAGGATTATTCTAAAAAACCAAGGTCGATTCTTACCAGCAAAATGCGGGAATAATCATAGTTGGATACTCTTGAAACGTTGAGAAAAGATTTGAGGAAGCTGCAGTCTTTTTTGGTAGTTCTGATAACTCGGTTGCATGGATTCCTGTACCGACTAGAGCACCTGCAATACCGAACTTATTAGCTCCCGCTATATCGGTGTTAAGGGCATCTCCTACTGCTAAAACTTTACTTTTGTCGGTAATTTGAAGGTGGTCGAAGCAAACCTGATAGGTAATTTGATGAGGTTTTCCAAAATAGATGACGGTTCCGCCCATTTCTTCGTACCTTTTGGCCAAGGCACCGGCAGCAATCCCCATTACACCATCTCTGACTACCTGCAAATCCGGATTGGCGCAAACCATCGTCAATTGGTTGTCTAATGATTTCTGAAGAATCGGGACTTGAGGATCCACCGATGAAGGATTGCCAAACACACCCACCGTCAATACAAAATCGGCCTCATGCGGATGAGGCACTTGCTGCAAAGCTAGCCCTTCTGTCAAGGCATAGCGTTCCGGCCCTAACAGGTAAAACTTTGTGCCCAGCTTTTTTAACTGTTTATTTTGATTGGATGAAAAGGCATTCCAGGCAAGTTCTCCCGAGGAAACAATATGGTCATACAGCTGATTATCAATACCAAAAGCGAGAAGTTCTTTAGCAAGTACTGAAGCTCGTCTTCCCGCATTGGAAAGCAGTATGACCTGTTTATTCGCGGATCTGAAATGTTTTAAGCAATCCACCGCCCCGGGATAAGGCTTGGCACTGTCATGCAAAACCCCCCAGATATCCACCAGGAAGGCATCAAACTGGTGTGACAAGGATTCAAATCCATCGTGATAAGCGATGGTATGATGATTAATGATCAGTTGCATAACTAATGGGAATCAGGTTCTACAAGCACATACTTTGATAGAAAGGTACTCGCTGCCCAACACAAAACCAATCGTAGCAATAAGCTTCAATGTCTGATATTAACATCCAATTTTCACATGGATACGCCTATGCAGCGCGGTAAAATTACGTGGCATTGGGATTGAGCGGGACCTGCCTCATGATTATGATACGCCATGTCACAGGTCGAGCGATCAATTTAACGGTTTTTTAATTCTGCATGGGCAGCAGCCAAGCGGGCAATGGGAACTCTGAAAGGAGAGCAGGACACGTAATCCAGACCCAGTTTGTGGCAAAGATCAATCGATTTTGCTTCTCCGCCATGTTCCCCGCAAATACCGATCTCAAGCTTGGAATTGGTGGCTTTGCCTTTTTCCACCGCAATTCTCATCAATTCTCCCACACCGTCCACATCGATCACAGCAAAAGGATCATCTTTCAGGATTCCTTTTTCCATATACTCAATCAAAAATCCTGCTTCGGCATCATCGCGAGAGATACCGTATGTTGTCTGGGTCAGATCGTTGGTTCCGAAAGAGAAGAACGCAGCATATTCTGCTATTTCATCAGCGGTAAGTGCTGCTCTTGGTACTTCAATCATGGTTCCGAATTTATATTCCAGATCCATGTTCTGCTCATCCATTACCTTTCGTGCTTCTTTTTCGAGAGCATCCCTCTGGATCTTTAATTCATTGACATGGGTAGTCAAAGGAATCATGACCTCGGGTTTAACGTCAATTCCTTCTCTGTTGACCATACAAGCTGCTTCAAAAATTGCTCTTACTTGCATGGTTGTAATCTCCGGCAGGTGAATGCCCAGTCGAACACCACGAAGACCCAGCATGGGGTTAGCTTCATGCAGATTATCAACCCGTTTTAAAATGCTTTCCTTTTCCCTGATTTTTTCCAGGTAACTATCGATTTCACCGAGATTTGGAGCATGTTGCAACCTGATTTTCAAATCGGTCAACTCGCTCATCAAGCTGGTATGGGACGGCATGAATTCGTGGAGAGGAGGATCCAGCAGCCGGATAATCACGGGCATGCTATCCATGACCCGAAAAAGCTCGGCAAAATCATTTCTTTGAAATGGAAGCAGCACTTCCAACGCCTCGCTTCTTTCGATGGGTAGGTCGGTCATAATCAACTTATGCACGTGTGGAAGTCTGTCTGTTTCAAAAAACATATGCTCCGACCGGCAAAGACCAATGCCTTCAGCCCCATAATCCAGGGCTCTTTTGGCGTCATCCGGATAATCGGAATTGGCTCGAATACCCAGTCGCCTGATATCGTCCGCCCAGGCCAGCAGTTTTTTCAGCCAGGGATCCTTGATATCCGGGATCTTAGTGGGTAGTTTACCTTGAAAAACCTCCCCTGAATTACCATCAATGGATATCCATTCCCCTTCATTAATCACATTGCCATTCACTTTGATGATCCGTTTATTCAGATCGATCTCCAAAGCTGCAACCCCTACTACTGCCGGTTTGCCAAATTGCCTTGCAACCAGGGCAGCGTGGCTGGTACGGCCTCCCCTGCTGGTCAGAATGCCTTTCGAAGCCAGCATTCCGTGAACATCATCCGGTTTGGTTTCAGCACGTACCATTATGACATCCTTCCCCTCATTGGACCAGGATTCAGCCAGATCGGCATCCATGGCTACGACTCCGTAAGCAGCCCCCGGGGAAGCGTTGATTCCGGTCGCCAACATATACCCGGCTTCTTTTGCCGTTAAAATGGTTTCCTGTCCAAACTGGGGATGCAAGAAGAAATCAACCTGCTCCGGAGAGACCCTTAGTACCGCTTCCTCTTTGCTGATTAGCTTTTCCTCAACCATATCGGTAGCAATTCGCACAGCCGCCTGGGCTGTTCTTTTTCCATCACGGGTTTGCAACATCCAAAGCTTTTCTTTTTCAATGGTAAATTCGATATCCTGCATTTCCCGGTAGTGATTTTCCAGTATTTGTGCAATTCGGTTCAGTTCCTTGAACGCCTCCGGCATTTCCTCTTTCAACTCCGAAATATCCTTGGTCATGCGAATACCGGCCACAACGTCTTCTCCCTGGGCGTTGGTCAGATAATCACCTTCAAGATGTTTTTCCCCGGTTGATCCGCTACGGGTCATTGCAACACCGGTTGCACTATCATCCCCCATGTTGCCGAAAACCATTGCCATAATGTTTACTGCTGTCCCCAAGTCATGGGGAATACCAGTCGCATTCCGATAATCGATAGCCCGCTTGCCATTCCAACTGGCAAATACAGCTTCAGTAGCAAGATTGAGTTGTTCGAACGGATCTTCCGGAAACGAATGGCCTGCCTGCCGCATGAAAATATGCTTGAATTTTTCCGTCACCTGTTTCCAATGATCTGCTTCCAGGTCTGAATCACTGGTGACGCCTACTTTCTTTCTCATTTGGGTAATCACATCCTCAAACATTTCATCCGGCATGCCCATGACAACACTTCCAAACATTTGAATCAGACGTCGATAGGCATCGTAGACAAAACACGGGTCATTGGTTTGCCTGGCCAGACCCTCCGCTGTCCGGTCGTTAAGGCCGATATTCAAAACGGTATCCATCATGCCCGGCATAGATAATTTGGCGCCGGATCGACAGGAAACCAATAAGGGATTTTCTGATCCTCCAAACTGTCTCCCCGTTTTTTCCTCAACCATTTTCATAGCTTCCAATACCTGATTCCACATACGATCCGGATAGGTTTTGTCATTTTGCAAATAAGCGTTGCAGGCTTCGGTAGTTATGGTAAAGCCATGAGGCACGGGTATACCGATCCGGCTCATTTCCGCGAGATTGGCACCTTTTCCACCCAGCAATGCTTTAAAATTATCAAATTCACTACCCACCTCTTTTTCGATTTCTGCCATTTCATCAAAAAAATAGACCCATTTTTTTGCCATTTTTTCTCCTATCCTGAGGAATACCGGGGTTCAATTAACTATTATTCTTACTTTTAGAATTCAAAACGCCAATTAAGCTATTGAATGTTTTGGCTCAGACCTTTATCTATTCTCTTATCTCCTTTATCAATATTTTAATTTTCATTCCAACCATAGCCAAAAGATCCTGAAGAGATCTTCAGGTAATACAATCATTAAGTGGCTAACTGCTTGCGGAAACAACTTGATTTTACCAAGTTTCCAAAAACTGACAAGTTTCAAAATAGTTTTTTATCTTCTCTTTTGTGTTTAAGGCGATTTGCAAAGACTTTATGCTGACACTTTACTGTGAAATTGAAACTGCGGCAAATTGGGCCCTCATATTGCACAATTCCTAACAGCGAAGGGTACACTTTTAGGGCATTAATAAACCTTACAGGAGAGACAGCATGGCAACGGTAAACCTGGTAGTAAAACAAACCGGCGGTTCAGCATCAGAAGTAGATGCAAGAGGACACACGCTGACGATGGATCGGCCGGAAGCAAAGGGAGGCACCAATGCCGGAATGATGGGAGGCGAAGCGTTATTGAGCGGTTTGGGTGGTTGTTTTATGAGTAATCTTCTGGCAGCCGCAGTAGCCAGGGATGTAAAACTTGATGAAGCTACCGCGGAAATTGCTGCGGAACTGGACAATACTCCTGCCCGATTCACGGCAATAACAATGAAAGTTACAGCAAAATATCCTGAGGGAACCGACTTTGAGAAATTAGTGACAATTGCTGAAAGAGGGTGTATTTCAGCCAACACCTTAAAAGGCTCGGTGGATCTGAAAGTGGTGATTGGTTAGTCTTTCGAAACAATCAAGCAACTGTAATTATTATATATTCTTAATAAAGTTAGACTTCATATTCTGGCAGATATTCCCTCAGGTCAGTTGGGTTCCTGATTAGGTATTACAGGACCCAGTTGTGCTGCCACAACCTTAAACTGGGGGGAAGCTTATGCGTGAGCTAATCGATTGGTTAATTGACATCGAAAAGCTGGCAGGTGATTTTTATCGTGAAGCTGCCGAGTTTTTTTCGAAAGACGACAGGGTTTATAAATTTCTTTGCAGCGCTGCTGAAGATGAATTGATGCATTTTCAGGTGATGGAAAAGGCAAAATCCCAGCTTAACAACATCACAATTCCAAAACCCCTGATTTCCTTGGATGAAGACGCGAAACATAAATTTGAGACACCCTTCCTTATAGCTTCCGAGGGGATTAAGAACAAATCCCTTTCTTTTGAGCAACTCCTTGATTGTATCATTGAGACAGAATTTTCCGAATGGAACAAGATTTTTCTTTATGTGGTGAATACACTAAAAAAGGAAATGGGCAAATTCTATTATGTTGCCGCGAAAATTCAGGATCATATGGGAAGAATCATGCATTTTATTGAATCAGTTCCTTATGCGACTAAAAAAATTGGGGAATTGCAATTGCTTGATCGCGTTTTTGAAGAAAATATTCTGATTGTGGATGACAATGAGATACTTGCCGAATTTATGGAGTCTTTGCTGGAAGAGCAAGGCAATGTTGACATAGCCCATGATGGTAAAGAAGGTCTCGCAAAACTGGATGACAAGTTTTACAAACTAATTGTATCTGACATCGACATGCCCTTAATGAATGGCATTGAGTTTTATCATGCTGCAGTGGACAGATACCCTACTGTGAAAAACAGATTCATGTTCATTTCCGGTTTTGCTAAAGCTGACACAGTGAGATTTGCTGAAGAAAACAATCTAATTCTCTTGCCGAAACCGGCTCCCCTGGATGAGATTATGCGCAACGCTTTGAGCATTTTACACGAGGTAAAAACGACAAATCAGGTTTTACCAATTGTCAAACCAAAGCACTAAAAAACTGAATTCTGCAAAAAAAAACGATCCCACGATTGCTCTTAGCTTTCCCACCGGCTCGGTTGTTGCTCTTTATCTGCTTCCTGATAAATCCCTATCCTTTCGTAACTATTCACCACAGAGAAAAGACCTGGAATAGTATTGATGAAGTCAAGCCTGATCTGATGTTACGTCGCTCAACCAGCAGGCACTGGAAACAAAAACCTGACAATTAGTTTGCCGAATACTTATTTTCCCCATATGATGAAACCTGATTCCGGAATTATCAGTTCAACCTGTAATCAGGCTGGATGAAACCTCATCGAAAATAGGATCGAACCGTTTGAGCAAGAAAAAGCTAACTCGATTTTACGAGCAATTTACCGGCGATGACCAGGTCCTTATCCCTATCATTGCTGATCCGGATGCATTAGCCAGTGCAATGGCTGTTAAACGTTTGCTCTGGAGAAAAACCGCGGGAATTACCATTGCTCACATCAACACGGTTAAACGCCCTGATAATCTTGCAATGATTCGTTTGCTGGGTGTCAAGTCAGTTCCTGTCAAGGAAATCGATCCAACTAAATTCACCAAAACCGTGCTGGTGGATGCCCAGCCAAACCACAATGATGCATTTTCCAAATTTGAGCCGGATGTTATCATTGATCACCATCCGGATAGTTGTGACGAGGTTGAATATGAGGTTGAATATAAGGATATACGCCCCAAATATGGCGCAACAGCCAGTATTCTGCTGGAATACCTGAAAACCGCAAAAATCAAACCTTCCACCAGGCTGGCCACAGCCTTATATTACGCTATTCGAACTGATACCGATAACTTCAATCGGAAAGCCGTATATGAAGATGTGCGTGCGTTTCAGTATCTTTTCCCCCTGGCAAATATCCAGATTGTCAGAAAAATTGAAGCCGCTGAGATGAGACCTGGCTTTCTGAGATTTTTCAAAACTGCCATAGACAACAGAAAAAAACGAAAAGGCTGGATGTTTTCTCACTTGGGCGCAGTCCCCAGTCCTGATATTCTGGTTATTATTGCAGATTTTTTCCTGCGCATAGATGATGTTAACTGGAGCATTGTTTCGGGAACCAACGGGAATAAACTGATTGTGATTTTTAGAAGTTTCGGTTACAGAAGAAATGCAGGAAAGGTGGCCGAAAAAGCTTTTGGAGAGCTAGGATCTGCCGGAGGACACAAGAGCGCTGCCAGGGCGGAAATTTCTCTTTCGGTCGTCAAAGAAAATGTTAATTGTGAGGCAGAAAACAAACTCGCAAACTGGATTATCAGCCAAATTCAAAAGAAAAAGTAACAAGCCCGAGTTACTTTGCATAGAAAATCCATCTAAAGTCCGGTTGCGGTAATCCTTTCTTTTCCCGGTCCCAGATCTATCAAGAATCCCCGTCCGCCATCTCCCATACTGCAATTAACCACACAGGTATCCCCTCTATACTCCACTCCTGAGTTTTCATGAATGTGACCGCAGATAACGAGTTTTGGTCGTACCCGATCAATCAGGTTACCAAGGGCTTTACTTCCGGCATGAAATCGTTTTAAAACTTTGTCACATGAACCCCGTGGCGGGGTGTGGGTGACAATA
>JAKSDL010000748.1 GCA_022360105.1 Pseudomonadota bacterium
GATGCGAATTCTCATCCATGCTAAACACAAAACCGTAGGTTTCAGAATAGGCCTCCGGTTGCAGAAGATGGGGTTCTAGAGAGGGATTCCCAAAACCGGATGAAGTCGGGACAACGGTTATAAAACAAAAAAGGCTGAACCAAATAAATATAGACTTACCAGAAATATTGACCATACTTTTTTTAGAAACTTAATTGCACGATTAGGCGCACTGCCTTGCCCGACAGTATTAGGGCGAATTTGGAATGAAGTTAACAGGCAGATATGTTAAAGCAAATCCCTATGAAACGGCATTGTCATGCACCTGGCTCCGCCACCACCTCGTGCAAGTTCGGAACCCGGGATTGTGATTACCGTTTTTCGGGTTTTGCTGATCTCTTTGGAGCCATTTAGAATCTCCTCAGCTTCGATCACTTCATACCCCTTGTTGTTCAGTGCTTCTATTGTGTAAATGTTACGGTTGTATCCGATAATCTTGCCGGGTGCTACCGCAAAAAAGTTTGCCCCGCTGTGCCACTGTTCACGTTCTTGAACCCAAGGATCGTTCAGGCCTCCACAGGAAATCGGCTCAAGATCAAAACCTAGGTTTTTTAATATCGTTAATAGATTTGTTTCCGTAGAAATAGTCACTTTGCCGTTATCGACCGCGATATGCACGGTCTTGTAACGATTGGGCCGGGTAATTACCGGGTCGAAAACCACGCATTGATCTTCTGCAATATGGGTAAACACCATATCCAGGTGAATAAATGATTCCGGAGTTTGCGGAAGTTCCTGAACCAGTATGTTGATTGGCGATGTCAGGTTTCGCACTTGATTCAGTATATAGTCAATTCCCTGGGTAGTGGTCCGAACGCTGGCACCTATTACCAGCAAATCCTTGCTTATAACCTGGATATCACCCCCTTCCGTATGAATGCCCGGACGAAATTCTTCCTCCCTTCTCGGGTTCATGGTTGTTGCTTTGAAAAGAGGATGATATTTGAAAATATACTCCATGATAATACTTTCCCGAAGCCGAATCGGACTAGCCATGGAATTTATCATTACCCTGTCCCAGATTGCGGAGGAGGCATCCCTGGTGAAAAGGAAATTATGCAAGGGACGCATGGAATAACGTTCGGAACTCAGGAATTTGGTTAAAGAGTCTTTTCTCATCACCACGCCTTCAATCAATTGCCTGGTCAACTCAGTGGTTGAAAGAGAAAGCAGATAGTCAGTGTTTTCATTTACATTCTCAAGTCTTAAGATATCCTGGACAAATTCCTTTTTTTGGGTTTCATCAGCCAACACCTCAACAAGCAGATCCGCAACCTGGTACGTTTTTGTCAATTTCCCCAGCAGTGCCCGAAACTGACTATATTCTTTATCTACTTCCGATAAATTAAGAATATCACTGTAGAGAGCACGTTCAGCGTTTTTGGGGATCATATTTTCAACTTCAGGTCCCGGTGTATGCAGGATAACACCATTTAGCTTGCCAATTTCGGAATGTAACTGAATCCCCATGTAACTCATGATTTGCTAGCTCCTCAACGTTATTAAACTTATTTCGTTCACCTGTGTAACAATAGATAAATTCTACATACCTGTTCCCGGCTTGTTGCAAGATATTTTCATGACTCTTGTAGAAGGTCAATATATCCGGCAATGGTATGAAAATTAGAAAAAAAATGCTGCTATAAAGCTGATAGTAGGCCCGTTAGGTTGACCAGGAGGAAAGCCGGCACGACACCTGGCTTTAATTGCTTCCTTGAGGTCATATTTTTTTATGGTGAATGTCCAAAAAATTTGATTATAATGGAATCGATATTTTTATTTTATTGGTAAGATAAATAGAAAGAACTCAAAAATATCGCTGCAGCTGAACAATAGTCATGTTGAACAGATTCAAAGGATACATTACAAAATCTTATCTAAACCGATCCGTGATCGAAGCAAAGCGAGCTAATGCCTTGTTTTATTATGCATGTAGCGGATTCATCATTTATCCTGCCATCTGTATTACCATGGCGTTTCTTGCTCCCAATGAGATTGTCTTTGGAGTAACCAATTCAACCATTGTCTTGATTTTTATTGGCCTCACTCTCTGGCTGATTAAGCAGGATCGATATCATATTGCTGCCAACCTTTTCAATGCAGTCATTTTAGTATCCGTACTCAGCACCGTATTTATCCGTTCTTATCAGAATCCAGTGGTTTATTTTTCCACTTTTGAACTGATGTTGATCGTCATCGTCCAGGCTTCCCTGTTCTGTTCCAGAAAATGGGTGATTTTTTATTCGGTGGTGACCATTATCTGTGATGTGATTTTTTACCAGATTTTAAAAACCCAAGTCGGTTCCGATTCTTCAAATACATTGCTTACAGGTGCTTTTTATGTAGCTGTTTCGATCATTCTTGTCACATTCATTTCCCAGCTTTCCATTGCCATTTTTAAGTCTGCCATCAACCAGATCGAATTTGAATTACAAAGAAACCGGGAATATCTCGATACGATCGAAAATCTTCATTCAACATCCCAGAAGCTTAAACATCAATTTGATCAGGCTAAGGAAGTTTCCTTGAGGGATGAATTAACCGGTTTAAAGAACAGACGCTACATCACCGAGGTGATTGAAGATGAGATCGGGGCATTTCTCAATCAGAAAATTAAAACCATGAAATACGGGAAAAACCTGCGTAATAATTCTCTCGGGTTTTACGGTATCTATTTCGCGGATCTGGATCATTTTAAAAGAATCAATGATACCTACGGGCATGATGCCGGGGACCTTGTGCTTAAGCAACTATCGGAACTTTTTTTGACAATCACCAGGGAAAATGATGCTGTTATTCGCTGGGGCGGAGAAGAATTCCTTATTCTCTTAAAAAATACAAAATCGCAATACCTGATCCAGTTTGCAGAAAAATTGGGACGAAAGGTCAAAGAATACGACTTTGCAATCTCATCCAAGAAAACGGTCAAACTTACCTGTTCCATTGGTTTCACAAACCTGCCCCTGGACAATAATCATCCGGATTATTTAACACTCAACGATGCCATAACCCTGGCAGATCAAGCCCTCTATCACTCAAAAAAGAACGGACGAAACCGGTGGACCGGTATTCAAAGTACAGACAGACAGATAACCACAAAAGACATCCCCTACATTTCCCAATCCCTAATCGAAGCCGCAGAAAAAGGTCTGATTCAAGTCACCGACCGGAAAATCGCCTGATCAATAAATTTTTTTTTTAAGGCTTTCGACCTTTTCGTAAGATAAAACATTTTAAGCAATCACAAATATTCACAAGAGACTTCGACTACTTGGGTTTTTAGGGTGCCCTGTCAAGATACGCGGAAATTGCTTACAGCTAATAACGAATTCTGGGCAAACTAATCACAAATGTTTGCATAAGGCGTGTCAATTGGTAAAATAAGTATTGTGACGACGGTTATTGCTAAATAAGCTGAGTCCCAAAATAGTCTGCAGCGACTCCGGCGGGTTCCTTAAAACCGGGTACTGTTTAAAGATATTTTGTATCAAGCCGGATTACGGGGCTGGTACCATGTCATTTTCCGTTGCAATTAGCTCAATACGTTGTCAGTTTCTTCAATAATTACATTGTATTAAAACAATAGTTTTATCATTTTCAAAAAATAGTTATTATTAAATTAGCGCTTTATAATTTGCTCCTGTGATTAACAAGTTTGGTCCTGTTTTGAGGTACTTAACCCTGAAAGGAAGCATTCCCGTTTGAAATGAAAACAGTTATAAAGTCTCTCAGAAAGCTGAAAATTAACGATGTGATTGCCGAGTTTGTTGTGAAAGATAAAAAACTCCAGGCGATTCCACAGAAAAGACTTGAAGGCGTCAAGAAGATATTCAACAACGAACTCACGGCGATTATTCTGCGCAAGAATGAAGAGTTAAAAATTCAAATAAAAGATCTGCAACCTGGAGACAGCATTATAAAAATCCTGGGTAAGGATGGGAGGGTGACTTACCAGTTTCTTCGTCAATTAAGGGATTATAAAATAAAGTTTGAATTTAGTGTTGCGCTGCCTGATGAGGCCGCAAAAATCAATCGGAGAGGAAACAGGAAAAGAGTAAATTACAGCCAGGCAGTCAATAGAGTCATGCAGCTGGTTGAAGGAGCACAGGATGGTGTTGTAGCAAGAGAGAAAAATCGCCAGCTTTTCAAAGAGTTTATGCACGAAGCCAGGACCAAAAGCCCGGATCTGGGGGTTGTATCTGAAATCTCCGATGATTTGCTTAGGGAATCTCCGGAGACCATGGCGCTGATATCCCTGCTCAAAGCCAGTGATCAAACATTCGCCCATTGCATCGATTGCGGTCCGATTTTTCGGTTGTTTATTAGATCAATCAGGCACAAGTATCCCCAATTAAAAAGGCTGAGCAATAAAGCAATCTATGTTATTGCCTGCCTGCACGATATCGGCAAAGTCAAGGTCCCCGCCCATCTGTTGGATTCCAGCATAACGTTTCCCCGTGAAAGCCGGGAAATGCAGGAAATCAAAAAACATCCTCTTTTTGGTTTTGAGATCTTAAAGGATATGAATATTATCTTTGAAAACAAAAACATAACAATCCCTTGTGCTCTTGTCGCCAGAAATCATCACGTCAAAATCACCAACAATCCTCCTTCCGCCCAGGACAAAGTGGCTAGCTATCCGCTGGAAACCCGGTATCACGAAATAGACCTGGTATCAAAATTGTTTACCCCGGTTGATATCTACCAGGCTATTATTGGTAATCGCAGTTATCAGGAAGTCAGAACTCCGCCTTCAAAAGCCATGGATTTGCTGGATTTTGTCAATATCGATCAATCAATAAAAGACGATTTTAAAAAGGCAATCGGTGTGTACCCGGTAGGAACGCCGGTCTTATTAAATACAGGAAATCACGGATTTGTAATCAGCGTTCCCCGGGATATCAAACATATGACAAGACCCGAAGTCGTCATATTCAGCAGTGAAGGCAAAGAGATTTCCCATTGCGAAATCATAGATTTGATGGAGGAAAATCCTGACAAAGTTTACATAAAAGAAGACCTTGATCCCCACCTGGACTTTGGTACAGATGACCTCCCAAAATCGGCTTTTGAATACTTCACCAATATCAGGTTCTAATTTAAAACTTGCTCACAGGGCTTCCCCTGTTAGATTTCAATACCTTCGCCAGTCACTTTAAAAAAGAAATGAGATTCATTGGACTGAAACAAACCGTCAGGAAAGTCAATCCAATGTTCGCTTCGCTGTTTAGGTTTCGGACCGTTTTTGATGGCCATTAATGTTATGGTTCCAGGTTGAGTTTGATTGTGTGTATAAACGTCTACCGAATCAGTCGGTTGAGGTTTGATTTTTTTTTTTTACAACATTCAGATATAAATAAGCTTGCGTTAACCACGTTTTTAACCTAGAGTTAAATTACTCTTTCACCCAATGTCAGACACAGGCATTCTTCCTAAAACACTAAAAGGCGTAGTATTGGAGCTAAAGGAGGTAATGTGATATCTGAGATACAAATTCAAAACGGATTTTGAGTTGGGGTGGGTGTAGCCCCACTCTAGATCAACAGTTTTGCCCGAATGGAACTCTTCCTGTGAAGAATCCTCCATTCGGGTTTTTTTTTGTTTTCAAGAAACAAGTAGACAAAGACCAGGATAGTATCCTTTTCCTCTTCTGTTATCTTTCAATCCCCATCTTATTCATCAATAAAAATCAACACTTCATCAATCCCCACATTTTTCCGCTATTACCTCAAGATAAGATCCTAAAATTCGAACATCGGGTGTGTTTCTTTACTAGTAGACTATTGAGAGTGGGGGGATAATTGATGAAACAAAAACTGATATCTTGCTGTTTTATTACAGCATTTTTACTTTTAGTAACCCAATGTGTTCTGGCCATCGATCGCAGGAAGGACCAATCACCAAGGGAATTTGAATACGCTTTTGTACCCTATGCCATGAAAATGCCGGGAATTGGATCATGGGTTGGGATAGGTGGAGGTATGTCGAACGTGTTTGGTTCCGAAACCGATTTATTCCTGGCTACCCTGTCCGGCGATTTGAATGGCTATGTCGGGGCAATAACTGAATTTCCGATATTTACTCAGCATTTCACTTTGAACTACTTCAGAACCGATTTCAGCAAAGGCAGCATTCAAACCTATGGACGAGGAATCGAATCAGACCCGGAGGAATATCAGGTTATTATCACTGACAAAGCTGTTTACAACACCTACATGCTGAACATAAAACTCTGGGAAAAGCGATTGCATTTATATGCCAGCAAAGGTGATGGAGTGTTTAACCTGGATTCACTCTTGAATAACGACGGTGATGAAATTGCCGAAGTTACCAAAGAAGAACAAAAATACCAGGTATCAGATGTCGGGATCGTCTTTGATTACACGGATGACAGGCTCGATCCACGCAAAGGTATTCGATTTGAAGGCAGAAAAGCGGATTCTCCAAGAGAAGACGATTTTGACCCGCTTTATTATCGAGCGGAGTACAATATTGCGGTCTATATCCCCATTGGTTCGATCAATACCTGGGTATTTAACTATTTTCAATCCGACGCCATAGTTCAGGAACAAGGAGAAACAGACAAAACTGTAATCAGATCGGAACAAGGCATCGATTGCAGTTTGAATCCTTCTACCGAAACAGAGTGTAATGAAAAACTGGATGAGATTGTGGAACAGGTTTATGCCAACAACAAATACGGTACCGCCAGTTCCCTGGGCGGCGTCATGAACATGCGCTCCTACCCCCAGGGAAGATTCTATGCCGCTCACACTATGTTTTACGGATCGGAGTTTCGTTGGAACTTGACCGAAGAATTTACCCCTTTTGATATCTTTCTCGCTAAAGGCGTCAGAACCAGTTTTCAGCTGGCTTTCTTTTATGAAAAAGCCACCCTGGCTGATGAGGTTGAAGACATGGGAAAAGACTGGGTGGAATCATATGGCACAGGCGTTCGGATGGTTCTGGCAGGAGGTTTCATATTCAGACTCGATGTAGCAAACGGAAATGAAGGCGTTCAAACCCAACTATTCCTCAATTACCCCTGGGGATTGTTTTACTGACCTCCGGAAACAATTCATTAAAAGTCGGGTGTTCAGTTCGTGATGATGGGTAACGAGTTCAGACTGTGTCATAAGACAAATCTTTAACTGCTCATCATTTCGTCACTCAGTTTACCTGACTAAATCATATTTGAATTTTGTCAGGTATCTTAAAAGTATTTGTTCCTGCTTAAAAGAGTACCTATTAACTTCGCTTTTTGAAGAAGTCATTGATGCAATGGTATTGAACTCTTATCCCTCTAGCATGCCATTGCTCTCATTTTTTTCACCGCTGGACGAACCCCACCCAATAAAGTGATCATTCGAGCGATATTGAAAC
>JAKSDL010000330.1 GCA_022360105.1 Pseudomonadota bacterium
GTTCTCTTCTTCGATCGTCCCACGGGACTAATCGGTTGGCTTGGCTTGTCCATCGTGATGGTAGCAATTTATCTGAGTGCTTTTCGCAAAACAGACCAAACGGCGACGCACCAGGTTTCGGTTCCAGCCTCCAACCAATAGGAGTTGGGACTTGTAACATGCCGGATAGTTGCAGGTAAGCCACATTCAAAGCTGCTAATTAATCAAAACGAGAGAACCTGCTTCGCTCTTTGGAAAAAACCGGTAAATCAAATCAGCATGAGAGAAAAACAGGAAAAACAAGAGGAATTACAACGATTTTCGGAACTGCTTATCCATGAAATCAACTCGACGTTAAAACGAGGTACCTTCTATGCAGCGATCCTTGGCTCTGTGCTGGGAGTGCTAATGATAATTGCGGAGATGGCAGGTTATATCGATGGTTATATTGTTCCTGGAAGCTGGGCTGTATTTGCCGGGGGTTTTTCCCTTGTTATGTATTATCTGGCAAAATCCGAATTGATTAAGGGCAATATACAATACGCAGTGTTTATCCCTTTTATATCAATACCATCAGTTCTTTATATCGTAGCTTTTTTTATTTTGCCCTCGGGTGCTGCCACCTATATCACTGGTCCACCATCTTATCTTTATGTTTTTCTGGTTATTATGACCGGATTTTTGTTTAACCCCACGCTGTCTGTTATTTCAGGATTCATTGTAGGAATTGAATATTTCATTGTTTACCTGATTTCACAACCTTACCTCGTGCAGATTTCAACTCCGGACCCATTGCAGCTGCAGGATCTGGTTCACCCTTCGGTCTATGTTATAAAATCTGTTATGATGATTTTCTGTGGCATTATTGTCGGTATCCTCTCCAAAAACACCAAGAAACTGATCAATGAAATTCTTTCAGAGGAAAAAGAAAAGCTGGTGATTGACAAGCTGTTTGGCCAATTCGTGAGCAATGAGGTGAAAGACAAAATTATTGCAGAAAAACGTGATATGCCGGGTGAACGAAAACAGGTAGCCATACTGTTCTCCGACATTCGATCATTTACCTCCTATTGTGAACACAACACACCTGAATTGATTATTGAGCAGCTCAATGAATACTTTGAGCGCATGGTTTTTTGTATTACGAGTCATGGCGGAGTGATCGATAAATTCATAGGCGATGCGATAATGGCAGTTTTTGGAGGAGTGATCGATCTTGATAATCCCAGCGAAAAATCTCTAAAAGCCGCTGAGATGATGCAATCCGAATTAAAGACATTAAATGAAGAATGGTCTGCCAAGGGATTCCCGCAACTTCAAAACGGCATTGGCATTCACTATGGAGAAGTCCTGCAAGGAACAATTGGAAGTAAAAACAGGAAGGAGTTTACGGTTATTGGAGATGCAGTCAATGTGGCATCCAGACTGGAGGGGTTAACCAAGGAATACAAAACAAGCATCATCCTTTCCCAGGATTCATATCAACAATTGAAGTCAAGCAGTCGAAAAAACCTGGCGAACCTCGACCAAACTACAGTCAAAGGCAGAAAAGACCCGGTGATCATTTGGGGGAAAGCAAAAAAGGAAAGCAGTTGAAGTATTGACATTTATATTCCTATTTTCAGATTTCAATGCTTCAACTACATCCCCTGTTATACACTAATTTAAATAATATGTGATTTTAGCATTTTACGAAAATCATCTTCCAATTTGAAGTTCATAACCAACGAATGCTCCAACACCTCACCTTTTGCAGATACAATAATGAAATATGGATATGCGTTTATTTTAGGAAACAAGTTGAAAAACTTTTCATTTTTGTTTTCGTCACTGTAATTCACTTTTAAGTAAATGTATCTTTCCTTTATTATCTGATAGCAATCTGAATTTTTGAGATCTTTGCAAAATTTTAGACAATAAACACACCAATTTCCGCCTATTGAGATAAAAACATTTTTATGTTCTTTTTTGGATTGTATCAAAGCATTTTGATAGTCTGGTAGGCATCCCTTGATGGATCATATGGTTTATCTGGTTCAGCATAAACTGAAAAATTCAGTAAACACAAAATCATAAATAACTTTATTCTCATGCTAAATTTAAAGATCTTCATTTGAACTCCTATTCATAAAATGTATTGCATTTTAACCATACAAATACTCTTCTGATCCATCTTTTGGATCTTGACGATGTTTTTTGAATTTGAGCCCCGATTTTTCGGCCACACGGATCGATTTTTTGTTATTCGGAGCAATTAATGCAAATA
>JAKSDL010000224.1 GCA_022360105.1 Pseudomonadota bacterium
TATGGTGACCCCTTTCAAAGAGCGTTTTGGCAAAATAGCGGAAAAAAACATAGGAACATTGAAACGAGCATATAAAGAAACAGACTATGCCGATTTCGATAAATCGATTGCTGCTGTTCCAGCCTAAGTATAGCAGCTTAATTAAAACCAAGTTTTCAACACTTTCCTGTTAATAAGCTGAAGTTTTATAGGAGAAAACGTGACAACTACCCCAAAAGAACCCGGATGGAAAGATTTGGAAGTTGGCTTCACCATAAGCCAGCCCGGTTCCGGTAAGGAATATAAAACTGGTGACTGGAGATCATTAAGACCGGTTGTCGACAAGAGTAAGTGTATAAAATGTGGTGTTTGCTACATTTTCTGTCCTGATATGGCCATTTTAAAAACGGAAGATAGTTTTTTTGAGGCTGACCTGTACTACTGCAAAGGTTGTGGTATCTGTGCACAGGAATGTTTTACCGGATGTATTAACATGGTGGCCGAGGAGGAATAATGAGTAAACGAATTGGAGTTGAAGTATCAATAGCTGCTGCAGAAGCAGCTGGCCTGGCGGATGTTGATGTGGTATCTGCCTATCCTATTACGCCGCAAACCCATATCGTTGAGCATTTAGCCGAGATGGTTGCTCATGGAGAATTGGATGCGGAATATATTCCGGTCGAATCCGAGCATTCAGCCATGAGTGTTGCTTGCGGATCCTCAGCAGCTGGTGCTAGAACGTTTACCTGTACAAGTTCACAGGGATTGGCGTTGATGAATGAGATTGTGTTCTTGGCAGCCTCTTTGAGATTACCAATCGTGATGGCGTTAGCTAACAGATCACTTTCCGGTCCATTAAGTATCTGGAACGATCATTCAGACGTGATGTCGATTCGCGATAGTGGCTGTATTCAGATTTTTACCGAGACCGGTCAGGATGTTTATGACCATATGATATATGCCTTCAGGGTAGCGGAAGATCCAAATGTGTCTCTGCCTTTTATCGTTAACCTGGATGGTTTCCTGCTAACCCATATGATTGAGCCGATTGAATACTGGCAGAAAGACTGGGTTAAAAAGTTCCTGCCTGAACTCAAGCCTGTCAACCGCTTGCATCCCGATAAGCCAATCACCATGGGCGCACTGGGAATGCCAAATATTTTTACCGAAGCTAAAAAACACCAGGATCATGGTTTGATACAATCAAAATCTGTTTTGATTGATGCCTGGAAAGAAATGGGCGATATCACCGGTAGATATTATCAACCAATAGAGACCTACAAGGCTGAAGGGGCAGAAACCTTAATCCTGACCATGGGAAGCTTGGGTGGAATTGCATCCCTGGCTATAGATGAACTCAAGGAAAAAGGTGAATCGGTTGGATTGATGAAATTAAGACTTTGGAGACCGTTTCCACTGGAAGAACTGGTTGAAACAGTGAAA
>JAKSDL010000373.1 GCA_022360105.1 Pseudomonadota bacterium
AATTAACTCCACTTTTTCCTCTCCTCCTCCAAACAGCCGCTTGTCAATTCGTCATAACATTTTAACTCCCTGAATTAACAGGAACTCATTTACTTGATCATAAATGTCATAAAAATCTTTACCTTACAATTTTTTGTAAGCCTATGAAATTTTTTGAATTTTTTTAATTCCCACCTGAGTCCACATAAAATCTTTGTTGACAGAATAGAGTCACACGGATAGAACCTATCGAAATTTTCAAAGGCTAAAAATTTCAACGTAAAAGCACGATCAAATAATTTGTTTAATAAATTATTTGATCACTTAAATGTTTCATATCTTGTTAGTGATATCAGATAGAAGGCATTATAATGAGAGTCTAAGTGGGTTGAGGCAATCCAGATTTTACTTAGATTTAAAATTTATCAGATATCATTTGCAATATTTGAATTTATGATTGGAAAATTACGAAATCAGAAAATTGTTATTTATTTCTGGATTAATCTATCTTACCACTAATACTGGTCATAAGAGATAGATGTTTCATTTTCCAATTTTGTGCTTTGATCAAAGTCGGGGATATTCAAGAGGGGGCAAAAAAAATGAAAGATCAAATACTCAGCTACATTTCAGAGAAACTCTTAAAAGGTGAAAGTGAGATAACTTACGATACAGCCCTGTATTCTTCAGGGATTATGAAATCGATGACACATCTCAAATTGATTAATTACCTGGAAAGAACCTACGACATCTCTGTTGAAATGAACAAAATCAGAATCGAAAACTTTAACACGGTGAATATGATCACTGATTATGTTCAATCTCAAGTTCCTGCCTGATTGAGAAATAAGGTTCCATTCAAAAAAAAATACCAATCTATCGTTAATTAGCAATTAGTCAAAAGAAATTTGTAAATCAATTCTAATCTAGTATTTTTTTATAAAAACTATTGTTTTATGTTGCTAAGTCTAACTATTATTAGATTTTGCTTTAAAAATGAAGACGATACCTCATTAATAGCTCTCATTTTTAGTGAATAATATCGCAAAATGAAAAAATAGTAGTTATTAGGAGATAAGTTTGCAAATTGGCACCAGTTTCAAACGTCTACAATTGTTTTGTGTATTGAGAGTAAGTAATAAGAATTAGAAAGCTATTAAGCGATGATATCTGGATCTGTTTGGATTTCTAAAAATTGCTCATAATTAATTAAACTAAAATCAAAAGATTAGATAAAAAACTTATAAAAAAGGACTGGCTGTAAACCAGGTGGAATTTAGCAGTAATAAATTCAGGAAAAAAGAAGTAAACAGGATGTCTTGAATATAAATTCAATTGATTTATTATAAAAAAAGGTTTTATAAGCAAAAAATAAGCATATAAAAATAAAATCACCAATTGATAAT
>JAKSDL010000351.1 GCA_022360105.1 Pseudomonadota bacterium
ACTCTTGGATTGGTCGTATCACTGGGATTGGGGTTTACCAGGTTGGGTTTCAAAAGAATGCGGTTTTTGTCTTTAGTTGTGTTGTTTATTCCCCCGATCAGTTCAAGGGCCTTCTCGGTGGCATAGTTGATTCCTTTGGATTCACTCCATTTGTTGTTTACCTTAACAATACTGACAACAGGTGACTGCTTGGAAAAGAGCAATGGATTAGGTGTGTAATCCACGGGTAATATTCTGAATTCTTGCATCTTTCCTTGATCGGCCAACAAGTAGCGATGACATCCAAGAAATGTAGATAAACAAGCAAACTCCGCGCTTTTTATCAGGAACCCCCTTCGTGAAATCTTCATCTATACCCCTAATTTTGATTTATTCGTTTCCCGTATAAAGGTTTTTTTAATATATTCAATACACAAATGTGGGAATGAATGTCTACTCGTCTGAGAATTTTTGTGACTTTCTGGCTATGTTGTTCCACAAAGGAGCTGTTCCTGAATCCCTGCACTCAGGATGACACGTTGGCAATAAACCGTGCGGAACTTGGAAAATTTAAGCAAGGTCGGGAAAAGTATGCTGAAATAGTTCGAGGGAAAATGGACGGGATGTGCTTGATGAACATCTTCCGTGTTCGGAAGATTAAGGGTAATTCAACCCTAGGGTTGCGCTCTCAGGCTCGCTGACCCTAGGCTGTTATGACCTTCCCTTGCAGGGAAGTGAGCGGTGATTCTCACCAATCAAATCGGGAGTTCTCTTTGTTTGCGCTCACCGGGCCAGATTTTGGGGGTGATGGCTTTTTTTGACTTAAGATACCCGCGCCAGGTTTCAAGGCTGCTGGTGCTGATATTCAGGCTTTGCCTTTGGGCATCATTAAAGCATTCAGCAGGGACAGCCGGATCTTCGAAAGCTTCAGGTTGAATACGAAAAAAAGGTAACAGATGGCGTAACTCGGTTTTGAGTTTATCTGTTAGGTGGGAATGGAATAACACCTGACCGGCATAGGACTGGATTATGTCGAAATCGACTCCAGGGGAAGATTTTCGTACAGTATTTTGACCGAAGATGCCATCATCATCGAATTCGATACCAGGAAGGCTTTTGGCCTGTTCATACACTGTGGTACGAGGATAAGCATGACATTCCCCCATTCTGAAAACCACTCCTCCCTGGCCCTTTTCTTGTGAAACCCTTTTAACAAAATTCAGACTTTCGTCCAGATCTGCTTTAGTATCCCCGGGATAACCGGCAATCATGAACACCGCGGTCGGTATATCATGCTCAATGGCTGTGCGAATATTCTCCTCGGCACCTCTGATATACTTCTTATAGTGGGAGCGATTTTTGACCTTGTTCATCCTGCGCAGGGTGTCATAGCTGGCTGATTCCAAACCAACTGCAATCATACCGCATACATCAGCGTATTTAGCCAGAATCTCAGGTTTCTGGGTATCGCAGCGTACTTCGAAATGAACCTTCAAACCGAATTTGCGAAGCGTCGGCAAATACGGTTCTCCAGCAAACAGAGCGTCGGTGGATAAAATGGTATGGATGGCTCCTGTATCGGCAATCTCCTTCAGATCTCTTTCAACAATTTCGGGTGGAGCTTTGAAATGACGATTACGAATGTGACTTTCCATACAGAAGTTGCAGGAAAAGGGACACCCCCTGCTGAAACCATAAGGTAAGATGCCGGCACCTGAATCTCCATAGAGCAGCGAAATCGGCAGGGGTGCCCTTGCTGATAAGCTAAAGCGCTCTGCTGCAATACCCTTGCGCAACAATTCGCCATCCTTCCAGATGGCTCCGGGAATCTTTTCCGGATTTACCTCTCCGGATTCCCTAATCGATTTGGCAATAGCCAGGGTTGGCAGTTCCCCTTCACCACAGATCACCAAATCAACAGTCTCGCTCATGGCCAGCATTTCTTCGGCATAAACACTTGGCGTATAACCTCCCACAAAAGTGAAGATCCGGGGCCATCTGGTTTTAATCCGACGACATATTTCCAGCGTGGATTTCAACTGCGATATCGCTGTGCATGAGATCCCCAGCGCCCTGGGAAGGGATTGTTCCAGGTTCATTTCGAATTGTTGCAGAAGTTCCGATTGAGCCTCATCATTTAATGGCAGTCCGTATTCCAGGGGGAGTGATACAATTTTAATAACCTGATCAGGCAAATGTTGGTGAACAAATCCTGCAATCTCCATGAGTGGCGAAGGCAAAGCGGGCACATACATGCCGATCCGACTGGAAAAGGGCTCGATGAGTATGATCATGACTTCCTCCTGTTAAGCTGTTGGTGATTGTGAATTCCAATCAGATTCGTAAAGCGGCAGGTCCTGAATGTCCGGTGATGGTTCACAGACATGATCCTGAATCTGATCGAATTTTGACCATTGGTACCAACCCTCTGGAAAACGACGTATATATTGATCCAATCTGGACAAGGATGAAGCACTGACAGAGATGTCACGGTGCGCTTCATTCTCCACGTATGGGGATACCAGGGGGGTTAACATCATTTTGTAGCGGCAGTCTTCCTGCCGGTGAAGCAGGGCAAAAACCACCGCCGGTTTCTGGTGTCGATAAATCAGATCCAATGTACGATCCAGACGGACAGTTTTCCCCAGGAAATCTACTGCCCGGTCTTTATAAGGTCGCCATTCTTTCATCTCATCACATAAAGTGATAACCACACGATTGTCTCGTAATTGATCAAACATGTTTCGAAGGATCTGACTACCGGAACCGGCATTAATGATTCGATTAGGAAACCTGCTACTCTGTTTTTCACTCACCTTAAGCAGTTCAGGGTTATTGAATTTAGCCACGATAGCCGAAGGGATTCCGTTGCAACAAAGATATGCAGGGATCAGTTCAATGCCTCCCACATGTCCGGAAATGAGCAGAACACCTCGCTTGCCTTTTAAAAGATGGCGAAGGGTTGTGAGGCCATGCTTGCCGGATCTGGTTTTGATAAAATTCTGCAAAGAGGATTCGGAAGTTACAATATTAAAAAGCTTTTCTGTGTAATGGTCGAATATTCCAGACAAAACCTTTGCGAGCAGGTTTTCGGAAAGCGGTTCTTTTCTCAAAAAAGATAGCTGTTGCAGGGATTTTCGAATGCGATGAAGCTGATCCGGGTAACGCTCATAGTATTGCCTACCGAGATCATGCATTAGGCCGCGAAGCTGTTCCCAGTTTTCATTGGGCAGCTTCCTCAAGTCCTGAAATTTCAGCAAATAGTCGCTGATGGAAACTTTTTTCTTCATATCACCTCTATTTTACGTTCTGATCGTTTAGGAAAAAAAATCCGTTTGGTAAGTTGGAGAAAAAAAGCTCCCGGACGATACTGATTGACCTCAAATCTGTCAAAATTTATGAAAATCCGGTCATGAAATTTTTGTGGTTTGTTAAGAATTTGCGGATAGAAAATCATATTTTTTTAAAAAAACTAATAATTGTGTTGTTTTGACTGATAAGGGCTTAGCGTTTTTTTAACTCATAGTAAAAAAAAGACCTTGCCTCAAAATTAACTGTGAGTTAAATAGAAGAGATGATTTGCGATTGAAATATACCAATCGATTTTATGTGTAATGAAAAAATATTTGGATTTATGGAATATCACGGTGGGATACCGTGGATTCTACTTGGTAGCAGTTATATTCATGGCATTGGGGAGCTTCTTTGCGTTTCTGATTCCCCTGGTGGGAAAGGTGACCATCGATGGTGTTATTACATCTGAAACCGAGGAATTGTCACGATTTGCCAAGTTTGCCATAGAATTGTCGGGCGGTGTTGATTATCTGAGTAACAGACTCTGGATTCCGGCACTGATTCTGATCGTGATCAGCTGTTTGAGTGGATATTTTCTCTATCTGAAGGATCGATATTCTGTGCACGCCTGTGAGGCCATTGCCAGGAATCTCAGGGACAGGCTTTATAATCATATTCAGCATATTGACCTGCTTCCATTCGCCAAGTTTGAGTCGGGAGATCTGGTGCAACGCTGCACGTCTGACATCGAAACGGTCCGGATATTTTTGTCCAAGCAGATTGTGGAGATAAGCCGGGCCGTGATTATGCTGGTTTTGGTAGTGCCAATGATGATTTCATTGGATCTCAGAATGGCTGCTATTTCCCTGTGTTTGATACCGATTATCGTTTCCTTCTCCTACCTGTTTTTTCAGAAAATCAAGGCAGTTTTTCTGAAAGTGGACGAGGCAGAAGGAGCATTGACCAGCACCATGCAGGAGAATTTAACGGGTATTCGGGTCGTACGAGCTTTTGCCCGTCAGTCCTTCGAAATTGAAAGGTTCACAGAACGAAACACTGTTTTTCGTGATCAGCAATATCGACTGATTAAAGCGTTGGGAATTTTCTGGGGACTTTCCGATTTTCTATGCATCGGACAGATGGGGCTCACCCTGTTTGGAGGCGGCTGGCTGGCTTCACGAGGAGAGGTATCGATTGGGACCCTGTATGCTTTTATCACCTACCTGGGAATTTTATTGTGGCCCATTCGGCAAATGGGAAGAACCCTGACTGACACCGGAAAAGCCGTAGTGGCTTTTGGCAGAATCACCGAGGTTCTGAATTCCCCCCAGGAAACAGATAGTGAAACAACAACGGATTTTAATATTGATTCAGTAAAGGGCCACCTGGTTTTTAAGAATATCAATTTCAGGTTTTACAGGCAGGCAACCGTTTTAAACAATATCTCCTTTGAAGTAAATCCGGGAGAAACCGTTGCCATCGTCGGTCCCACCGGAAGTGGCAAGACAACGTTGATTACCCTGCTCTTACGACTTTACGATTTTGAAATTGGATCGATCGAATTGGATGGAATCGATATCCGACAAATACCGCGCAAGCAATTGCGAAAGGTGGTTGGTGCAGTATTGCAGGAACCTTTTATCTACACAAAAACCGCCAGGGAGAATATCAATCTGGCGGATGATACAAAAGGTGAAACGTCTATTTTTCGAGCGGCACAGGATGCTTGTATCCACCGCTCCATTCAAAGTTTTAAAAAAGGGTATGATACCAAAATTGGCGAAAGGGGCGTTACGCTATCCGGTGGTCAGAAACAACGGGTGACCATGGCTCGTTCCTTTCTAAAAACCGTGCCGATTTTGATTTGGGATGACGCTTTAAGTGCGGTGGATTCCGCTACGGAAACGCAGATCCTGGACACCCTGCAAAGCAGGTACGGAAAATTGACCACAATCCTGATCACTCACCGACTATCCGTCTGTGAGAATGCAGACCGGGTTTTTGTAATGGACAAAGGAACCATCGCCCAGCGAGGTAAACATGAATCGTTGATCATGCAGGATGGTTTCTATAAAACAGTCTGGAACATACAGGAAGCTGCATTTTAGATTTTTAAATTATAAAAGTTGCACTTTCGGTTTCATAATTTGGTAAGACGTGGGACCATCCTGCGTGGCGAATATCGTCCTTTTGCCCAGGAATGTAGGATGGGCAACTTTGTTGCCCATCGGGCGGAATTTTATAAAGGGCAAATACATTTTAAATCTGAAGAACATCGTTTTTGTGAGAACTGTGATGATGGGCAACGAGTTGCCCATCCTACTGCATTTAAGATTTTTAAATAATGAAAGCTTCGCTTTCGGGTTCAATATTTTAATTGTTTACGTGATACAAGCTGACGGCTAACCGCTAAAAGCTATAAAATATGAATACCGTACTACAGACATTAGAAACAAAAACAGTTGAAAAGAAGTTTTGGGGGCAGTTATTTCGGGTCTATATATTACCTCATCGGGGTGTTTTGATTGCCTTGATACTGACAGCAATTTTAGTGGCTGTTTGTGAAGCATCACTGACCTTAATTACACGCTCTGTGGTGGATAGCATTGTGAAACATAAAGAGCAGGCCAGTTTATTGAAAATTGGAATGGTCTATTTCGGATTGCTCTTGACCCTGGGTATCAGCGTCTGGGCATTTATTTTGATGGCCGGGAGGCTTTCCACGCGGATAATGTATCATTTAAGGCAGGACGGCTTTTCCCATCTGCAGGATTTGTCTTTTTCATTTTATGACAAGCATTCCATTGGCTGGTTGATGGCACGTCTGACTTCCGACTGCAACAAAGTGGCAGACATCATAGCCTGGGGAACCCTGGAAGTGTTTTGGGCTGCCCCTTTTTTACTGGGCATCAGCGGAGTACTACTTTTTCTAAACTGGAAACTGGGTTTGTTGGTATTAACTGTTATTCCCCTGGTAATTGCAGTGAGCATCTATTTTCAGCGGATAATAGTCAAAAGTTCCCGAAAAGTGAGAAAAGTAAACTCGCAGTTGACTGCCAGCTTCAATGAAGGAATAACCGGAGTGGAAACAAGCAAAGTATTGGTGAGAGAACAAGCTAATCTTGAGGAATTTCAAAAGCAATCGCAGAATATGTATGCGAACTCCTTTAAAAATGCCAATCAAACAGCCGCTTATTTTCCATTTATTCTGGGAATTAACAGTATTGCAACCGGATTGGCATTATGGTTGGGAGGTGATTACGCATTAAGCGGCTTATTAACATTGGGGACGTTGATAACCTTTCTGGCTTATACCAGTGCTTTCCATGAACCCATATTGGAACTGGCCAGGATTATGGCCGAACTGCAGACGGCCAACGCCGGGGCTGAGAGAATTTTTGGATTATTGAAAACCAAACCGGAAATCGAAGATAGTGATCTGGTTAACCGGCATATAAAAGAACAAAAACGACAGGTGAATGGTGTGCCCCATGATGGCGGGGAATCGGATATCAAAACGATTGAATTTGACAATGTAAGTTTTGAATATTTACCGGGTCAATCGATTATAAAAAATATCAATCTTAAGGTAGAGGCAGGAAGCAGCGTCGCCCTGGTTGGACCAACAGGCGGTGGAAAGACAACCCTGGTGAATCTAATGTGCAGGTTTTACGAGCCAACCAGGGGGCAAATCCTTTTAAATGGTTCTGACTACAAAAACAGGGGATTGCTATGGTATCAGTCCAACCTGGGCATTGTTCTGCAAACACCGTTTTTGTTCAGCGGCAGTATTGAAGAGAATATTCGATACGGAAAACTGGACGCCAGCTACGATGACGTTATGGCAGCTGCCAAAGCCGTGAATGCTCATGATTTTATATCTCGTCTGGAAGAAGGTTATCAAACCCAGGTGGGGCAGGAAGGCAAGCATCTATCAACCGGACAAAAACAGTTGATTTCCTTTGCCCGGGCGATACTGGCAGATCCTAAGATTTTCGTGATGGATGAGGCCACCTCAGCAGTAGATACACAAACGGAAAGCCTGATTCAGAAAGGATTATCAAAAATCCTGGAAGGCAGAACCAGCTTTATCATCGCCCATAGGCTGTCTACCATCCGATCAGCTGATGTCATTCTAGTGGTGGAGAACGGAAGTATTACCGAAAAAGGCAATCATGAAGAACTGATCAAGCTAAGAGGTGCCTATCACCGATTATATCGCAAGCAGTTTGTGAAGGAAAAGCAGGCGTTACATTTCAGGTCTATGAATTAAGATTTTAGATTTTCTGTAATGTGAAAACGAAGCTTTCGGTTTTGATGTTTAGAAATACCTGGGATATTGTGCGTTTGGGTTGGCTTGATTGTAGGATGGTCAACTTTGTTGCCCATCCTACGATTCGGTCGCTTGTTTTTGAGAAGTTTGTTGACCAATTTTGAATGACAAGTGGCAGCTGCCTCCTTTTTATTTAGCTGATACCTCCGTTTAAAAATCTAGCAAGACATTACCCTCGTTCTTACCATAAAACCCCAAATACATAACCTATGCCGGGGAATTTCCCGAGAAATAGTTCATGTCAACTATCAATTAGTATTTAACAATTACATTACAAAGAAATTACAGACTCCCCTCCTTGGTTGGCTAAGATTGTTGCTTACAGCGTTGCAGAAATTTGACACCCAAAGGCAACGATAAACACCTGTAACTATAAAAAACCAATTTTAATCATTCAATCAAGGTGCACCTCATGAGTACCACAAACAATGCAAATACAATAATTGGTAAGCGCCAGTGGCTTACCATTGGATTGAAATTGATCCTGGGGATAACGATCGCTTCAAATCTATGTATTGGGCTGTTACTTTATGTTAACTGGCAGTCCACCAAGGATGTTGATGAACAATTCGACAGTCTTTTGCAGATTCATGCTGAAATGAGCAGCAAACTCAGAGATAAGATTTATGATTTACAGGAAAACAATCAGAAGATTCCTGACTTTTTTAAAGTAGAAAAAACAAAATTGGCCCTGGGCTGGATAAAGGATAATTATACGATTTCCAGCGAGGAGACTTTAATAGGCAGAGAGAATTATAAACAGCTTTACAACAGGACCGCGCGGAGGGATCTCTCCAAGGGACGCTTTGTCGTTCAATTGGAATCCACGGGCTTGGTAGTATCAATTGGTGATTTTGACGTAAATGGAGACTTTAAAGAATCTGTCTCCCGAATGACCATTCAGGCCAATCAGCCGGAAGATGAACAGACAGCTATCAATCAATATTTGGCAGCTTTAAACGGTTCCGAAGTGGATGCCGGCATGTTGATGACCCAGCTTAACGAATTAAAAACCTATTTAGCTGACGAAGGAATCAAGGCTGAAGAAACACGAAACGAGATCCTATACAGGGTTGAAGAGATTGCAAAAAAAGAGCAGGAACTCGAAGCCTATCAATCAATGAAACAGCGCAACAACATTATGATGGGTATAGGGACAATTATCATCAATATTATTGTGTTGCTTTTGTTAACAGGGACAATCATTGAAAGACCGCTTAGAAAGCTGACCGACGTGATCCAAAACATTCAGGCCGGTAAGTCCGCAGTTGTTCCGTATTTGAACAGGAGGGATAAAATCGGAATTTTGTCTCATTCCATCCGGGGGTTTCAGGACGCCATGCTAAAGCTCAGGGAGGAAGATGAACGTAAATCGGTTGAAAAGAAAATCATAGACGACTTCATCGCCAATATTTCTGACTTGATAAACAATCTTCAACAAGATTCCAAGGAGATGGAAGGCTTTGCCCTAAACTTGAATGAACTGGCGAAAACCACAGAAAAACAATCGCTTAGTGTCTCTGCAACAGCGGAAAACACAGCCAGTAGTACCAGTTCAATCTCGATATCCACTCAAAATCTTCAAAATGCTGTAGAAGATATAGCCAAGCAGATTAAAAGGCAGTACGACCTGGTTAAACAAATCTCTGACGGTGTTATTGAATCAAAAAACAATATTGACCGTTTTCAGGAGACGACAAATCAAATCCACAGCATGCTGAAAGTGATCAAAGAGATTACTCAAAAAAGTAAATTATTAGCTATCAATGCAACCATTGAGGCTGCACGGTATGGTGCAAGGGGAGCAGGGTTTCTGGTTGTGGCGGATGAAATGAAGGCGCTGTCTCATCAGACAGAAGACGCAGCGGATGACATTACCTCAAGAACCGAGGCGATCTATTCTGCCGGCGAAGTGTTTGTAGATACGATTGTTGGCATTGAGGAGAAAGTACAAAACCTTTCCGAGATTACCACCAAAATCAGTGATGCCTCTGAAAATCAACGTGTGGCAACAGGTTCAATCGCTAAAAACGTTATTTCCACATCTGAAGATTCTACTAATGTCTCTAATCATATCAGCCAGGTGAATGAAGCAGCGGCCAGGACCCGCGAAATGTCATCAAGAGTTTATGACTTTTCGGAGAACATAGCCTTGGGTCTAAGCGATATTCTCTCCCAAACCAAAAACAAGCTGCAGTTTCTGACAAAATCCAATTTAATGGGTCTGCCGAAGAATTGATGGGGTTTTAACGATCGATAATCAATTGATAATTGTTGATAAGGTGGGATGGATGGGCAACTTGTTGCCCATCAATTAGTCCAATTGCCTGTCACGCTAATTCCCTTTGGTTCAGCCCGATGGGCAACAAAGTTGCCCATCCTACATTTCAGTCAAAGCCCTCGGAAAGCTTTTTAGATAAGACTTTGTTTCAGGTTTAATAATCAATAATCAATTGATAATAAATAACAATTAATGTGTGGAAATTGTAGGATGGGCAACTTGTTGCCCATCAATTGGATTGATAATAGAAAACTACCGGGAAAGTTTCTCGTTGATTGCCTATAAATCAGCCCGATGGGCAACACAGTTGCCCATCCTACAACCAGGTCAATCCGCACGCAAGACATCCCGGGGATTTTAAAAATATCAAACCCGAAAGCAATGCTTTCACATTATAGAAAATCCGAAGTCTAAAATCATCAATATAAAATGTCACGATTGTCTTAGCCGGAATTGTTTCAATACCTGTTGCAGGCTTGCGGCTTCGTTGGTGAGGGTTTCTGAAGCTGCCGCACTTTCTTCTGAAATCGAGGAATTCTGCATCACAATTTCATTAACCTGGTTGAGTCCCGCATTTATTTCGCCGATGCTCTTTTTCTGTTCTTTTGAGGCGATGGCTATTTCGGTATTCAAGGAATTTACCTTTTCGATACTGGCAGCAATCTCAGACAGCATTTCCGCTGTCATATCGGCGTTTTTGACACCGTTTTCCACTTCCTTGGCAGAATTTTCGATTAATTCCGTAGTATCCTTTGCTGCCTCTGCACTGCGACTGGCCAGACTTCTGACTTCTTCGGCAACCACAGAGAAACCTTTGCCATATTTGCCAGCCCGGGCAGCCTCTACGGCAGCATTCAGTGCCAGTAAATTGGTTTGAAAGGCAATTTCGTCAATTACCTTAATGACTTTCGTCACGTCGGCACTGGTGGAGCTGATTTTTTTAATGGAGTCCATCATTTCACTCATCCGTTCATTGCCCCGGGTAACAACATCAAGGGTTTGTGCCGTCAGTTGCTGTGATTCGGTGGTGTTTTCATCATTGGTATTGACCCGATTTTCAATTTCGCTCATGGACGAGGTTATTTCTTCAAGACTGGCGGCCTGTCTGCTGGTAGCTTCGGAAAGAGCCTGGGATGTTTTTGCCAACTCCGCGGCGCCGGAGTCCAATCGTTCACTTGAAGTCGTAACGTCTTTAATGGTCTGGCCTAACAGGATTAAGGCATTGTTGACACTGCCTTTTAACAGGGACATTTCGCTGGAAAGCTCGCTGGTGATATGCTTGGAGAGATCACTTTCCGAGACAGCCGTCATGACCTCTTCCACATCCTTCAGTGCCAATTGGATCTCGTTGGTTCTCAGTTCCGATTTTTTTTGAGCTGATTCAAAGTTTTTGAGGTTTGAACTGCTTACTTTTTCATATACAGCCCCTAATACCAGTGTTGCGATAATCAACGTCAGGTATGACCCGAATGCATCGAGCATTAGCTGCTCCGGAGTTAGATTTGCCACTACAATCACGGCGGAATCAGACTTCAAAATGTACAATGCAATGACTGTTACTGTGCAGACAACTCCCCAGACGAAACCTGAACGCAAACCCGTAAACATCAGACTAAGCAGCACCACTATAACCAGCATGGCGGAGTCAGGCGACAGTCCCCTACTGGTGAGCAAAACCAAAGCCAGCAATATGTATAATGAGAGCACAATGGCGTTCCCTGAAATGACCCGAGAACCGGTTATTCGGAGCAATAGGACTCCACCCATCATCATGGTTCCTAAAACCAGGACAACAACGGCCATGATAAAATCTCCGTTTACAAAAGGTCTGATGCAATTCAATAGCGTCATGATTGTGGTGAACAATCCGATCCCAGCTATTTGCCTTGCCTTACTCCATTCCAATGCGTCCGTTTTAAGATTATCACGGATGAAGAAATCCAGTAGTTTTGTAAAGCTCATCTTCTCTCCCAATGCACATAAAAATAGTTTTTGATAAGTATTTTTACCCTTCCGAACATAGCAAGTTCTTATATACTTGGTTCAGCGTAAAAATTCAATGAGTTGTCAAATATGGTATTTCATTGAGTTCCAACCTCGTTGCCTTCCAGGCAAGGCTAAACCAAACTCTAAAATGTGTAATACAATTAAACAAAGTTATACACCGGACTATTGCTAAGATTCAAATGTGAGAGGTTATCTGTTAAAATAGTGCGCTGTTCGCAGGTCATCTGTTTAAAAAAGGTTGACGGCCGATTTTGAAAAAGGATAGCAATAACGAATTTTATTGATCTTTATTTTGCACGAATACCTTGCCCCAAGACATTCCATGAAGCTCAAACACCTATCTCCGGATCGCCTGCCTATTGCAATAATACTGCCCGTGATCCTTTCGGTTATTTTGTTTGTGACTACCATCTTTGTTTTTATTATTCCTTACATGGAGTCTACCCTGATGTCATACAGACGCCATTTGATTCACAATCTCACCGAAGTTGCCGTCAGTTCGCTGGATTACTACAACGATATGAATGTCAATGGAGTGATGAAACGGGGAGAGGCCCAGCGTAAGGCTATCGAGCATGTCCGTAATTTACGCTATGGTACTGACTCAAAAGATTATTTTTGGATAAACGACATGCACCCGAATATGATTATGCATCCCTACCGAACTGATCTGGATGGAACGGATGTCTCACATTTCGCCGACCCAAAAGGTAAATTATTGTTTTCAGAGATGGTGAAAATCGTGAAACAAGATGGTACGGGATTTGTGGATTACCAGTGGCAGTGGCAGGACGATCCTGACCAGATTGAGCCGAAGCTTTCCTTTGTGAGGGAATTTAAACCATGGAACTGGATAATCGGCACAGGAATTTATATCAAAGACATTCGGGAAGAGATAGATGTATTTTCCAAAAAGCTGGTTTTCATATGCACCGGTTTGTGTCTGATTCTGTTTTTCCTTTCTTTTTTCATTATTTTACAGGGGGTTAAAGTCGAAAAAGAAAGGCATCACGCCGAGGTACAATCAAAGATCCAACAGGAACAATTGTTCCAGGCAGCGAAACTGGCTTCTGTAGGAACGCTGGTTTCAGGTGTCGCTCATGAGATCAACAACCCAACCACTGCATTAATGCTCAATGCGCCCTTGCTCAATAAGATGTGGAAAGATATATTGCCCATCATAGAACACCATCAGCAGGAAAATCAGCAGATGCAGGTCGCAGGGATGCCTTTGTCTTTGGCAAAGGAAAGAATTCCCAAGTTGTTGCAACATATGGAAGAAGGTAGTCGGCGCATCAAGGAAATTGTCACTGACCTGAAGGATTTTTCTCATATCACCCCATCAGAGTTGAAAGACAATGTGAATCTGAATCTGGTAACTCAAAAAGCGATTAATCTCATCAGCAATATTGTGAACAAGCACACCGATAACCTGCAGGTGTCATTTGCACCTGAAATGCCTGAATTCAAAGGAAATTTCCAAAAGATCGAACAAGTGATTATCAATCTGATCATGAATGCTTGCCAGGCATTAACGGATAGATCTCAGGAATTATCTATCAAGACCGACTATAACAAGGAACGTAACGAAGTAGAGGTTGAGGTGAAAGATAAGGGGTGCGGTATTTCCGAAGACAATCTGACTCAAATACGGGATCCTTTCTTTACAACTAAACAAAACCAGGGTAATACCGGATTGGGACTTGCGATTTCAGACAAGATCATAAAAGACCACCAAGGTACAATGGTGGTCCACTCCCAACTAAATTCCGGAACCTGTGTACGATTGAAGTTTCCAGTGAATTCATAGACCAGCTATACATGACGAATTTTGATTTGACCGATAAGCCTATTATTATCATCGACGATGAAGAACCAATCCTCTTCTCCATCGATACCACCCTGCGTTCTGAAAAGTATCAGGATATCATTACCTGCCAGGATAGCAGGCATGCTATGGCCCTGATTCGTGAATACGGTGCCCAGGTTGTTTTGCTGGATTTAACAATGCCTTACGTTTCAGGACAGGAACTGCTGGAGCAAATTGCCGCAGAATTCCCGGATATACCAATCATCATTATTACCGGAACCATCGATATTGAGACGGCTATTCAGTGCATGAAAAAAGGGGCGTTTGACTATATAACCAAACCCATTGAAGCTACCAGGCTCCAGAAAACGGTGCGCCAGGCTATCTCCTTTAACGAATTGAGGCATGAAAATAAAGCCCTGAAAGACCATATTCTGGATGAGCAACTGGAATACCCGGATGATTTTGCGAATATCATTACTACCAATCATAAGATGTTCGGAATCTTCAGGTATATTGAAGCGATAGCAAAAACTTCGCAGGTTGTGCTGATAACAGGTGAAACCGGCGTTGGCAAGGAATTGATTGCCCGCTCTTTGCATACTATCAGCGGCTTGAAGGGCAAATTCGTACCGGTGAATATAGCAGGACTCGATGATGTGGTATTTACTGACACCCTGTTTGGGCATATCAAAGGAGCATTTACCGGTGCAGAACAGGATAGAAACGGTCTGGTGGAGCAGGCTTCGGGCGGGACCTTGCTGTTGGACGAAATTGGCGATCTTAAATCATCTTCCCAGATAAAACTGCTCAGGTTCCTGCAGGAGTCCGAATACAGATCCCTGGGAATGGATGAAACCCGTCAGGCAAACGTTCGGGTGGTTGCTTCGACCAATAAAAGCATCACAGAACTTAAGCAGGACGACCATTTTCGTAAAGATCTGCTTTATCGATTACAGACTCACCATATTCATATCCCAGCCCTTAGGGAGAGGTTGGATGATATTCCTTATTTATTGGATCATTTCATTGCCGAAGCTGCCGACACCTTTAATATTAAAAAACCAAACTATCCCAAGGAACTTGCAGTGCTGTTGCAGAACTACAATTACCCCGGCAATATTCGTGAATTTAAGGCCATGGTGTTTGATGCGGTAAGTCGGCACCGTTCCAAAACCCTTTCCATGAAAGTCTTTCAAAGTTATATAAACGAGCAGGGTGCTGATACCTTGAAAAAAGCAGAGTCTATTGAGTCGGAATCCATTCAATTTCCTTCCAAACTGCCCACCATTGAAGAAACTACCTCTCAACTACTCCAAGAAGCCTTAAAACGGGCTAATGGAAACCAATCTATCGTAGCTCGATTGCTGGGAATATCCCAACAAGCTGTTAGTAAACGACTCAAAAAAAATCTAAAAAAATAGTTCAAAGGGCTACAACCCAGGTTGTGACCACAACTTTTGATGTAAGAAAAATGGGGACTGATTGAATGCTGCTTCGGGCCTCTTTTCGAATTTTATTACAACCTTGGTTGTGGTAGTTGATCCAGGTCAATTTTTTAGTCTGAATTGATTCAGATCAATTGGGGTCTGCAGCTAGGGATTGTTCACCGGAATGGTCTGTCTTTTGCTGAATGTATAGCCACCATGGTTCATTATCGAATTGATCGTTGAAAAACAATCTAAAATATCAGTCGGTAATACACTTCGAAGTATCTTTATACACACATTTTTGGGCTTAATTTAGTCCGTTCTGGTCCGTAAACACGGGCTATATTTCCAATTCTCAAGAGGTTATTGGTTATCGGCTATCCGTACAGAACGCACAGCTTTCACCAAAGACCGATAACGGATAACTGACCGCAAAGTTATGCGAATTGGGATGATAGTGGCAATTATCGGGAGATTGCTGCTTTATTGCTACATTTCAAAACAAAACAAAAATGCGTGTTTGTACCTATCCAGTTCAATTAATAACACCAAAAACTGTAACTATTTAGCAAGTCTTAACCGGGAGAACGGGAGCCGTTCTGTCGACCTGAATAGTTGCGCACAAAAATTCTTATGGCTTTAAATGGAGGTGAGGTATGGCACAGATCAGAAATCGAGGCTGGTCGGTAACATTTGCAGGACTGGGAATTAATCTGGCGTTAGGTATTTTGTATACTTGGAGTATTTTTAAACTGGCGATCCAGGAATCGATTACACTCGGCGATGGCCGATTCAACTGGGATATTGCTTCGTTGAATGATCCCTATGCGGTGTGTTGCCTGGTTTTTGCGTTTGCAATGATTCCCGCAGGCAGACTGCAGGATAAGTTCAGCCCCAGGTTTACAGCAGTTATCGGGGGTGTTTTAACAGGTTTGGGTTTGATTATTATTTCTCAATCAACATCGCTGTTTGGCTGGATCATGGGTTTTGGTGTTCTGGCCGGAATGGGAATAGGGTTTGCGTATGCTTCCGCAACCCCACCGGCCATTAAATGGTTCCCGGCAGCCAAAACGGGAATGATTGCCGGGATTGTGGTAGCCGGATTTGGGCTGGCATCTGTTTATATCGCTCCGCTATCCAATTACCTGATTAACCGGGTCGGTCTTTCCAGTTCCATGATGATCTTTGGCGTTGCTTTTTTGATTCTTGTTTGTCTGCTCTCACTTTTTCTGGTCAATCCACCGGAAGGCTATGTGCCCGAGCTTGAAAAAGCTTCATCGGCAACAGGGGTTAAATCGGCTTCCAAAACCAGAGATTTTAAACCATTGGAAATGATGAAAACAGGCTCCTTTATTCGTCTCTGGTTAATGTACTTTGTGGGTGCAGGTGCTGGATTATTCATTATTGGGGGTGTTGCGGCACTGGCAAAACAGAGTATGGGTCAAATGGCATGGCTGGTTGTGGCATTGTTAGCCATTGGAAACGCCGGTGGAAGAGTTGTGGCCGGAATTCTGTCTGATAAGATCGGTCGAAACCAGACTTTGTTTTTAATGCTGGTATTCCAGTCACTGGTAATCTTCTCTCTCTTGTTTATCGATAAGAATGTTGCCTTTCTGGTCGTCCTGGCAGCTACGTTAATTGGGTTTAACTACGGAACGAACCTTTCCCTGTTTCCTTCTATGACCAAAGACTATTTCGGCCTGAAAAGTTTCGGAAGCAATTACGGTCTTGTTTTCTCTGCTTGGGGTGCAGGAGGGTTTATCTTTCCAAGAATGGCGCAAATGCTGGTTGCCCGCACAGGAAGCTACAATACTGCGTATATCATCACTGCAGGCCTGCTTCTGGTGAGCGCCCTCCTTGCTATCACAATCAAAGCTCCCTCAACAGTACCTGAAACGGAGAAAATCCTGGTTACGACAGATTCCAAACCGGAGTTTGCCGGTTAGGGCTGTAAACTGGGCTATTGCCCTGTCTGTCGGATTTAATTCAAAACAAGGTGGTTTTACAGTCCGACAGACACAAACAATCCTTTTCATAATTCAACAGAATGCAGGAGAAGACCATGTTTCGACTGACTTCATTATACAGAAGGATGAACAGCTCCATCTTTTTGCGAGATTTACGCTTCAAGGTTTCTTTTAAACTAAAAAAAAGTTTGAAGATGCTGAGACCTCGTCGTTCAAAAGCACATACAGACAAACGGGTACAATCAGGATCAGTTGATCCTGAATATATCGTAACAATCGATTGGTGACGAGAGAGCAGTCACGGAAATGAAACGCATTTTACAAAATCAAACAATAATCAACATAACCAGGAGAAAGGATGAGTGAATTTATATATCATGCACCTGAAGCAGGCAGAAAAAACGCCTTGGTAACCTCCATGGGCGACTACAAAGCATTGTATCAACGCTCGATAGATGATCCCGATGGATTTTGGACCGAAATGGCGGAAAAGTTCTATTGGGAAAAAAAATGGGACAAGGTGAAAAGTCATAACTATTCCGTTTCCGCAGGACCGGTTGAGATCAAATGGTTTGAGGGGGCGAAAACAAATATTGTTTACAACTGCATCGACAGGCACCTTGAAAAAAGAGCTGATCAAACGGCCATTATCTGGGAAGGCAACGAACCGGGAGATCAACGAACATTTACCTACAAAGAACTTCATGCCGAGGTCTGCAAATTTGCCAACGTATTAAAGGCCAACGACGTGAAGAAAGGCGACCGGGTCGCCATTTATATGCCTATGATTCCTGAACTGGCCATCGCAATGATGGCTGTGACCAGGATCGGTGCTGTTCACAGCATCGTTTTTGGAGGATTTTCATCTGAAGCACTGGCAGACAGGATCCTGGATAGTGAATGTAAAGTGTTGATCACTTCCGATGGAGTCATGCGCGGTGCCAAGGCTGTGCCGTTGAAGGGAAACGCCGACAAGGCCATGATGATTTGTGAGGGAAAGGGTCACAATGTGGATCATTGTTTTGTAGTAAAAAGAACTGCCAGCCAGGTCATCATGAAGACCCCAAGAGACGCCTGGTGGCATGAGGAAATGAAAAATGTATCAACCGAATGTCCCGTGGAATGGATGGATGCGGAAGATCCCCTGTTCATCCTTTATACCTCCGGTTCAACAGGAAAACCTAAAGGAGTGCAACATAATGTGGGTGGCTATATGGTATACACCGGCACCACCTTCCGTTACATTTTCGATTATCGGGAGGGAGACATCTATTGGTGTACAGCGGATATAGGCTGGATTACAGGCCACAGTTACATCGTCTATGGACCGCTTTCCCAAGGAGCCACCAGCCTGATGTTCGAAGGTGTTCCCAACTATCCGGATCCCGGCAGATTCTGGGAAGTGGTAGACAAATGGAAAGTCAACCAGTTTTATACAGCTCCCACAGCCATACGAGCGTTGATGGCCCAAGGGGAAAAGTGGGTTGAGAATCACAGTCTTTCCAGTTTGAGAATATTGGGAACAGTGGGAGAACCGATCAATCCGGAAGCATGGATGTGGTATTTTAAAAATATCGGAAAAGAGAAATGTCCCATTGTGGATACCTGGTGGCAGACGGAAACCGGTGGTGTTCTGATTACAGCTTTGCCTTATGCCATCGACCAGAAACCGGGCTCAGCAACCCTGCCCTTTTTTGGAGTCAAGCCTGCCATTATTGATGACAGGGGAAATCAGCTGGAAGGGGCATGCAGTGGTTTGTTGGTGATGACAGAACCCTGGCCGGGACAAATGAGAACAGTCTATGGCAATCATCAGCGTTTTGAAGAAACCTATTTCAAAATGTACGACGGCTACTATTTCTCCGGAGACGGCTGCAGAAGGGATGAAGATGGTTATTACTGGATCACCGGTAGAGTGGATGATGTCATCAACGTATCGGGCCACCGCATGGGAACAGTTGAGATTGAAAGTGCCCTGGTCAGTCATGGTGATGTGGCAGAAGCAGCGGTTATCGGATATCCGCACCAGGTAAAAGGGGAAGGCATTTATGCCTATGTGACCCTTAACGTGGGAACACCGGAGACCCCGGAGCTGATCAAAGAACTGGTTGCGCATGTTCGAAATGAGATTGGCCCTATTGCTACTCCGGACATCATCAATTTTTCTCCAGCCCTCCCAAAAACCAGGTCTGGTAAAATTATGAGGCGGATTCTCAGAAAAATCGCAGCCAATGAATTTGACAATATCGGCGATACTTCAACCCTGGCAGATCCCACTGTTGTGAAATCGATCATCGATAAGCATTCCGCCCTCTCTGCAAAAAATTAATCCATCCAAAAGCTGTTCCGGTTAATTCCGGAACAGCCCTGCCTTTTTCGGTCAATCATTGAATCTGACCGCGCACTCAATCAAACTCATTGGAAACATTCAAAATTGTATTTGGATTGCGATCTTTTCAACTGATTTAAAAGATCAAATACTCATTCTCCATCTACTATTTTCTATTAAATAGATCAGAAAGGATCTTATAGGGAGATTTAAACTTTTTGGGTGTTTTTGAACCAACTGTAATATTTGATAAACTCTTGAGTTTTGGATGATCCTGGTTTATGGTTTGTGGATCTCTGGTCCAGGTGAGGTTTGAAACAATTCACTGGTTTCAATTGAAATATTGAAAAAAGCCCCAGTGAACCAAAATAGCATGAACTCTATTTCTTTGAGGCGAAGGGCTTTGAACAATCAATATCCACTGCACTGAACAGAGATGTGAAACATCTTTTATTTCAAAGAGGATAGATAATTTTAACAAGAGGAGAGACATGAAAAAAACAGTTGGAATGATGATACAATTGCCTGTGGTGCTGGCGATTTTACTATTTTTAGGTCTTCAAAATGCCGCGGCTTATGAAGCGGGTACCATTTTGGCTAAAGTGGATGTTACCAGCAGTGTTGCCCAGTTGGGATTGCCAGTACATGCTCATCTGCAGGGAGCATCAGGTCAGGACTATGCCCTGGTTGTTGCTAATCAAAATCAGCTGGATGCGTCCGGGATGAATTACAAGATCCTGGAAGTTATTCCCGCTAACCTGGAAGGGACAAATTACATTATTGCCCTGGAAAGAATCAGCGGTGCAAGAACTAATGCTGCCGGCCAATTCAACGTTCTATTTGACGACGGAAGGTATGTCATTGTTAGGGTCAGCGAATTTGGGGCTGAACAACTGGTTTTAATGGGATTTGAGATTGAATGGCTGAGTGAAACACCCATCGTGTTGATGCAGTCGCAAACGATGTCGTTGATGGCTGAGTCTACCCTGGCGGTTGACTTCAATGCTGTGGTCCAGGAAATGATAAATGCTGTCACTCAAACCAAGATTTATGATTATACGGCTAACATTTCAGGTGAATCATCCGTTGTAATCGGTGGTTCTCCTTATACCATCAGTTCCCGCCATACAAACTCCGGGACATCTATCAGTAAAGCCACGCAGTATATGTACGAATTCAGTCAGGGATTAGGGCTTTCAGTAAGCTATCACAATTGGACCTATGGCTTTTACTCCGGTCGTAATGTGGTGGCTGAGAAATCCGGTACTGTATCTCCCGGTGAGATTGTTTTGGTCACTGCTCATTTGGACAGCATGCCTTCCGGTAGCAATTCTCCGGGAGCTGATGATAACGGCAGTGGATCTGTGGGAGTCATGATGGCCGCAGAAATGTTTGCCGATCGTTCATTTGAAAGAACCACAAGATTTGTCTGGTTTACAGGTGAAGAACAGGGATTATATGGCAGCAAACGCTATGCAGATAAGGTTGTTGCCGATGGTGATAATATCGTGGCTGTTTACAACATGGATATGATCGCCTGGGATGATGTGGGAGGACCTACTTTACGAATACATACAAGGACGAGTTCCAGCTCCGGGTATGCAAGCGATATGGTACTAGCGAATACATTTGTTGATGTGGTGAATACCTATGGTATGAGTTCAGCGTTGACACCGATTATTGACTCGGATGGTATCACTGCTTCTGATCATTCTTCGTTCTGGAATAAAGGATTTCCAGCGATTCTGGCTATTGAAGACGATGTCGATGATTTTTGTGATTACTATCACACCGTCAATGATACTTTATCCACATTGAATATGACCTACTACACAAACTACGTGAAAGCGTCTGTAGGAACAGCAGCTCATTTAGCCAAAGTGGTGGGTGGTGCCGTATTAAACGCAAGCTTTACACACACATCCAATTTGCTTGAAGCCACTTTTACAGATACCAGTACTGCCCCAACCGGTGAAAATATTACGGCCTGGTCCTGGAATTTTGGGGATGGTAATACATCAACCCTGCAAAATCCGGTTCATACATACGCTACTGCAGGCAGTTACAATGTGAGCCTGGCTGTCACCGACAGTACCGGTGGCACGGATTCAATCTCCAAGAATGTAACCGTAACCGACACCGTCGTCGAATATTGCGCCTCCCAGGGGAACAATGTCAATTATGAGTGGATTGACGGAGTAACAATCGGAACATTTTCAAATCCATCCGGGGCAGCCGGATATTCCGATTTTACCTCTAAAGTGGTTAACATGACAGCAGGACAAAGTTATGCCACCACCCTTTCCCCGGGATTTGCATCTTCCAGCTACACCGAGTACTGGAAGGTTTGGATCGATTTTAACAGAGATGGGGATTTCGCTGATTCCGGCGAAGAGGTATTCTCGGCTACCGGCCGTTCCGATGTCAATGGAAGCATTGCTATTCCCGGCTCAGCCACTACCGGTACAACGAGGATGAGGGTTACCATGAAATATAATGGGGTACCAGGTTCATGTGGTTCTTTCACCTATGGTGAAGTGGAAGATTATACAGTGGATATCGGAAATTAGTCCCTCAATAATTCCCACCTCCAATCAAACCGGGCACTCTTTCCTATTACAGAAGATGCCCGGTTTCTTCGCCTTTTCGAGTCGCTTTTTCCGGTATGGCTGAAAGGTAGGTCTTCTTGAACTCATCTTTGAAAGCTCCTCTCCCTATTC
>JAKSDL010000195.1 GCA_022360105.1 Pseudomonadota bacterium
GAAAATACATTTCACAACGCTGTTGGCGAATTGTCCCCGTAGAAACCCACCAATGCCGCTTTTTCCACTTAATAATTTTCGTGTCTCATCTTCCAGGTCGAAAGTTCCTTTTTGTACATGACCTTGTAAGTGACCCCAGACATTAACAACAGAATTTTCTATTCCTGAAGTGTTGAAGGCACCTTCTTGACCGATGTTGTCCAGCAGGAAGGATACTTCACGAGGATTGTATTTGTTTAGATTCTGGGCTTCGTCCTTGTCGATCATATCGCGGAACTTCTTGCCCATTTCATCTTCAACCGTTGTCATATAACGGTTGTACATATTTTGGAAGGATTGATTGTAGTAGTTGTGCAGGACTTCTTTTACCGTACCACCTACTTCTAACTTTTCCAAAACCTCGGGAGGTAACTTGGCAGTGACGTGGTTAAGGATTTTATCGATCTCCTCGTCGATAATCAGTTTGGCTTCAGCGTATTCATTACGACCATCCCTGTTCATACTGTTCCGCGAACCAACCGCACTGTCGCGTTCAGGATGTACATAATTCGGACCTTTCAGAAAGGAACCTCGTGCCATAATCACCTCATTCGTAGTAGATAATCAACTGTTGTTCGGCAACATCAATTGCCTGTATATTTTTTAGCTGATTTTTCAATAAAACCAGCAATAACGACGATAATTTTTAGTGCCACTATAATGATGTCTGGCTTAGACTGTCAACCCTATTCCAGTAGACGTCATGCCTGTGTCCTTTAAGTTTTCGGGGGAATCAGGCCGCCTTTGATACTGAAATATAGAAGCTCCAAAGTAGCACGCTAACCCCGGCTTGACAAGCAAGTTGTAGAATCAATTATTTGAATTTACTATAAAATGAAATCCCTATCCCAACCCCCAGGGAGGTCCCGAGTATAATTCAAATACCTGTATGCGCGGTTCTTGTCTTGTTCGCGTCCCAAAATGATGACAGATTATTTGGGTGTCGCTAAACTGTGACCAGCTTACTTGTTTTATTGCGAAACAACTATACCCTGGGAATTATTTGTCAAAAATCCTTGATCCCAGCATTGAAACAAGTTAAGACTGATTTTCCGACTAACCGGGGATTGAAAATAAAATGACACATCGATGATTGTGATGCAGAACCAGCGAAAAACCTTCTTATGGTTGCCTAATGAGTGAACTGGAAAACGAAATCTATTCGGACCCGCCAGATAATAACATCGCCAACACGATTGACGAATACGTTAATAAATTTTACAAATCTTCCGGGCAGGAAGTGGTAAGAGTCAGGCATAACATCTGGGCGGTGCGTGAGGCCTACTATTCATTCAGCATCATCATAACTTCTCTGCTAGTAGTGTTTGACGCCGTCATGTTTGAGGATTTACCGCAGAGAAAGGATGCCTTTTTTGGCGATCTGCTTAGTCTGAACGCACATCGGGCTAAAACATCAAAGCTATGTATGGTCAAAGAAAAGATACATTTAAGAATTATCAGGGGGCTTGAGGATTTTGACTATTCGGAATTTGTCGCTCATGTTGAGGAATACAGGGAGATCTTCCCTGAAATAAAAGAAAAACTGCAAGGCAAATACTTTTCTGAGGAAGCCTAGAAGATGGAGATAGATGTCGGGTATTGATAAGATAACACCAGAACCAGATAAGCTTCCATTGCTATCCATTCAAAACATCCATAAATGCTTTGGTTATAAACAGGTCTTAAAAGGCGTCTCCTTTGACCTTATCGGAGGTCAAATGACACTGCTGGCCGGAAGAAACGGGGCAGGGAAATCCACTTTGATAAAAATTCTGGCCGGACTGATGAGACCAAGCCAGGGGGATCTTCGCTTTAACAGCAAACCATTGACTGAAGTGGCTGATAAATACAGGGAGTCATTTGGTCTGATTACCCACCAGACGCTTTTTTATGATGACCTTACTGCAAAAGAAAATCTGCTCTTTTTTGGGAAACTCCGCAAAACCAAGAACTTAAAAAGCACCATTGATCACGTTCTGGCAAAAACGGGTCTGCAAAAAGCAGCGGATTTGCAGGTCAAAGCTTTCAGTACCGGCATGGGAAAACGCTTGAACATTGCGCGGATAATGATGTCTCAGCCATCGCTTCTATTTCTGGACGAACCTTATTCGGGATTGGATCTGGATTCAATTACCATGCTGAATAGATATCTTGAAACTTTCAAGCGGGAAGGTGGAGCGGTCCTCCTGATCAGCCACCAAATAGACGCTTGCTATGACAAGTGCGATCAGGTAGCGCTGCTGATAGACGGACGAGTCGATGAGATACAATCAACAAGTGAGTTAAACCAGAAAGATTTGCAACGACAATTTCAATCAGAACAACCAGGAACATAGTTTCATAAAACCGGTTGAACCATTACCTGTTTCATTCACCTAACGATAAAATGATACGAGATAGCTGGGCTATTTTAATTAAAGATTTGCAATTGGATTTAAAGCGCTTGGAAAATTTTTTTTCCATGCTGTTTTTTACAATCACAATCCTCTTGATTTTCGCCTTTGCCCTGCCACAGGACCTTTCAAAGCAAATTGATGTGCTTGCCGGGATGTACTGGATTTCCTTTTTGCTTAGCGGTATTCTCAGTCTCAATAAATCATTTCAACATGAAAAGGAAAATGGTTGCATACATGCCCTACTCATATCGCCTGTCGGTCGTGGCGCTATTTTCCTGGGAAAAATGTTTGCATCTGTTACCTTCATCCTGATTGTACAAGGTCTGGTGATCCCTATATTTGGCATTCTGTTCAACTTCCTGGCAATCTCCTTTTTCCCCGAACTGATGTTGTTGAGCTTGCTGGCATCTCTTGGTTTTGCATCACTGGGTACTTTGCTGGCCGGTTTAACCTCGGATATCCGTTTCAAGGAAATTTTGCTTCCCTTGTTGCTTTTTCCTCTTCTGGTGCCATTATTATTGGCCTGTGTAAGAATAACCCAGGATATTCTGGGCGGAAGCGGATTACTTGTATCAGCTGATTGGGTTCGCCTGCTTGTTGGGTTCGATTTGATTTTTCTGATTATAGCATATCTTACCTTCGAGTTTGTAATGGAACTATAGCTTTTGTCTGAAACCAACTAACCAAATTTATATTATAAAAATTATGAAATTACAGACAATTACTGGTATTTTAGCCATCATCGGGTTAACGCTGATGTTGATGATAGTATTTTTATGGTCTCCCCTGGAATCTTCCATGGGAATGGTGCAAAAAATCATGTACATTCACGTACCTTCGGCTTGGACCAGTTTTCTGGCCATAACCGTGGCGTTTGTTTTTTCCATTCTGTATCTCTGGAAACGTTACGAGCTATTTGATGTTATTGCCCTTTCTTCAGTGGAGATTGGGGTCATTTTTTGTGGGCTGGCATTATTAACCGGTTCCATCTGGGCAAAACCGACCTGGAACACCTACTGGACCTGGGATGCCCGTTTGACCACAACCTTAATACTGTTTTTAATATTTTCCGGGTATTTGCTGTTAAGACGGTTTTCGGAATTTGGTGAGCAGCAGGCCAGACTGTCAGCTGTTGTTGCCATTATCGGTTTTTTGGATATACCGTTAATCCATCTATCCGTAGTCTGGTGGAGAACCATTCACCAGCCTTCCACGGTCTTTTCAAAAAAACCGGGTGTGATAGATGATCAGATTCTGATCACCTTGCTATTCAGTGTGTCAGTGTTCTCGATTATCTATCTGTTTTTGCTTCTGACAAGGGTGGCATTGGAGAAAAGCAGCCGTTTTTACCAAAAAGAACTGGCAACAGCTCAGTAAGCCAGTGTGTAATGGTTAAGATGTGGAGTTTCCGGAAGGGTTTTGAGACTGACCGTTTCTTGGTTTGAGGTAAGGCTTCAAAAGATTTGTTCGAATCATCGAATCGTAGCTATCGGGTAATTCAGCCGTGTGTATAATCTGCAGGCCTCTTTTTAAAATGGAGATATCACGGCTGGAGTGAATGGTTCTTGATCCTTTTTGATAACCGGTCTTTTGGGAAACATGGCCAGCTTTTCTGTTGGTTTCACTGGCAACCAAACCTTTTCTTCCCTCTTCCCATTCCAATAAATTTTCATCAAATACAAACTGTACCTGCTTTAGTTTCTCTTCTTCATCCAGCCAGAGAAAGAAGTGAATTTCCGGATGGTTTAAACAAGCTAGGCTTGTTTTGCGCACACCATTTACAAACTCCTTGGATTTTTGGGATTTAATCTCGTAGAAACTGAATGGGCTCATAGTGGCTACAGGATCTCTGCGTGAGGTTGGTTAGAAATATTCTTAAATTTAAGCAGGATATCGTTAAGATGTTGATCTATATAGCTGAAATTACTTTGTTATTTGAACCTTGTTAATTAGATGCTATCGTTCCTGTTTTTAAAAGTCAAACCATACACAAAATAAACCTTTAAGGCCCCAATAAGTCTAAACCTGTACCAGGCTAACAGCAATTCACTCGATAAGTATTTGTTCCCTCCCATCATATGGATTCCCCATAATGCAGAAGTGTGAATTGAGGGCGAGGATTGATCAATCTGATGATGACTTAAGGGTTTTCATTTTTCCTCCAATCGTGGAGAATATTCTCTTTGATGCGATCAGGAAGAGATTAGTGGATTTCCTGGGAGTGTCTTCAAATGATTTATAAACATTAATTCAAATAAGGATTAAAAAAGCCGGAAAACAGGAGTTAGAAATGGAAATCACTCTACCCGATGGAAGTCGTCAGGAATTACCTGACGGAAGTAAGGCATTGGATCTTTCGAGAAAGTTGAAGAAGTCGTTAAAAGGAGCTGCCATTGCAGCAAAGGTAAACGGGGAACTGAAAGACCTGACGACCGACTTGACCACGGGTGATGAAGTGCACATTTTGACCTTTGAAGACAGGGAAGGTAAGGAGGTTTTCTGGCACTCCTCTGCACACGTTTTGGCTCAAGCCATCGTACGCTTGTATCCCGACGCCAAGCCGACGATCGGACCAGCAATCGAAGAAGGATTTTATTATGATTTTGCTAATTTGACGATATCCGATACGGATTTCGGACGAATCGAGGAGGAGGTAAAAAAGATCATCAAAGACAGAGCCCAGCCTCAACGCATTGATTATACGTCCCAGGAAGAGGCTTTGGAGGTTTTTGGAAGCAATCCCTTTAAAAAGGAAATGATTGAACAACTGGAAGAAGGCCTGAGTGCGTATCAACAGGATGAATTTGTAGATTTGTGCCGGGGACCGCATATTCCCCATTTGGGATTGATCCAGGCATTCAAGGTGATGAAAACCTCGGGTGCTTACTGGAGAGCAAATGCAGACAATGAGCAACTGACCAGGGTGTATGCTACGGCATATCCCGACAAGAAAATGCTTTCCAAGTATCTCAACTTTCTGGAAGAAGCAAAAAGAAGGGATCACAGGCTTATCGGCAAGCAATTGGGCCTGTACTCATTTCACCAGGAAGCCCCGGGTATGCCGTTTTACCATCCCAACGGCATGATTATCTGGGAAGAGCTCATGAAATTCTGGGAAGAATGTCATCTTGAGGAAGGGTATGTTAAGATTAAAACGCCGATAATGTTAACCCAGGAGCTTTGGGAAAACTCCGGACATTGGGATAACTATCGTGAGAATATCTATATTACTGAAATTGATGACAAGGCATATGCGATCAAACCGATGAACTGCCCTGGTGGTATGCTGTTTTACAAAGAAAATCAGTATTCCTATCGCCAGTTCCCCATGCGGGTAGCAGAAATAGGCCTGGTTCATCGCCATGAATTGAGTGGAGCCTTGTCCGGATTATTCAGAGTGCGCTGTTTTCACCAGGATGATGCCCATATTTTTATGTTACCAGAGCATATACCGGCCGAAATTCAAGGGGTATTGTCTCTGGCAGAAAAGATGTATTCAATGTTCGGTCTGGAATACCATCTGGAATTGTCTACAAGGCCTGAAAAATCGATCGGTACGGATGAACAATGGGATATAGCGACCAACGGATTAAAAGATGCGTTGGAGTCGGGCGGTTATGATTATGTGATCAATGAAGGCGACGGTGCATTTTACGGCCCTAAAATCGATATCCATATTAAAGATGCGATCGGTCGCAGTTGGCAATGCGGTACCATTCAACTTGACATGATGATGCCTGATCGATTCGATTTGAATTATATTGCTGAAGATGGCAGCAAGCAACGCCCTGTAATGATTCACAGGGTGATCTACGGTTCGATTGAACGATTTTTTGGTGTCATCGTCGAACATTTCGCCGGAAAATTCCCTATGTGGCTGTCTCCAAGACAGGTGAGAATCCTTGCCATTTCCGATAGCCATCATAAATATGCAGAGTCTATTTGCGATGAATTCCGCAAGGCCGGATTAAGGGTTGAAACGGATCTTTCTGCTGAATCGGTTAACAAAAAGGTTCGCCAGGCCCAGCTGGATCAGGTCAACTACATATTGGTTGTAGGTGACCGCGAAGTCCAGGAGAATACGGTCACAGTCAGGGCTGCCAACAAGGTTCTGGGCGCCAAGCCTGTTCAGCAGGTAGTCGAAGTCTTGGTGGACGAATATCAATCCCGGTCACCAAGGAAATCGGACATTTGAAGTGGACGATCTCATTTCTGTTTTACTTCCGCTATACAATGCGGAAGCTTACCTGGAGCAATGTCTGGAAAGCATACTGAACCAGACCTATACTCAATTTGAAGTGATAGCCGTTAACGACGGATCAAGTGATTCCAGTTCGGCTATCCTTTCCCGTTTTTCCCAAACCGACGCTCGAATCAAACCACTCCATTTGCCGAAGAACAAGGGCATCGTTGCTGCTCTAAACGCCGGACTCAGTATTTGTCGAGGAAAATGGGTCGCTCGTATGGATGCTGATGATCTCATGCATCCTCAACGACTAGAACAACAATTGATCGGTCTCCATTCAAATCCAGGCATCGATATTCTGGGTTCTCGCATTAAGCTGTTTCGATATGACGGAGAGTTAACCCCCGGTCAGCTTCGGTATAGAGACTGGAGCAACGGACTGCTTACCGACGCCGAGATCAAATCCAATATGTTTGCAGAATCTCCCATCATGCACCCGACTTTTTTTCTGCGTTTGGAGACATTTAAATATCTCGGTGGTTATCTGGAAAATCCCTGGGCTGAGGATTACGATATCCTATTAAGAGCCTACGTCAAAGGCATGCGTTTTGGTAAACTGCCCGATATTCTGGTTGACAAGGGAGATCACCCCCAACGATTAGCAAGGACGGACGACCGCTGCAAACGACCTGCAATGTTCGCAGCGAAAGCACATTACTTCGTTCAAGTCCCCAGGCTGAGGCAAAATAAAAGTAAAATTATGATCATGGGAACAGGATCTGCCGGACGCATGACTTATCAGGCCTTAAAAAGCGAAGGTTTCGAAATTGACGGATTTGTTGATAACAAAGGGAGTGGCGGTGATCGTAGGGTTTGCGGAAAGACTGTATTTCACATGGACCTGAACCAGGCAGGGGAGTTTTTGGAGTCCCACAAGCAGACGTTTTTTCTTCTCTGTATTGGTGCAGAAGAGGGAAGGCAGTTTGTCGAAAAGGTCTTTGCCGAGTCCGGCATTGTTGAAGGAATGGATTATCTGCGTTTTATTTGATTATGGCAGGACCTACGAAGAGATCGTCCAAATAAATATATTATTAACTTTATAGCTTTAACCAATGATTGACATAATTAATGTTAAACAGGTGGCAGCGATTCTATATCAGGATAGAGCCGACTATGATGCTGTGAATGCCGAGCTGACAAGCATTTATTCTAAGATAGATTTTGAAGGTGAGTTCTTTCCATTCGTAGAGACAGACTATTACGAGTCGGAAATGGGCAAAGATTTGCACCGGGGAATGATTTCGTTTCAAAAGCTGGTTCATCCTGAACAGCTGGCAGCATCAAAAATAAAAGCCAGGGAGTTTGAGGATGGACTCAGGGAAAATGGCAATCGACGAATCAACGTAGATATTGGTTATATGGACATGTTCAAAGTGGTGCTGGCTTCCTTCAAGGGACGGAGTAACAAGATTTATCTTGCGGATGGCGTTTGGGCTGATATGATTATGTATTTTGAAGAAGGCGATTACAAAACCTTTGTATGGGGATTTCCCGATTTCAAAAGTGGTATTTACAACAAGGATCTGATCAAAATCCGCAATCTTTATAAAAGCCAACTAAGGGATTTAAAAAAGTAAAACGATTAAATATTTAACCCTCATTTAATTCCATTTGCCAGAACATCCTCGTCCCACCAGTATGTGTTATTTTCAACAGGATCAAAATACCGGTCTTTACCATAAACCCTGATTAGCGGTCCAAGATTAACATCCGATTCATGCAATAACCGATCTGCAATTAAAAAAAAGCCGGGGAAAAATCCATATTTTTCTACTACCTGTTTCCCATATGCTGATCCTGTCGGGTAGCTGGGGCTCCTGGCCCCATCAGCAGGACTGATGAAGGAGGAGTAAAAACCTATCATTCCGGACATTAGGAGCTTCACCGGCGACGTTTCGTAATTTTTGGTGGGCTTTTTTGAAGGCAGGGTTGATAGGGGAGCATTCATGGGATTTGCTCCCAAACAGGGAGTGATTTGAAGAATAAACAAAAACAGGATTGTTGGAACGGCGGTTTTCATTTTTAGTTTCAGATCCTACTGAAGCTGAATCATAATTTCCGTATTATGGACCATACCCAATTCCTCGCGTGCTATGGTCTCCATGTAAGTACGGTTGGTTTTTAGAGAGTGGATCTTGTTTAACCACTCCTTGCGTTCCTGTTTCAAGGTGCTGATTTCTTGTTTCAATGCTTTGTGTTGGCGCTTTAAAGCCATATATTGCAACAACCCTTTATCCCCAAAAAACGAGATGGTAGCAACGATCAGGATGCTGAAGATAATCAGGCCTTGGATTACTTTTTTGTCTTTAAGTTTCATAATCTTAATAGGCAAGGCTCTTTAAGAGCCTTGCCTTGGGCATTCGAAGCGATGCTTAACTTAAATTATAGAAGGTGCCGGCTCCACTAAAAAATGCTCTATCTCCCAACTCTTCTTCGATGCGCAGCAACTGGTTGTATTTTGCAATTCGATCGGATCGGCTCAAGGAACCGGTTTTTATCTGACCGGAATTGGTGGCTACGGCAATATCGGCAATAGTTGAGTCTTCGGTTTCACCGGATCGATGTGAAATCACGCAAGTATAGCCCGCACGTTTAGCCATTTCAATGGCGTCCAAGGTTTCAGTCAAGGTCCCGATCTGGTTTACTTTGATCAGAATTGAATTACCGATTCCTTCTTCAATACCTCTTTTTAAGCGTTTGGGATTGGTAACAAAAAGGTCGTCTCCCACGATCTGGATTTGATCCCCCAGCTTTTGGGTCATCAATTTCCAGGCATCCCAGTCATCTTCAGCCAGACCGTCTTCAATGCTGACAATCGGATACTTTTTGATGAGCTCAGCATAATAATCGATCAATTGTTCCGCCGTTTTCTCCGGGTTTGCTTCGGCGGAAAGCACATACTTTCCATCTTTATAGAATTCACTGGAAGCTGCATCCAAAGCAATTTTGATATCATCTCCAGGCTTATACCCGGCTTTTTCAATGGCAGTAATAATGACTTGCAGGGCCTCTTCATTCGAACCCAGATTCGGAGCAAATCCACCTTCGTCTCCAACAGCCGTGTTTAAATCTTTACCTTTAAGGACTGCTTTCAGGTTATGGAATATCTCTGCACCCATTCGCAGTGATTCACCAAAACTGCCGGCCCCTACCGGCATAATCATGAATTCCTGAATGTCCACATTGTTGTCTGCATGGGAGCCACCGTTAAGTATATTCATCATGGGAACGGGCAGTTCTTTGGCATTGGTACCCCCGATATATCGGTACAACGGCATCCCATGGATCTCTGCTGCAGCTTTGGCGCACGCCAGTGAAACTCCCAGAATGGCATTGGCACCCAACTTGGATTTATTTTCCGTGCCATCCAGCATTATCAGCTGATTATCAATTTCCGGCTGTTCTGAAACCAGCATGCCTTCCAGCTCTGGGGCAATAATGTCATTAACGTTTTCTACAGCTTTACTTACTCCTTTTCCAAGGTATCTGCCCTTATCACCATCGCGAAGCTCCACGGCCTCATGTATGCCGGTAGAAGCCCCTGAAGGGACAGCAGCTCTTCCAACGGCGCCACTTGCCAAAATTACATCTACTTCTACCGTGGGATTTCCCCTGGAATCCAGAATTTCCCTGGCTTGAATTGCTTCGATAATCAGTTCTTCCCCGTTCATTTTATTCTCCTGTGTAGGTTTGGTTGAATGGTGTTTCGGTAGTTTATTCGAGTTTGGTAATGACTTTCCATCGAGATACCGGCCCGGATATTCTGATAGTACCTGTAACTTGATTTCACAGGGCCAATACAACTAACGATGATTGACATGTCAACAGTCTGTTTTCAATGCCTGCAAAAGGGTCAAGGTAAATTTCAGGCTTTTTCCTTTTCTGCAAACTTGTGCGGATTTTTATTGTTAGCGATCATCAAATTGGGTTTCAGAGATTGATCAACCAATTGGATTTCCCTAGAATAGTTTAATTGGATTACGAAATCAAACCTTAATGATTTGCCTAGCATACGAATCTTAGGTCTTGACCGATTTCACTGTCTCAACTAATTTATTTCTTTTAGGGCCTATAGCTCAGTTGGTTAGAGCATCCGGCTCATAACCGGACGGTCCCTGGTTCAAGTCCAGGTGGGCCCACCAATTTCTAATCAGACATACTCGAATGGTTAACGCGAGTAAAGATCCCAGGTTGAGAACAACAAAACTACATCAGAACCGGGTACGAATATATAAAAACACCGGGGCAAAAGAATCACTCTTATGCCCCGGTGTTTTTTTTTATGGGTAGCAACAATTAGTTGGCATTAAGAGAGTAATAGAAACAGGAGATTATCATGCCCGAATCAATCGATGCGATTCTTCACATTTCCAAACAGGACCGTATCCTTTTAACAAACAAAAATCGCTTAAAAACGATTCCTGAGAAAAAGAAGCTTCTGAGGATTCCAGTCAGAAAAGTCGAGCATCATCTGGATAAACTGAAGGAAAAAGAAGAAGAGATCTATGGGAAGATCAGGGAGCGCGAAACCTTGGTTAACGTGGAGAACGAAAAGATAAAAAAGTCTGATGAAAAGATGCTCGCAGTCAAGAATCAGAAAGAATACATGGCTTCCCAAAAAGAGATCGATATAGCCAAAAAGACCATTAAAAAAGTGGAAGACCAGATTCTGGAACTGGAAGGTCAGAAAGAGGAGTTATCCCAAAAGCTTTCATCGGCGCTGGAAGAGTACCGACAGGAAAAGGAGGCGATGTCTGAAAAGGAGCAAGAGGTCCTGAAAGAGGAAAAGGTGCTGCTTGACATTATTGAAGAATGCAATAAAAACAAAAACGAGGTGATATCCAAAGTTGATCCCGAGGTTTTTGCAGAATATGAGCAACTGGTCACACGTAAAGTTATACCAGCGGCAGTGGCAATCAGTTCCAGCAATTGTATGGGATGTGCCATGGCAATTCCAGCCCAGCTCTTTAATGAAATTATGCGTGATTCTGTGGGAAGATGTCCCCATTGTACCAGGTTGCTTTTTTACAAAGCACCGGAAAAACCAGCTGAAGACACAAAAAAGAAGACAAAAGCCAAATCGAAAAAGAAGTAATAAGCAGATTTTTTAACTAATCATTCAATTAACTATACAAAGGTCGAGTTGGTCACTGGCATAATATTCCTGGTGATTCTGATATGTTTATCAGCCTTTTTCTCAGGCATGGAAAGCGCGTTTATCTCCTTGGGAGATATCGATCTGATTGAGATCTCCAAATCAGACAAGAAAAACCGCAAATTACTGGCAAAACTGCTTGAGAATAAGGAAAAACTACTAGGTACCATTCTAATCGGCAACAATGTTGTAAACATAGCTGCTACCGCATTAAACACCACTCTAGCAATTAAATATTCACTTGAATCCGGGCTGTCTGAGGAGCTGACGGTTACTATATCGGCGGCTGTCCTTACGATAACCATTTTGATTTTTGGTGAGATCGTACCAAAAAGCGTTGCGTTGGCGCATAATCGCACTTTAGCCTTGTTTAACGCACCCGTTATCTGGTTTCTGGGGGGAATACTCACCCCGGCAAATTTCTTTCTCGATAAGATCAGCAAGTTTGTAAACAGGCTGTTACAGGGCAAAGAGACAAAAGCAGGAATCACCGAAAGCACGGTGATCAATGTAGTGTCCAAAGGTGAAGAATTGGGGGTCATCAAAGAAACAGAAAAAGAGCTGATACAGAATGTATTTCTGTTTGATGAAAGAGAGGTTTATCCTGTCATGACACCGCGAACTGCAGTGTTTGCCCTGGAAGATAGCAAAACACTGGACGAGGTGCAGGATGAGCTTTTGGAGAAACAATATACCAGAATTCCGGTGTATGCGGAGTCGATTGATAACATCACGGGAATTGTCAATCTGAAAGTAGTGCTTAAGTATATGTTGGAAAACCGGAAAGACGTTGCTTTGAGGAAGCTGGCTCAAAAACCCCTGTTTATTTACGAAACAATGTCTTTGACCTCACTTCTTGAGAAATTCAAATCAGAGAAGAATCACTTGGCCATTGTGGTGGATGAATTTGGTGGCATGGCTGGAATAGTCACTTTGGAAGATATTCTGGAGGAGTTGGTCGGTGAGATTTATGATGAGAAGGATGAGGACACCTCCTTGATTCGAAAGCTGGGTGAGGAAAAATGGCTTGTCAGGGGCAGGATTGATATAATCACCCTAAACAAGTATATTCCAGGTAACATTGAAATCGACGGAGAATTTGAAACGCTGCAGGGGCTGATCATGTCCAAACTGGATCGTCTACCTGTTGTAGGCGACGTGCTTAATATCAATCCTCATCGATTTACAGTTTCAAAAATGAGGAAAAATCAGATTCTTACGGTCTTGGTTGAAAACATACCGCAGGAAAAAGATGATTCTGAAAATGACAGCTAATTCAAAAACGGTTATCAGATGAAAGCACTAAAAATAGCGATTATCATGATTTTGGGGCTGAATGTGGCCTATTCGCTTTATGGATGGCTTAGCGGAGGAAAAGAACAGGTTTCGGAACTTGTGGAACTGACCCCACTGGAATCTCAAGCAGCCACGATAACCCAGGAGGCATTGGATTCTACCGCTGCAGACGGTCTTGAATTAGTAGGACTAACTGCCCTGGTTAAAGAAGTTCGGTCCGGACAGGAATTGGAAAGACGCCTTAACGAACAAAACAGCATCAATAACCTGGATCTGAATGGAGACGGTGAAGTAGACTACCTCTTTGTAAGTGAATATGGTGAACCGGAAAGCAAAATCGGTTACTCTATTACGGCTGAGCCGGAAAAAGGCGAGGTTCAGGAAGTGGCAGATGTTACGGTCGAAGCCAATGGAGACAAAGCCGAAATCCAGGTCATCGGTAACGAGCAGATTTACGGTTCCAATGCTATTTATAATGACTGGACCAATGCAGAAAGAGAGGTGTCAAATCTGCAGGATTCCGGTGGCCAACAGATGCATCGCAGCTATTTTTATCCTCATCCGTTGTGGATTTCTCCCTGGTTTTTTGGGTTCTACCCGTCTTTCTTTTCACCGTTCCCGGTTATGTCACGAACGGCCTATGTCAACAGGATGAACAATTACAACACTTCTTCGATAAAGCAGGGACGAAACAATTTTCAAACAAGATCGGCTAAAGCCTTAACCAATCCAAACAAGGGCAAAGTTGCCAACAAAGGTATCGCCCGTTCACTCAAGAATCCGACTTCCACTCAAAAACAATTTAAATCCAACCTGAACAAAACAATTAAATCAGGTGGATTTGGACGGACCAGCAGACCCGCTTCCGGTATTGCAACTTCCAAACGAGCTGCGGGATCATCTTTTGGAACAAGCAGCAGGACCAATACCAGTCGGTTCGGTTCACCCTCGAGAACAGGCTCATCCCGCACTTTGTTCGGAAGAAGCGGCAAATCCTATGGCAGTAGCAGTAGTTCTTTTCGTTCCAGCAGTTTCGGATCACGAAGTTTCAGTTTTGGTAAATGAGCATGCAAACCAGCAGTACAATAACTATTGGTCAACTTCTAAAGGCTCTTCCCCAAGGAACATACTCGTTTAGAGGTGACGAATCCCAAATAATTGAGTTTGCTACCTGGGATCATGCCCAGGTGCAGGCGAATACGCTCTATTTTGGAATAGAAGACGAAGAATTTCAGGAAAATCATATTGAAACCAATAGTTTTGACTATTGGGAAGCAGCCGTCAGTTCCGGAGCTGTATGCTTGCTTGTAGGAAAAGATCGCATTGAGGACCCCCCCGCGGGAGTGAGCCTGATTGAATCGGATTATCTCAACCGGTCCATGGCTTTGATTGCACAATCTTTTTACGGTGACCCGATTAAAGACATGAGCCTGATCGGAATTACCGGCACCAATGGAAAAACCACTACAACTCAGCTAATCGACTCCATCCTCATCCAGGCAGGAAACAAAACCGGTGTTATTGGTACCGTCGGAAACTTCTATCCATCCGGTAAAGAAGAGGCCACACATCTTTCCAATCCCATGGCCAACGAGCTGTTTACCATTGGGAAACGAATGAAAGAGGAACAGGTAAACTGCCTGACCATGGAAGTGACCAGCCACGCCGGTGCTTACGATAGAAATTATGCCCTTGATTTTGACGTGCTGGTTTTCACCAACCTCACCCAGGATCACCTGGATACTCATAAAACAATGGATGAGTATAAACGGTGTAAGTTACGACATTTTCAACAACTGGGAACCAAAGAGAAAACCGCGTATGGCATCATTAATGCGGATGACAACAACGGCAAGGATTTTGTTCAGGCTGTGGATGCTCACCTGAAAAGTGCCGGCAAGGTAGAAATCCTGACTTATGGCATCCGCAACAAGGATGCTGATCTGGTTGCCTATCCAAAGCAAATGACCGGCGGCTTTAGCGAGTTTGACATTTTTTTGAAGGGAAACCATCTCTGCCAAATCCACCTGCCAATACCGGGATTGTTCAATATTTACAACAGCCTTGCAGCTTTTGGTGTTGC
>JAKSDL010000166.1 GCA_022360105.1 Pseudomonadota bacterium
GAGACTAAATTAATACACAAAGATGGGAGTGAATGCTATGTTGAATACAATGCCAACTCAATCACATATAAAGGGAAGCAGGCCTTCTTAGTATTAATTCGAAATATCCATAATAGAAAACAGGCCGAGGCTGCATTAAAAAAAAGCGAAGCCAGTCTAGAGTCCTCCGAGCGACGCTATCGGGAATTGTATGACCGATCTGTTGTAGGAATGTTTTCCTCCAGGGCTACCGACGGTAAGATTTTGAGTTCAAACAGGGAAGCGAATCACATATTTGGATTGAGCTCCAATTCAAAACAGATCGACCTGATCCATACGGTCGATATGTATGTTAATAAGGATGACCAACAGGAATTATTGAAAAAATTATTCCAAGAAGGTACCCTGCACAATTCCCAGGTTAAATTCAGAAAAATCTCCGGCGAGGAATTCTGGGCGGAGCTTTCTGTTAAATATTATCCTGAATCAAATCTGATTGAAGGATCAATTAAGGACGTTACCCGGAATAAGGAAGCGGAAGAAGTTTTGAAACGATCAAGAGAAGAGCTTAACAAACTCGTTAAAGAGCGTACAAAGCAGCTGGAGGATTCTCAAAATGAGCTTTTGGAAAAAACCCGGCAATTGGAGCTTTCCAACCAGAAATTACAGGAGAATGAATACCAAATTCGTTCCATCCTGGAAAATTCGCCAGATTACATCCTCAATGTAGATGACTCTTATAAAATTCAGTATTGCAATAGATCCGTCGTTGGTTACGAAAAGCAGGAACTGGTTGGCACCAGCATTCTTGAACTTACTTCCGGCGAGAATCAGGAAACGTTAAAGACCTCAATAAAGAAAGTTTTATCCAAAGGTGCAGCCGAAAATATTGAAATGGACATGCGGTTTTCAGGGGCCGATAATCACTGGTTTGAGATAAGATTTGCCCCTTTGAGAGAGAATGATCCGATTTCCCAGGTCATGATCATTGCTACAGATATTACCCAAAGACTCATCGCAGAAAGCGAGCTGGAAGACGCACAAAACCTGGCAATTGAAAAAGCACACAAAGCAGGTATGGCAGATATCGCTTCAGGGATACTTCATAACGTCGGAAACCTCCTCAACAGCGTAAATACGTCCATTCATGTCTTGGGAAAGATCCTGAGGAACTCCTCCCACGACGGATTAAGCCAGGCTAATTCCATCCTCAGGGAGAAGCTGGATTCACTCGACGACTTTGTAGCAAGTGATCCTAAAGGCAAGCTCCTTCTGAAATACTACTTTCAGGTAGGAGAAATGATAGAAAAGGAACATGATCAGCTCGCAGACAACACAAACAGAATCAAAGAAAAGCTTGAATTAATCTCCGGAGTAATTGCAGCCCAACAAAGCTTCGCTGACGCGGATTCGCTAACAGAAAAACACTCGCTTGCCTCAGTGGTTGAAGATGTTTTGACCATCCACATGGGATCTATTGAACGTTACGGCATTGCAATTGAAAAAGATTTTTGTGAATTGCCAAAAATCCCTATTCAAAAAGCAAAACTTGTTCATGTTCTAATCAGCGTCCTGGACAACGCAACTGAGGCAATGGCCGATCTGAATGATCAGCATAAAAAAATCACCATTTCCACGGCAAAAGAAGCTGAAAATGTGATATTAACAATTAGTGATACTGGGATCGGCATTGCGGAAGAAAACCTGAAACGTATCTTCATGCATGACTATAGAAATGCTCAAAACCGTCACTGTTTCAGCCTCCATTGCAGTGCTATCTATATGACGGAAATGAACGGTAACATTTGGGCAAAAAGTGACGGTAAAAACAAAGGTGCAATGTTTTTTTTGCAGCTGCCAATGCATTAATCTTAATCATTAACCTGGTATGCATTTATTTTATCTATTTGAAATTACAAGATAGATATGTAATCAGCTCACTTTAATTGTTGAAAAAACAGATCTTTTTAAATAAATCTGCCGCTTGATTTACATCAAACACAAAAATACTTTTCTCATTTTTGTATTGATCTATGTTGAGTAATACGGTGGTATCAGATGTGCCAAGTCGTTTTTTTCTGGGAGGGTATACCTCAATATGGCAAACCATTCAGACAAAGGAACAGTAGAGACTTGAATGCTGCTGAACTACATTTTTTATTAACATACAACAGATATCGGACTGACATGGTCTGTTTTTTGGTTACGGGAGATTGAAATTATGGATGTCAATGTGTACTTAAAATTTGGCAAAGAAATCAACGAACACACCAGGACTATCATTACCGATACCTTCAAAAGCAAGAATCTCCTGGTCAATTCCGGAGACCTTACTGACAATGATAGAGTTGGATTTGTTATTCGCAATAATGTAGCGGATATCGATTTGTTTGTTGAAAATACTTATAAATTGCTACAACAGATAAAAAGCCTTTACTTGGTGGCACCACAAAAATGCCTTGATAAGATCAAACACCATCCAAGGGTTCATTGTTTCGATTCAAAGATTTTGGATGATCCGACCAAAGGGATCACCAATTTGATTAATTTCGCTTACCATGGACGACCGCTATAAAATTTACCTTGTAAGATAGCCGGTCTGGCTATCTTATCCTCTTCATTCGTCCTATCCGGAAGTTTAATGCCACTTTTTCCTTCCTGTTGGCCTCAGCTGCATTGTTTATTGAATCCGGAATCACTATTGTGTATTACTAAAAATAGGGCTAAGAAAAGATAACAGTAGAATACTTCTGTTTCTATCCAGGTGCTGTTTTTATTCATTAAAAACGTAAAACACGGATTACTCTCCTAAATTACGCATGAAATGCAGGACGTTAGTCACGAAGGTAATAATCAAAAGGCTTCCACTTATCCTTCTCCTTTTAGTCACTCTTGGGTTCTCTCCCTTTGATCTTCATGCTCAAACGTTTGCTCCTGAGTTTTGTCCGCATCCCTCCCCTTCACAAAAAGTAACACTAATCGCCTTGGCAAATGCTGTTAATGAATCATACTCGCCTTCAAATTGTGAACGTATTTATCAGAAACTAAACGCGCTTTATGAGTTGAATCTGGAAAGCAAACGAGTGGAAGATTTGACACCCGTTCGAGAATTGGAGCAACTGGAAAAATTGATTCTGGATAACAACCGTATTCATGACCTGAATCCCCTATCTGGGTTGATTAATCTAAAAAAACTCTTTCTGGTCAACAACAAAATCACGGATATCACACCACTGGAATCGTTAAAAAAGCTGCAAACACTTTATCTTAGCTACAACAAGGTGGCTGATATAACTGCACTCAAGAAACTCCATTCATTAAAGTTTCTTTATCTCAGCTATAATCAAGTAACCGATTTATCCCCACTAAGACATGCTTATAAACTTGCCTGGCTAATTGCTGACAACAACTATATCGATAGTGTTGCACCGTTAAGGAGGTTAAAATACATCAAAAAAGTTGACCTGCAGGGGAATCCGATCAAAAAAGCCGGGGAGATTGCCCATTTTCCAAATTTCAAACGCTTCCGCCTTCCAAAGGATGTTTCCCTCACGTCTCCCGCCAAGCAGGCAAAGGTTGTTAAGAAAAAAGCGGTCCCAAAGCGTTCGGTTACAAAGAAAGCTGCAGCTAAAACGCCCGCAGTTATCCCTAAACCAAAGGCACCGAAGCAAATTAAAGAAGCTAAAAAAAAGATAAAAGAAAAGGTATTACCAGATCGGCGGGAACAGGAAAGCCAATCGGAAGAGCCAAAAAAGCTGGAAATTGCCAAAATGGTGCCGATTGAGCCCAAAAAACCGGAGGTTGAAGTCCCTGGATATTACGTCGGTAGAACCTATCCTCTATTATGCAAAAGCCCGACAAAAAAACAGAAAAAAACTTTGGAAATTCTAGCCGGGAAAGTAAACACATTTTATTCCCCTGACAACTGTATTGAACTATATAAGCGATTGAACAAGCTAATCATGCTGATTATTCAGGGTCAGCAACTGGAAGATATCAGCCCCCTGGAAAGTTTAACTAATCTAACCTGGCTCTTTCTGTACAACAATCGCATCAAAAAAATAGATGCTCTGCAAAACCTGACTAAACTCAGGTCGCTTGGCTTGAATCACAATCAAATCCAAGATTTAACAGCACTTGAAAACTTGAAGAATTTATCCACCCTCTCATTACACAACAATCGAATAAATGATATTTCCGCTCTTAAAGGATTGAAAAAACTTAACAACCTATCTTTACATAATAATGAAATCAAGGACATCAGCGCTTTGAAACAATTGGAAAACTTATCGTCGCTCAAACTTAACTATAATAAAATCAGTGACCTAAGCCCATTGAAAGACTTAATATTGTTGAGTGAATTGCATCTTAAACAAAACAGAATCATTAATATCTCTCCCCTAAAAGGCCTCCCCGGACTAAAAAAGCTGGATCTTAGTTTAAACAGAATTCAGGATTATTCACCCCTGCATGGAATGGAAAACTATAAACATTTCATTCTGAAAGAAAAGAAAGCGCTGGTAAAGTAAATAAGCTGACCGTTTTGAAAACGTCGCCCGGGAATCTATTTCAAAGCTTTTCTCTAACTACCACTCGAAAATAAATCAAACCAACATTGACAAGCCACTGGAATTAAAATAAGTTGACGACCGGTAGAAGCTATCTTTAGCTGACCATACCACTTGAAAAACAAAAAGGAGAGAGATCATGGATGAAATTAAAATAGCCACAATGGCTGATATCAAGGAGATCGAGCAGGTGCCCTTTGATGAACGGTTAAAGGCAACCAACATGTACGATTTGCTGAAGCAGGGATCAGAGATAGATCCCGAAAAAGTCGCCATGAGTTTCATGCTGAACGGCGATTTGTACGATAGCCCAATGGAGGTAACTTACAAGGATTTTTTCAGCCAGATTAATCGTACGGCTAACCTGTTTCACGACCTGGGAGTTGGCCCTGGAGATGTCGTTTCATACTTATTACCCAATGCGCCACATGCACACTATGTTTTATGGGGTGGGGAAGCTGCGGGTGTTGTTAATCCTATTAACCCTCTGCTGGAGGCACACACCATTAAGGACATTTGTCAGGCAGCAAACACAAAGGTACTTGTTGCACTGGGTGAAGTGCCGGGGTCAGAGATTTGGCCCAAGGTGGAGCAAATCCGCAAGGAGCTTCCGAACCTGAAAGCTATTGTCAGAGTGTTCGGATCCGGAGATGAAAAAGAAGGCATAATCGGTTATGACGAAGTTATTCAGAACTACAATGGCGATAAACTGGATTCAGGCAGACAAATCGACCCTTCCGATCTGGCCTCCATTTACCATACAGGAGGTACAACAGGAATTCCAAAGCTGGCCCCACATACCCATTTTAATGAAGCCTCCATGGCCCAGATCATGGACTCAACAGGACTATTAAAAAGGGAGCAGACGGTTCTTTGCGGACTGCCACTTTTTCATGTAAACGGCACCATGGTTACAGGGGGTTATCCCTTCTCTGTTGGAGCCCATGTAGTCATTCTTTCGCCACAAGGCTACCGTGATGCAGCAGTGATGCAAAACTTTTATAAAATTGTAGAACGTTACAAAGCGAATTTCTTCTCTTGTGTCCCCACGGTGCTTTCAGTGCTGCTGGACATCGAGCAGAGAGATGCGGACATTTCGACTCTGAAATTTGCCTTGTGCGGCGCCGCCCCACTTTCAACAGAGCTTATCAATCGCTTTGAAAGTAAAACCAACATGACTATTTTGGAAGGTTACGGGCTGACAGAAGGGACGACTGCTTCAACATTGAACCCTCCATACGGTAAACGAAAGGTGGGTTCCATCGGTTTTCGACTTCCCTACACTGAAATGACGATACTCACCAGGGATGAAAAAGGTCTGAGAGAAGCAGCGGATGATGAAATAGGGCAGGTCTGCATAAAAGGGCCAACGGTATTTTCTGGTTACCTTGATGAGAACAAAAATAAAAACATCTGGGTAAAAGACAACTGGCTTGACACGGGAGATTTGGGACGCAGAGATGCTGAAGGATACTTCTGGCTAACAGGCAGATCCAAGGATCTTATAATTAGAGGAGGTCATAATATTGATCCGGCCGCTATTGAAGAACCTTTATACATGCTTGATGATGTTCAGGTTGCTGCTGCGGTGGGACGTCCGGACCGGCACGCCGGGGAGGTACCGGTTGCCTTTGTCCAGCTACAGCAGGGATCTAAACTGACGGCAGAAAAAATTCTGGAGCACCTGCAAGAAAACATTGGTGAACGCGCAGCAATCCCAAAAGATGTTTTTATAATGGAAGAGCTGCCATTAACGCCCATCGGAAAGATCTTTAAACCGGCGCTACGTCAAAATGCCGTTCAATTTGTCTATCTGAATGAAATCAAGGCACTTGGTGGTGTTATTGAATCGCTCTCGGTTGACGTCACCGAAGATAAATTGCTTGGCACCATGGCCAACGTCAGGATCAAAAAAAGTACGAATGTTTCAGTTTCTGATCTGGAAAAAAGCATAAAAGAGGTTCTCGCTCGATATACTATAAAATACGAGCTAACCATAACTTGATCCCCGATTAAGGAAAAGGCTGGATCTCACTGATCAGCACACGCGAAGCAGTAAAAAGAGGCCTGGATGTGCCCGTCCCTTGCTGCCGCCAACAGCCTACTTATATGCCCTTGTCTGACCAAACAGCGTATTCGTTTCCGTTGGGATCGTTGAAGTGAAAACGACGCCCTCCGGGAAAATTGAAGATGGCCTGTGAAATGGTTCCACCAGCTGATTCGACTTTGGATTGGGTGCTTTCCAAATCTTCGCTGTAAAACACAACCAATGCACTTCCTTTAGCTGCTGTGACAACCAGATCCGACTTGAAAAAGCCTCCATCCAAGCCTTGGTTTGAAAATGCAGTATACTCAGGACCAAAGTCTTCAAATCTCCAGCCAAACGCTTTGGAAAAGAACTCTTTGGTCTTTTCTATATCTCCGGAAGGAAACTCAACATAATTGATTTTCTCATGTACATTCATTGTACTCTCCTTGTACCGTGATGCGAGTTAAAATCTATTCCAAATGTATATAGTAAACCTGGCGCACAGAATGGTAAACTGAGCATGGATCATTTATTTTCCTCTTGTTCGTTTTGTGTTTTGATCAGGAGATCATATAGTTTTTGGGCAAGTTCGCCGGTTAGTTTTTGACATTCCGCCAATTGCTGCTCTTCTCCAAACCGTTCTTTCAATGTTTTACAGTGAGTGGTTTCATAAGACTCGATAAACGCATCACGAATAGCCGCTCCGAGATTGGCAGCAAGATTCCAACAATCACCGGGCTTACGCCGTCCATGCAGATGACCGATAGCGACCAAAGCACCGGACAGTGCACCACAGGCATCCCCAAGGGATCTCCCAAAACCTCCTCCAAACGCTGTTGCATGGGCAACGGCCTCTTTTGAGTCTTCACCCATTGCTCCTAATACCGCGGCCACAATCGATTCTGCGCAGTGATATCCATTTTGAAAATAGTCAATTGCCACGGTCGATACATCCTTTTTTACTTCCGATTTTGTCATTTTTTATCTCCGTATTATTGTTGAAATCTAATTTATCTATTAATATAGCTCATTCATCGTGTAAAACGATTTATTTCGATGGTTGTTATCGGAATAACTGATAGGAGAATCTACGTGGAATTCAGACAACTTAGAACCTTTCGGGTTGTGGCAGAGACACTCAGTTTTACTAAAACGGCTGAAAAGCTGTTTATGGCCCAATCATCGGTTTCGGCTCAAATTCGCTCTTTGGAAGAAGAATTGGAGGTAAAACTGTTTGATAGAATAGGCCGTAGTGTCATGATTACGGACGCTGGAAGAAAACTGTTCGAATACGCCCGTAAAATGGAAGATATGACGGACGAGATTCGATCGGAAATTACAGATGCCAGGTATGCCAAAGGCCGCCTGACCATCCGTATACCGGAAACCTTAGCCAGTGTTTATATACCTGAAATCATAGCTCACTACCATAAATCAAATCCGGAGGTAAACCTTAATTTCATTAATTGTTCCGATCAACAGCTTAGGGAGGAACTAAATTCCGGCCGTATCGACCTGGCTTACTTAATGATAGATGATATCCGCCTTGAAGAAGTAAACATCCACAAATTAAAAACTGAGAAATTAATACTGGTCGCCGGCAACTCCCACCCCCTGGCCAAAAAGAGAACTCTGCCGTTGGAAGATTTACATAATGAAACTGTTCTCATTGCAAAAACTGACTGAAGCTACCGACGTCAATTCGAGCAGTTGCTTGAACAAACTCATGTATTTCCTAAAATGATGGAATTTTCCAGTATCAATAGCATTCGCGAATGTTTGCACCGGGGACTGGGCATAACCATCTGCCCTGAGGTATCCGTGGCAAATGAACTGAAGGATAGAACATTGGTAAAACTGAACTGGGAGAATGACTACATGGAAACAACGGTTCTCATGATCTGGCACGCTGAAAAGTGGTGCTCTCCCCTGCTGTCCCAATTCATGGAGATGTCAAAATCGTATATTCAATGAACTGGTTTTCTGCAGCACAATCAATAATAATTTTATGTATTTTTCTTGGGTTCAGATTGCAAACTCTTCTTTGGTTTGTCTTTTTTTGATGACGTTGCAAATCTCACGAACAAAGGCACACTCACAATATGCTTCACAACGCTCAAACTGCTCCTGATCAAGGCAATATCGTGGGCAATCCTTTGTTTTGGTTTGCCGTTTTTTATAGACGGGACCAGTATACAAATTTCGGAAGTCTTTTACTTCAATAGCCATGGTTGAATAGCAATTATCAATATTGTGGGTAAAAAGGAGTAATCCTTTATCCAGGTTTTTGAAGTTCGCCATATAACCATTCAAAACCAGGTTACCATCGGATATGAATTCTGACTGACTTGGCCAGGATTGCTTGCAACAGGGGCAAATTTTAAAAGAATTACTCAGCATCTTCCCTACAACATAAGATATACACCTTAACTACCGGATTTAACAGGCAGTTAAGATCCAACCACTCGCGGTAATTATTCGTAATATTTAAACCAGTGTATACCTATCACAGGATTGTTTAAAAAGACAAGCGATTGGCTATAACCCCACTAATTGAAGAACTGCGAATCTTGGAGGTAGATTTTATAAAGAAAGGACAGTCAAATTCAGTCGCCACGGAAAATCTGTTTTATTGGGTTGGCCCGATTACAATAGGAAAGGCTTGTAATCTTTATAAATTGAAATCATCCAAGGAAAGAAGAAATACGAGTTGGGTAATCGTTTTCCGAACGCTCCCGGCAGGTTTATTATCCCTGTTGATAAACCTGGCTTTTGGGTAACTTCTTATGTAGTACAACCCCGGTGTCCGAATATAGGTAGATAGTTCTCCCATAATTTCCGCCAGTGTTTTCCCCCATTATTTTAAGTCCGTTATCGTTTAGCAGTTGCTTTGCGATCACAACATTCTTTGGACCAACAGACGTGATATCGCTGGATTCCTTTAATATTTTCGCTCCTCCAAAGAGTTTTACCTGAATATCGTTCTTCGATATTCCAATGTTATGAAACTTCCGAATCATATAAAAAACCGTACACGTCACATACTTAAATTCATTTGCCGGATCAACATCTTGCAAGCATTTGACCGGGCAATGATCACAACAATACTCAGGTTTTTTTCTTCGCGAAGGAAGTTGTGGGTGGCAGATTGATGAAATTTGTCGCTGCGGATGATAGAAAATGATTGAAATGCAGGAACCAAGGGTCGTCCAAATCAAAGTTGGTGTTTTGGCAACATGGATCTCGCTTGGCTTGAGATGAATGGTGCTATCCCTGTATTTGATATTTGTATTTAACAGATTTCGAAATTGGGTCATTTGCCGGAACTAACAATGTGAAGAAGAAGCGTTTTTTTGAGCGCAGTCAAATGGGCTACCTTACTACATATCAGCTCTGGCTAAGACGTGTCAAAAATAATCAGCGATCTGATCCCTTATCAAAATGACAAAATAACCGGAAGTGAGAATTACTATACTCAACAGGTGTTGCGACGGATTTTGATCATCGGCAGGTAGCCGATTAGATCGTAGAGTAGCGAAGGGAGGGCAAAGCGCTTATGGAGAGGGAGTGGTTAAGATTTGAGGATTTCCAAACTGTGGGTTGTTGGGAACATCTTTGTTTTGCAGTTGCCTGGGCTTTTTATGTTTGAAGATTTGGGAACCCAGGAACTTGGGAGGGGTGGAAGAGGA